>JAUVBY010000007.1 GCA_030590945.1 Gammaproteobacteria bacterium | reverse complement strand
GCTTCGTTGCCTTTGGGCTGTTATTAATCAGCTTCAGCGTATCCGCCAGTGAATTTCTAAAAGCTCAGTGGCCGGAAACTGATTTTGAAAACGCCATTATTGAATTTAGTGAGATCATGTCGGGTGGGCCACCCAAAGATGGCATCCCATCGATTGATAGCCCTGAGTTTGACAGTGTGGGGCAGGCGGGGAAATGGCTGGATGCGCGCGAGCCGGTGATTCGTGTTGAACTTAACGGTGAGGCGCGAGCCTATCCTTTGCAGTTATTGATCTATCATGAAATTATCAACGACCAGATTGGCGATATACCGATCAGCGTCACGTTTTGCCCATTGTGCAACTCTTCAGTGGTGTTCGATCGGCGCCTGAATGGCCGGGTGCTGGATTTTGGCACGACTGGTTTGTTGCGTAAGAGCGATATGGTGATGTACGACCGGCAAACCGAAAGCTGGTGGCAGCAAATAATCGGTATGGGCATTATTGGTGAATATGCCGGGGTTAGCTTAACTCAAATACCATCCAGCGTGGTCAGCTTCGCGGATTTTGCTGAAGCCAGTCCCGATGGCAAGATTGTCAATCGCAAGACCGGGCATTCCCGCCCTTATGGTAATAATCCGTATCGCGGATACGATAATGTGGGACAGACACCGTTCCTGTTTCGCGATAAACTGGACCCTCGTCTGCCGCCGATGGAACGCGTTATACATATTCGCTCAGGCGATGCAGAGAAGCTCTATCCTTTCTCACAGCTCAAAGAAACAGGCGTGGTAAATGACCGCGTGGGCGATACGCCGGTGGTGCTGTTTAGCCGCGATGGCCTGTTGTCGGTGCTCGATTCGAGGTCGATCAAAGATTCGCGATCTATCCAGGCCGTAACAGCGTTTGAGCGTGATTTAAACGGGAAAACGCTGGATTTTGAAACGCGCAATGGCGAGATTGTCGATCAGCAAACCGGCTCAAGCTGGAACCTGCTGGGCCAGGCTATATCCGGCGAACTCAAAGGCCAATCCTTAAGCCTGACGCAAAGCGGCATTCATTTCGCCTTCGCCTGGTTGGCATTTAAACCGGAAGTGGAAATCTTTCAACTGTAAAGGAGGTCTTCCCTACTCAACCGTAGCAAGCAGAATCATATCAGGACACTGTTGAGCCGCCAAATACCCCCCTTTTTTTTAACAGAGGTTGTCGTAAAAGCTCCCCTCTTTATCAAAGAGGGGTTGGGGGAGATTTGCATGCCAGATAAAATGCATCACTATTAACATTTTACCTGTCATTCTAAATCTCCCTCTATCCCCCTTTTTCAAAGGGGGAGGTTTATGAGGGTGCTCTTCAGTCCCGAATTTTAAGCCTTAAAGCCCCGGGTCCGGTTAAGTCAAAACAATATCGTAATTTTCCTGAAAAAATGTTGCCTCAACATGCAATTGAATGGCCGCGCCGATAAATTCCTGTAGATCCGCCAGGTTGGCTGATTCTTCATCCAGTAATCGATCAATTACATCCTGTGAGGCTATCACCATATAGGTGCTTGCTTCTTCATACTGGCGTGCTTCGCGCAATATTTCGCGGAATATTTCGTTGCATATGGTGTGCGCCGTTTTCAGCGTGCCGCGGCCGTCGCATACCGGGCAGTCTTCCGTAAGCTGGTGTCCCAAACTTTCTCGTGTGCGTTTGCGCGTAATTTCGACGAGGCCCAGAGTCGACATTTCGGTCATATTGTTTTTGGTGCTGTCTTTAGCCAGGCCACGTTCAAGCGCGCCCAGGACCTGGTTCTGGTGAGACTTAAGCTGCATGTCAATAAAATCGATGATGATAATCCCGCCGAGATTACGCAACCTCAATTGACGGGCAACCGCCCGCGCGGCCTCCAGGTTGGTTTTAAAAACCGTTTCTTCCAGAGTTTTTTTGCCCACAAAGCCACCGGTGTTCACATCGACCGTGGTCATCGCTTCGGTTTGGTCGATTACCAGGTGGCCGCCTGATTTAAGCGGTACGCGTCGCTGCAGGGCGCGCTCAATTTCGTCTTCGACTGAGTACAAATCAAAAATGGGTCGTTCGCCGGGATAGTGCTCAATAATATGCACCGCGTCAGGCGTAAGGTCACCGGCGAGAGCACGAACCCTGTCGTAAGTTTCGCTTGAATCAATCAAAACTTTTGATACTGAGCTACGCACGAAATCCCGCAATGCGCGTAGCGCCAGAGGCAAATCCTCATAGACCAACGCCGGGGCGCGGCAGTTTTTTTCTTTTTCGGAAGCTTTTTCCCACAACCGGCACAGAATTAACATGTCCTGTTGTATCTCGCCAACTTGCGCAGTTTCGGCGGAAGTGCGGGCGATATACCCTCCAGTGCAATTTTTCTGCTGTTTGATGGTATCAATAATCGACCGCAAGCCCTCACGGGTTGTTTCATCGGTTATGCGCTGGGAAATCCCCGTTACCTTGCTGTGCGGAAGGTAAACAAGATAACGCGAGGGAATCGAGATCTCGGTGGTGAGGCGTGCGCCTTTGCTGCCAAGCGGGTCGTTGACTACCTGGACCAGGATCTCCTGCCCTTCCCTGACCAGCTCACTGATGGGTTTTTCGTTGTTGCCTTCTTCCGGGCGGTCCTTGGGTCGATCGTTTTCCCTGTCACCCATGATTAACATGGGTTTGGCATCGTGTGCGTGCAAAAAAGCAGTACGCTCCAGGCCAATTTCGACAAACGCGGCTTGCATGCCCGGCAAAACACGCACCACCTTGCCTTTGTAAATGTTACCCACCATACCCTTGGCGTCGCTGCGCTCGATGTGCAATTCTTGTAGCATCCCATTTTCAACAATGGCTACGCGAGTCTCCTGGGGGGTAACGTTTATGAGTATTTCTTCGTTTCGTGCCTGATTCATTTTTGTCATTGGAATTGGAATGGATTTATTTTACCTGTCTAGTTGCGCGGCGGTGCGTAAAAGTTCTGAAGTAGCCCAAAGTGGCAGGCCGACAATGGCGCTGTAATCACCGTTAATGTGCTCGACGAAGGCGCCCGCTGCGCCCTGAATGCCGTAACTACCAGCTTTGTCATAGGGCTCATTGGTATCACAATATGCGGTGATTTGCTGATCTGTCAGGGCGCCGAATCGAACTTGTGAAACAACACTACGCTTGAGTGCCTGCCCTGCGCCCAGCAAGCAAACTGAACTGATTACCTGGTGCGTATTGCCGGAAAGCAGCTTAAGCGTGTCAATGGCGTCCTGTCGAGATATGGGTTTTCCAAAGATACGTTTATCCAGCGCAACCGTGGTGTCAAAGCCAAGCACCCAGGCTGATTGGTCCAGCGAATCGCTGATGACCCGAGCTTTTTCCTCAGCAAGGCGGTCGGCCATCAAGCCGGGGAGTTCACCGGGCAGCGGTGTTTCATCAATATCCGCGGCCATCACGCTAAATTCAACCCCCAGGCGTGCCAGCAGTTCTTTTCGCCGTGGCGAAGCAGATCCGAGAATCAAGGGCATAGATAATTTCATAAAATATGCACGAACTTAGCGATGATAGGGCAGGCCTTCGGTAATCGACCAGGCCCGGTATAGTTGTTCGGCCAGCATAATTCGCGCCACATGATGGGTAAAAGTCATTTTAGATAAAGTCCATGTTTCATCAGCGCGTGCCAATAGATTTGTGTCAAGACCTTCCGGCCCGCCGATGACAAAGCTGATATTTTGTCCGAGCTGTTGCCAATCGCGTATTTTATCGGCGAAGGTTAGTGAATCATAAGCCCTGCCCTGACGGTCGAGGCAAATCAGGCGTGCCCCCGGAGTATGTTGCTTGAGAATGGCTTCGCTTTCGCGTGCCAGAATTCTCGGGACATCAGCGTGTTTGCCGCGCTTTTGTGCGGGAATTTCGACTAGCTCCGCAGAGGTGTTTCCTCGAATACGATTGATATATTCACGCGTGCCTTCGTTCACCCAGGCGGGCAATTTATCGCCTACTGAAAGCAGCTTTATTTTGAGCATAGGGAAAGTAGGGCCTTAAGGTATGATTTAGAGCACATATTTAAACACAGAGGTCACGGAGAGCACAGAGAAAAGAAATTGAGTCTCTGTCACCTCTGTGTTTAATAAATAACATGAGGGCCGCTCGCGTATAATCTCGTTGAGATTTCTTTTAACTATAGAGCTGGATGGCCAGAATTCCTGAACAATTTATCGATGAGCTCATTTCGCGATCCGATATCGCTGAGCTGATCGATCACCGCGTGCCGTTACAGCGAGCGGGTAGTGAATTTAAGGCTTGCTGTCCGTTTCATAATGAAAAATCACCGTCGTTTTATGTTAGTCCGGCGAAGCAGTTTTATCATTGTTTTGGTTGCGGGGCGCATGGCACGGTGATCAGTTTCCTGATGAATTATGACAACATGGAGTTTCTGGATGCGGTGGATGTGCTGGCTGCCCAGGCGGGCATGCAGGTTCCCAAAGATTCACGGCCCGATGATAAAAGTCGGGAAAAACAGGCGGCTCTTTTTGAGATGGTTGCATCTGCAAACCGCTGGTATCAATTACAACTCAAGCAACACCCCGATGCCCCCCGGGCGGTAGAGTATTTAAAAGCCCGGGGCCTGGATGGCGCCACCGCGGTTGAGTTCGGCATTGGCTTTGCTCCGGATGGATGGGATAATCTAATCAATGAGCTGGGCAAGGATGCACAGAGCCTGGCATTGCTGGCAGAAGCCGGGCTGGTTATCAAAAAAGATGAGGGCGGTTATTATGATCGTTTTCGCGGGCGAGTTATGTTTCCCATTGAAGATCATCGCGGTAAGCTGGTTGGTTTTGGCGGGCGCGTGATGGGCAAAGGAGAGCCCAAATATTTAAATTCTCCGGAAACGCCTCTGTTTCATAAAGGTTCGGAGTTATATGGCCTGTACAAAGCCCGGCGCGAGATGGGTAAGCTCGACGAGTCGGTGGTAGTGGAAGGTTATATGGATGTGGTCGGTCTGGCGCAAAACGGAGTTCGAAATTCGGTCGCAACCCTGGGTACTGCTACCACGCCTGTACATTTACAGCGGCTGTTTCGTGCAGCGCCTGGCGTGGTGTTTTGTTTCGACGGTGATCGCGCAGGGCGCAAAGCGGCCTGGCGTGCGATGCAGATTGCCCTGCCGTTTATGGAGGATGGACGGCAGATTAAATTTTTGCTGATGCCCGATGGAGAAGACCCGGATTCATTGATACGTCAGGAAGGCCATCAGGCTTTTTTGAGTCGCCTGGAAGAAGCTCTGTCGCTGGACGCCTTTTTGTTCAATAGCCTGACGCGTGAACTGGATCTGAGCCAGATGGATCAACGGGCAAAGTTGGCCAGCCTGGCGCGGCCTTTGTTGCAGACCTTGCCACCGGGCAATTATAAAACCATGATGTATGCGCATTTAAGTGAGCTGGTAGGGGTGGACCAGCGTCAGGAGCAGAGTACATCCTCCCCGGCACCAGAACAGGCACCGGAGTTAAACCCTGAGCGTGCAACTCATGCCGTTGCTATACAGCCGATCTCCCATCACGTGCGCGATTCGCTCAGGCTATTATTGCAATATCCGGAACTGGTTGAAGTGGCGAACGAATTTGAATTGCTCACCGACGCGGATAGCTGGTTGGAATTACTGGATCAGTTGATTGGCATGATCAACGTGAACCCGCGGATTAATACCGCCCGCCTGCTCGAAAGGCTGCGATATAATGCACAGCATTCGGTGTTGGAAAACCTTGCTGCCCGGGAGTTTGATCTGGAAGAAGATAAACGTCAGGACCATTTGCGCGATCTAATGTCCAGGATCGATCTGGCGTCACTGCAAACACAGGTAACCACGCTGCTGAATAGTATGACACAGCGAAAAACGACGGATGAAGAGCGCAAGAAATTAAACGAATTAAACGCCAGAGTATATAAATATAAGCAGTTATAAGAGTCGAATTCGCCATCACCCAAGTTGATTAAAGTACCAGAGAGAGCAATAAAATATATGTCGCTTAAAGACCCGTTGCAGGAAATTACCGACTGGGCATCCCGATTTCGTGAGGGGGATTTTTCAGCTCGACTAACCCTGAGCGATACGCAGTTTTCTGCAACAGAGGATGACATCAATCGTCTGGCCGAGTGGTTGCAGAGTCTCGCCAGGCAAAGCCAGGAAGAACTGAGCAATCGAGAACGGCTCATTCGGCGTCAGTCCGACTCCTTGAAGCTGGTATACGATATCACCTCCGGCCTGAACAAGACTTACGACGCCAGAGATTTTATCTCCCAATATCTTGGGACGTTTAAGGAGCTGTCGGGTGCACAGCACGCCGACGCCTATTTACACAATAACGAAGGCGAAGAAAGTTTGCTGGCCAGTCTGTCAGATGGCGGCAAATTCGAGCGAGCTGTCAAAAATTGTATCGTGGTTCCCCTGTCGGTAAAGGGCCGATTGTACGGTGAGTATCATTTATATATGAATAAACCCGCTGCTGAATTTTCGGCCAGTACGCGTGAATTGTTGTCAAATATCGGGCTGAACCTGGGCATGGCTCTGGAAAAGCAGGAACAGGCGCAGGACTCTACGATGCTGGGGCGGATGGCTGAACGTACCGCATTCGCGCATGAGCTGCATGACTCTATGGCGCAGACGCTCGCCTCATTGCGTTTTCAGGTTCGTATACTGGATGGCTTGCTACAGGATGTAACGCAAGCTCGTGTCTGGACGCAAATGGAGACCGTGGAAAAACTGGTCGACCTGGCGCATCAGGAACTGCGCAGTTTAATTGGTCAGTTCAGAGCGCCAATCGAAATCGGAAATCTGAGCAGCGGGATGAAAAAAATACTGGCTCGCTTTAGAACCGAATCCGGTATACCAGCTTTTTTTCAGAACCAGTGTGAGGAAATCCAGCTGCCGGAAGAAACCGAAGTGGCCATTATTCGCGTAGCTCAGGAATCACTAAAGAATATTTGTAAGCATTCACAGGCGGAAACAGTGCGGATCCTGATGCGCCAGCTGTCCGATACTCAGTGTATGATGCTGATTGAAGATGACGGGGTTGGTTTTGACAGCCTCCCTGAGCGCGAACACGAGGGTATGCATATCGGCCTGTCAGTTATGGAAGAGCGCGCGAAACAGATCGGTGCTACGTTTAGCATTGAAAGTGAAAAAGGCGAAGGTACTCGGATTATGTTGACCTTTTCTCCCACTTAGGTCATTCTCGACAGCTTATACACGAACTTTAGTTATATTGCGGAGGTTTGAACGTGCGCGTTCTTTTAATTGATGATCATGCCTTGTTTCGAGAGGGTATTGTAGGTTTACTGGAAACACGTGGTATCGAGATTGATGCGACGGGAGATAGCAGTGAAGGTATCGAACTGGCCACCTCGAGCAAGCCGGACGTTATACTGCTGGATCTACGCATGCCTGAAATGAATGGCATTGAAGTGCTGCAAAAACTCAACGAACTGGGAAATGAAATACCGGTTGTCATGTTGACGACCAGCGCGGATGATCGTGATTTATCCGATGCGTTGCGCAACGGGGTAAAAGGCTATCTGCTAAAAGACATGGAGCCCGACGAGTTGATTTCGTCGCTACGTGACATCGTAAAAGGTAAAACCGTGGTCGCCCCGGATCTGACCTCGGCGTTGGCTAACCTGGTGAAAGACGGAGACTCTGCTGAGTCGAGGGTGGCCGCTTCTCCCTTTAGCAGTTTGACGCCGCGTGAGATGGAGATTCTCTGTCATCTGGCTGAAGGGGAGAGCAACAAGGTGATCGCGAGAAATCTGAATATTTCAGATGGTACCGTTAAGCTGCACGTGAAGGCGATTTTGCGTAAACTGGAAGTTCATTCTCGCGTAGAAGCGGCGGTGATGGCGGTAGAGCGTCGCCTGTGTAATCGCAAAATGATGGAAGACTGAGGTCATCAAATAAGTATTGATCGATTAGTATTGGCATTTTCTGACGCATTACCACAGTCCAAACTGGATGTGGTTGACTGCCTTAACAGGTGCAAATCTGATGCAGCCCGCGCTTACGGGCTTTTGCCTTCTGGCGATGACAGCTAAAGCGTTTGGTAAGAAACCCGGGCGGGCGTTCGACTGACTGTTTATGGCTTGCCACGTGGGCAAGGAGCCGCGATAGCGGCTTTTATTGACTGTATAACGCAAGTCGAAAGCTTTATTTTCTAGCACAGAGACACCCCCTTAACCGACTTCATATTAAGAGCTGGATTAGCTGATGAGTACCTATAAAGCAAGTGTTTGCCCCCACGACTGCCCTTCTGCCTGCGCGCTTGAAGTTGAAATTCTGGATGAGAACACCATCGGCAAGGTGCGCGGAGCAAAAGGTAATAACTATACCCAGGGTGTGCTGTGCACCAAAGTAGCGAAATACGCCGAGCGTGTTCACCATCCGGATCGCCTGCGCGAACCGATGGTGCGTGTGGGGAAAAAAGGCAGCGGTGAGTTTAAAGTCGTTTCATGGGAGGAAGCGCTGACCCGGGTTGCGGATGAATTTAAGCAGGCTACTGAGAAATCTGGCGCCGAGTCAGTCTGGCCGTATTACTATGCCGGCACGATGGGGCAGATACAGCGTGATGGTATTATCCGCCTGAAAAATGCCCTGGGTTATTCGGGCATGTTAAAAACAATCTGCACTCAGATTGCCTATGCCGGCTGGACGGCGGGCGTGGGTGCAGTACGGGGAGCCGACCCGCGTGATATGCGCAACAGTGATTTGATTGTTATCTGGGGCTGCAATGCGGTAGCCACGCAGATTAATCTGATGAAGCTGGTGGCGCAGGCGCAACACGAGCGCGGTGCGGCCCTGGTGGTTATTGATCCGGCAACGACAGGTACCGCTAAGAAAGCGGATATTCATCTGGCGCTTAATCCGGGCTCTGACGGTGCGCTGGCTGCGGCCATAATGCATTGCGCGTTTCGGGATGGTTATGCGGATCGGGACTACCTGGCGCGATTTACAAATGATGCACAGGGACTGGAACAGGAGTTGGCCGATAAAACACCGGCCTGGGCTGCGGAAACCACGGGCCTGACCATCGAACAAATTGAACAGTTTGCTGATTTATACGGTCGTACTCAGCGCAGTTTTATCCGCCTTGGAATCGGGTTCTCACGTAGTCGAAATGGCGCTCATAATGTCTTCTCCGTAGCGTGCCTGCCCGCTGTAACCGGCGCCTGGCAGCACCCGGGTGGTGGTGCTCTGCTCGGGACTTCCGCGATCTTCAGGCTGAATAAATCGCTCATTGAAGGCACAGGGCTGGACAATGGAAATAGCCGTGATCTGGATATGTCGCGCATTGGCGCAATACTCGCCGGACAACCGGCAGACTTAAAAGGTGGCCCCCCGGTCAAAGCCATGCTGATTCAAAACACCAATCCGATGGCCGTAGCGCCGGATTTAACAATGGTGCACCAGGGGTTGGCCCGCGAAGATCTGTTTGTTTGTGTGCACGAGCAGTTCATGACGGAGACCGCTAAAATGGCGGATGTCCTTCTACCAGCCACCACGTGTATGGAGCACCATGACATTTATACTTCGTATGGTCAGGTGCATTTACAGGTTTCCGAGCCGGTCATTCAAGCCTATGCCAATTGCCGGTCAAACCACGAGGTGATTTGCGAGCTTGGGCGGCGCCTGGGTTCGGACGAGCCGGGCTTTCAGATGGATGCCAAAAGCATGATTGATAAATCATTGGCGCTATCAGGCTACCCGGATTATTCAGCGTTACTGGATCAGAAATGGCTTGATTGCGCAGTTGGCGTAGATATGCAGTTTGCAGAAGGGTTCGACTGGCCGGATGGAAAGTTTCGTTTTAAAGCGGACTGGTCTGCGGTTGGCGTTGATCATGAGGGCATGCCTCCCTGGCCCGGGCATTGGGATGTAACGCTGAAAACCAGCGAGGACAGGCCATATCGCCTGACAACCCCGCCGGCCCGTTATTTCCTGAATAGTAGCTTTACCCAGTCTCCGTGCGCGCTGAAAAAAGAACGCCGCCCGGTAGTAACGATCCATCCACTGGATGCACAAAAGGCCAGCATTAGCAGCGGCCAACAGGTTGAGCTGGGTAATCAGCTGGGTGCAATCAAGCTCCATGCTGAAGTCAGGGAATCAATTCGCCCCGGCGTGCTTGAAGTCAGAGGGATATGGCCGGGCGATGCCTTTGAAGGTGGTGTAGGCGTCAATGTACTGATTGGCGCAGATGCGGCCAAACCCAGTGGTGGCGTGGCGTTTCATGATGCGGCCGTATGGATGCGCCGGGTAGGATTATGAAAGGGCTGGTTAAAGCGCTGATAGTGATCAGCCTGGCGTTTCTTGCGGCTTACGGAGGCGCTAAGGCTTATCGATGGCAATTGGAAAACAAGCAAATTATGGCCGAGTATGCGGGCTATACCGGCGGCGATTTTACCCTGCAAGGCCCGGATGGCGAGGCATCATTGCACGACTTTGAAGGGCGGGTCGTGCTGATCTATTTTGGTTATACCTATTGCCCCGACGTATGTCCGACGTCGCTGTCTGTAATGGGCCAGGCCATGAAGCTACTCGAGAGTAAAGCCAATATAAAAGGCCTGTTTATCAGTTTTGACCCGGAGCGGGATACGCCCGAAAAACTCAAAAATTATGCGCCCTATTTTCATCCCGAGATTACCGGTCTGACCTCAAGCGCGCCGCGCATTCTGGAAGTTACGACGCGCTACGGTGTATATTACAAAAAGGTAGAACGTGATGAAAAAGACTATCTGATAGACCATACCTCACGTATTTACATCGTTGATCAACAGGGTAAATTGGCGGGTGTCATAAATCATGGCGCCACGCCACAAGATATTGTTGAGCGCGTCAAAAGACTATTGTAGAGGTACTCTTTAGCCCCGCGTATAAAGTTATGTCCGGTCCGGGTAAATAATAAATACCGGTTTGTCGGTTTGCAGGATAACGGCCCCATGCCCTACGTTACTCAGGCCGTGAGAGCAAAGCGGCTCCATACTTGTTTTCTGTTTCAACTGATAGCGACATTCACCGTCTAGTTTTACTTTCGACGCTTCCAGACACAACAGGCTAAATGATTCATCGATCTCCAGTTGCCATCGCCCGCTTGAAAATCCGCTGATTCGGGACCCAAAATGTAATTGTGTGGCCTGATGACGTTGCTTTAAGAAAGCATGTGCTTCACCCAGGTTCGCCCATTCGTGATCACGGCGCCCGCCTAGAAAGCCGTATAAACAAATCTCATTAAAATGCGCCGGCAGGCTGGCCAGCACGTAGGCCAAATCTGAATAGTCCTTAATGGGGTTCAGCTTTTCGTCGAGTATGCCGTCGTGAGAATCGCCATCGCCCACTGCCAGCCCTTCGTCTTGCCTGCGAAATTGGGCACCTCCGTCAATATATATAACCGGGTCGTGAAACATTGCTTTGCCACTGTATAGGGGGCCGACCAGAAAAACCGATTTTCGCGCAGCGTAGTCATGCAAATATCGTGTGATGGTCAGCGAGGGTGGTATCCAGCTGGCGTGGTTTTTGGTGTCGATTTGATATGGTCCGTGATAGATAGGAATACAGGCATTGTAGCGGTTTGAACATGTGGCATCTACACTATATTAATCATAGCCTGATTCTTCTACGGTATTCCCTGTCGCAATGCCAGCTCGAATGATCCTGGTTCCAGCAATTAGTTATGTAGCCACGACAAATTCACCTACGCTGATGTCAGCTTGTGTTAGTATCTATTTTCAAATTTGTCGGGGTGCCTGTACAGGCTGAGATTAATACCCGTTGAACCTGATGCGGTTAGTACCGACGCAGGGAACATGTTAAGCGCTTGCAAGAGTTTTTGTGATTGCTTTAAATCTCAGTTTTGTCGCCCTGCTCGATTATCTTAACGAACTTGTCAGGAGCGAACTATGTCAGAAGCAACACCTCACCCTAGCGCGGTTTCACAATCTGTGGTTGAAGGCGTTACGCGCACACCGCTTAGTGGCTCAAAGAAGATTTATGTGGAGTCTGCAAAGGGCGATTTCTCGGTTGCGATGCGCGAGATTCTTTTAACGCCAACGTTGGTCAAAGGTGAGGGCGAACAGGCGGAGTACGAGCAAAATGTGCCGCTCCGGGTGTATGACACCTCTGGGCCTTATACCGATAGCCAGGCCCAAATCGATTTATACAAAGGACTGGCGCCCATGCGCGCGCGATGGATTGAAGATAGAGCAGATTCGGAGCAGCTTGGCAATTTCACTTCTGATTTTACCCGCCAGCGCCTGGCGCAGGAGGATGTCTCACAACGCTTTCCGAACAAGCCCAAACCCCGCCGGGCTCTGGCGGGTAAAAACGTTACCCAGATGCACTATGCAAGGCAGGGAATTATCACGCCTGAGATGGAATATATTGCCATTCGGGAAAACCTGGGCCGTACGGCTACAGGGGAATACGCCAACAACAGCATGGGGGTGCCCGAGCAAATCTCGCCTGAATTTGTGCGCAAGGAAGTAGCTGAGGGGAGGGCTATCATTCCGGCGAATATCAACCATCCGGAAACCGAGCCGATGATTATCGGGCGCAATTTCCTGGTCAAAATCAACGCCAATATCGGCAATTCCGCGCTGGGTTCATCGATAGATGATGAAGTCGAGAAAATGGTCTGGAGCACACGCTGGGGGGGCGATACCGTGATGGATTTGTCTACTGGTAAAAATATCCATGGCACACGCGAATGGATCATCCGCAATTCACCCGTGCCCATCGGTACGGTGCCCATGTATCAGGCGCTGGAAAAAGTGAATGGTGTGGCGGAGGATTTAAGCTGGGAGCTGTTTCGCGATACACTTATTGAGCAGGCTGAGCAAGGCGTGGATTACTTTACGATTCATGCCGGTGTGCGACTGGCGCATGTGCCGCTGACCGCGAATCGTATGACGGGCATCGTTTCTCGCGGGGGTTCTATTATTGCCAAATGGTGTCTGGCGCATCATACCGAAAGTTTTATTTACACGCATTTTGAAGAAATCTGCGAAATTATGCAGCAATACGATGTCGCCTTTTCTCTGGGCGACGGCCTGCGCCCGGGTTGCATAGCCGATGCCAACGACGAGGCACAATTTGCTGAACTGATTACCCTGGGCGAACTGACGCAGGTCGCCTGGAAGCATGATGTGCAGGTTATGATCGAAGGGCCCGGCCACGTACCGATGCACAAGATCAAAGAAAACATGCAAATGCAGGAAAAGTATTGTGCCAATGCGCCGTTTTATACGCTTGGTCCGTTGGTGACCGATATTGCGCCGGGTTATGATCACATTACCTCGGCCATCGGCGCCGCCCAAATTGGCTGGTATGGTACGGCGATGCTATGTTATGTCACGCCGAAAGAGCATTTGGGCCTGCCCAATCGGGATGATGTAAAAATTGGCATCGTGACTTACAAGCTTGCCGCGCATGCTGCTGATCTGGCCAAAGGGCACCCTGCTTCGCAGGCTCGTGATGACGCGATGTCAAAAGCGCGCTTTGAATTTCGCTGGGAAGATCAGTTTAATATTGGGCTGGATCCGGATACCGCCAGAGAATTTCACGACCAGACATTGCCCAAAGAGTCGGCCAAGGTGGCGCATTTTTGTTCGATGTGCGGGCCAAAATTTTGTTCGATGAAAATAACCCGGGAAATTCGTGATCTGTATGGCGATGTGAAGGTCGAGGCGACCCAAAGCCCGGAACTTGAAGAAGCGATGCAGGGCATGAAAGATAAATCCAGGGAATTTCTGGATACCGGTAGCAAACTATATCAGTCTGAGACCGGGTAAGCCTGGTCACGAGTATTTCAGGGTGCGTGTAGCAATTGTCGGAGCGGGTTTGGTCGGGCGTTTGCTGGGCTGGCGTTTGTGCGAGCAGGGTGCTGACATCACTTTGCTCGATGCACAGGCGCGCGATCATAAAGGCACGGGTTTGGTGGCGGCGGCGATGATTGCACCGGGTACCGAAGCGGTTAGCAGTGAACCCCTGGTGGAAAGGCTCGGCCGATGTTCGATGTCGGTTTGGCCGTTGTGGTTGGAGCAGCTTGGTGAGGCCACCGGGCAGGGTATTTATTTCAATAACTCGGGTACCATGGTGGTCGCGCATGCTCAGGATGAAGGTGTTTGGCAGAGGTTTATGCAGCATGCTGAGGCTAAACTGGGCGAGGATGCGTATCAGCATCTTGATCGCGTTGAACTAGAGGCGCAGGCGCCGGAGTTGTCGCGTAGCTTTGATAAGGCGGCTTACTTTCCCGACGAAGCCGTGCTGGATAATGAGCACCTGTACGCAGCATTGGCGCAGTACTTCGATCAGAATGCGGTTGCCTGGCTTGAGAACATGGCTATTGAATCGCCCCCTGAGGATGGTGTGTTAAACGGCTTTGATCAGGCGTTTGACTGGGTGTTCGACTGCCGCGGAAATGGCGCCCGCAGCCCGCAGAACACGTTGCGCTCGGTACGTGGAGAGGTGATTCGTGTGTACGCGCCGGAAGTCAATATCAAACACGTAGTGCGCCTGATGCACCCCAGATATCCCCTGTATATTGCCCCCCGGCCTGATCACCAATTCGTAATTGGGGCCACACAGATCGAGAGTGAGCATGACACGCCGGTTACGGTGCGTTCGGGGCTGGAATTATTGAGCGCCTTGTATAGCTTGCACAAAGGCTTTGCTGAGGCACAAATTATTAGCCTGGATGTGGGTTGCAGACCAGCTTATGACGACAACCTGCCTCGTTTGGGAAAACATAACAGACTAATACAAATCAACGGCTTATATCGGCACGGATTTTTGTTTGCGCCGACCCTGGTTGAAGAGGCGATGGCTCTGATGGGCGGGCAAACCATGCAATTTCCTGAGGTATTACATTCGTGATCAAAATCAGCGTGAATAATCAGCCGCAAAACCTCGATGTTGATCAAACCCTCGCGCAGGCCCTACTGGTTTGGGGGTACGAGCATGACGCGATGTTTGCCGTGGCGGTAAATCGGGAATTCGTTTCGAAAACAAACTATGAAAAACGGGTTCTGTGCAACGGAGACGAAGTTGATATTGTGCAGGCCATCAGTGGAGGTTAATGATGACGCATAAGCCGATAGCGCCGGATCAAACCCCGGCGGATAGCTGGAGCGTGTATGGAAAGACCCTGCGCAGTCGTTTATTTATTGGTTCAGCGCTGTATCCTTCGCCGCGCATTATGCTGGACTCTATACGAGCATCGGGTGCCGATGTGGTGACGCTATCGTTACGCAGGCAAGCTCCAGATTCTAAAAGCGGCGATCACTTCTGGAAGTATATACAGTCTTCGGGCTGCTTATTGCTGCCCAACACTGCGGGTTGTCATACTGCACAGGAGGCGGTTACACTCGCGAAAATGTCGCGGGAATTATTCGAGACCGACTGGATAAAACTCGAAGTCATTGGAGATGACTATAACCTTCAACCCGACCCCTTTGGCTTGTTAGAGGCGGCCGGGCAGCTAATTCAAGACGGCTTTAAGGTGTTTCCCTATTGCACCGATGACCTGGTTTTATGCCAGCGTCTGCAAGATTTGGGCTGCGAAGTTCTGATGCCCTGGGGTGCACCGATTGGCACGGGCAAGGGCCTGATTAACCCCTATGCGCTGGAAGTGTTGCGAGCGCGTTTGCCGGATGTGAATTTACTGGTGGATGCCGGTATTGGTAAACCTTCAGATGCCTGTCAGGCGATGGAGCTGGGTTTTGACGGCGTGCTGCTCAATACCGCCGTGGC
The DNA here is from genome assembly GCA_030590945.1 of Gammaproteobacteria bacterium. Taxonomy (GTDB): domain Bacteria; phylum Pseudomonadota; class Gammaproteobacteria; order Arenicellales; family Poriferihabitantaceae; genus JAAELZ01. Next base: position 27,751 of record JAUVBY010000007.1, on the reverse strand, counting down.
GCAGGCTTTAGACCCCGAAGTGATGGCCGCTGCTTTTTCGGATGCGGTTAGTGCTGGGCGCAAAGCCTACGCTGGCGGGATGATGCCATCGCGCAATCTAGCCAGGCCCAGCACCCCTGTCCCGGGCACACCGTTCTGGCACGATAATAAAGCGTGAGCCGTCTTTCTGTGGGCTCACCTGCGCACTCTCCCATCGTGATTATCGGGGGTACCGATCCCGGTGGTGCGGGTCTAAGTACCGATATTCAGGTCGCTCAAAGTATAGGGTGTAGCGTTCTGCCGGTGGTGACGGCGGTAACCGCCCAAAGCCATGATCGGGTGCTGGATTCAGGTTTGATGAGCGCAGAACACGTCGCCAGGCAACTAGAGTGTATTGATTTTACGTATGTATCGGTGGTTAAAATTGGTATGCTGGGGTCAGCTAAAATCGTTCAAACCGTGGCTGCGCTGATACCAGAGCATGTGCGTATTGTGCTCGACCCGGTGTTAGGTGCCAGCAGCGGTGGTGCCTTATTAACTAAATCCGGCGTGGTCGCGCTGAAAATGCTGCTGATACCACGCGCAACGCTGATTACTCCCAATTCCGCCGAACTGAGAGCATTGAGTGGCATTGCACCCGATGATACGAAATCGATACTGGCAGCAAGCCGGGAATTGTTATCCCTGGGTGCAGCTGCCGTTTTCGCCAAGGGTGGCCATAGCAAAATATTGGAGGATGTTTGTACCGATATTTATGCCGATACCACTCAGCACTACGCCTTATCGGGCACCCGATGGCCAAATCGGGTGAATGTGCGCGGCACGGGTTGCGCCCTGGCTACTGCAATCGCCTGTTTTCTGAATCAGGGTGCGCGCATGGCCGATGCTCTAGTGATGGCCCGGGCTGCAGTAAGTCAGTCGATTGATCTGGCAGTGGCGGTGACGGATGGGAGTGCGTATTGGGCGCGCCATCATGGTATGCCCGCACATGTTCGCTACGTGCCTGAACAGCGCCGTATTGAAGATGCGATTGTACCAATATTTCCCGATTGTGGAACCCGCGACCTGGGTATTTACCCCGTTGTGGATTCGGTAGACTGGATCAAAAAACTGCTGCCCTTAGGCGTGACCACCATTCAGCTGCGAATCAAAGAAGGCCCGTCCGATGATATTGAGCAACAAATTCTAGACGCGGTGCGGTATTGCGCATCGAGAAAAGTTCGTCTGTTTATTAATGATCACTGGGCGCTTGCGATTAAACATGGTGCCTACGGCGTACACCTGGGCCAGGAAGACATCGAAACGGCTGATTTGCAGGCGATTGCAGACGCCGGCCTGCGTCTGGGCCTGTCTAGTCATTGCTGGTCAGAAGTGGCGCGCGCGCTGGCCATCAAGCCGGGCTACCTGGCGCTCGGGCCGATTTACGCCACCACCAGCAAAGAAATGCCCTGGGTGCCACAAGGTGCGGCGGCGGTTAAGCAGTGGGTTGATCTGTTTGATGGCACAATCCCGCTGGTGGCAATAGGCGGTATCAATCTCGCACGCGCCCGTATATTGAAGCAAACCGGTGTAGGTTCAGTGGCGATGATTTCTGCAATCACCCGGGCCGCGGATTACGCAAAAGCAACGCGTGATTTATTGGCTTTGTGGGAGCCTTAAAATCGTATTATTTTTTGGCCTATGGCTTCACCGGAACCTGATAATACTCACGATACCAGTCCACAAAGGCCTGCAGGCCGGTTTTCACATCGGTTTTGGGTTCGAAACCAAATTCTGCTTTCAGTCGCGTAATATCCGCATTGGTGGCATGCACATCACCGTCCTGCATGGGTAACATCTCGTAATTCGCCTTTATACCCAGGCAATCTTCCAGGGTCTCGATGTAATCCATCAGTTTTACGCGGCTGCCATTGCCGATATTATAAATTCTGAACGGTGCGCTGCTGGTGGCCGGGGTTGGCCGACTCGAATTGTAGTTCTCATCGGCGCTAGCCGGTCGATCAATTACGCGAATCACGCCTTCAACGATATCGTCGATATAGGTAAAATCGCGGCTCAAGTTTCCGTTATTGAATACGGGAATGGATTCACCTGCCAGCATCATGCGCGTGAATTTGAAAAAGGCCATATCGGGACGTCCCCAGGGGCCGTATACCGTAAAAAACCGCAAGCCTGTGCAAGGCACGTTGTATAGATGTGCGTAAGTATGCGCCATCAATTCGTTGGCTTTTTTACTCGCGGCGTACAAAGATACGGGGTGATCAACCGGATCATCCTCGGAGAAGGGCAGCTTGGTGTTGGCGCCGTAAACCGAACTGGAGGAGGCGAATACCAGGTGTTTAATTTTATGATGCCGGCAGCACTCCAGCAGATAGCCAAAACCAACCAGATTTGAAGAGACGTAAGTGCCCGGATTGTCAATGGAATAGCGCACCCCGGCTTGCGCGGCGAGGTTCATTACCGCGTCAAATTTATTGTCGGCGAAGAGGGTATTCAGGCCTGCCTCATCAACCAGGTCCATGCGTTTGAAGCTAAACCCTTCTCGTTCGCTCAAGCGCGCCAGGCGGGCCTCCTTGAGGCTGACTTCGTAATAATCATTGAGGTTATCGATCGCGGTGACGGTGTCGCCGCGGTCCAGCAAACGGTGTGCCAGCGTAGAGCCGATAAACCCCGCGCCTCCGGTGATGAGTACGTGCATAGAGGAAGAATAACTTGCTAATTAGGGGCGTTATTCTAACAGTTTGTAGAGCCAGAATATTGCACTAATGCCGCCCTTAAGACGTTGCCAGAGTCCGGGCTCTCAATCGCCTGGCTTCGGTGGGCGACAGTAGTAGCGGGCGGTATATTTCAAGCCGGTCACCGTGGTTTAACTCCGTATCCGGCGAAACTTTTTTACCAAAAATTCCAATGGGAGACGCTTGCGTGCCCTCAATCTTTAAGTCAAAGCGCTGCAGCAGGTTTGATAGTTCAATGGCCTGCGCAGCCGAACACCCTTCCTCTACCTGCAGCGTGACACAATGTTGCTGGTCGCGCTCGCAATATACGACGTCGATGCTGAAGCCCGGGCGCACTATTTAGGCCACTCTGCCCGGGCTCGCACGATATCGGCCTGGGTATCAATGCCGATTCCCGGCGATTTAATGGCGTCGGGGCAATACAGTTTATCACCGCGATACAAAACTCGTAGCTGTTCGAGTTTTTCGCTTTGTTCCAGTGCGCAGGCGGGGGTTTTGGCAAACTCAATCAAATATTTTGCGCGGTAGGCGTAAATACCCAGATGTCGTCGATATGCAAACTCACCCCCCTCATCTCGTTCAAACGGAATTGGAGCGCGACTGAAATACAGCGCAATATCGTTTTTATCACGTACAACCTTAACTACATTGGGATTATTGATGCTATCCGCATGGATGATCGGGGTGCAGGCAGTACACATCGAAATCTCGGGCCGGTCGGCAAGCGAATCGGCCATTTGGCGGATGAGTTCTGGCGGCATATCGGGCTCATCACCCTGCACATTAATAATAATTTCTTCGTCGGGCAGGGAAAGTATCTGTGCGGTTTCCGCAATTCTATCGGTTCCGGACGGGTGGTCCGCACGCGTCATGACGGCTTCTGCGCCGGCGTTTAGCGCTACGTTTTTGATGCGCGCGTCATCCGTGGCGACAATGACGCGCGTCGCCCCGCTGTCGTGTGCGCGATTGATGACGTGCTGTACAACCGGTATTCCGGCAAGATCAAGCATGGGCTTACCCGGTAGCCTGCTGGCGCCATAGCGGGCGGGAATGATGACGGTAAATTCGGCCATAGTCTTTAGAGCGTCCTCAGTTTGTCCAGTAAATCAGCATCAAAGCGTGTGCCCGGATCGGCTTGAACCGGTAAAACCCATATTGCTCTACGGGTTTCAATGTTCGCTAATTTTATCGCATCTTTTTGCGTTGTGATGACATCATATTCGTCATCGAAAGCAAGGTCTTTTGTGGTAAATACATGATGGTCATCAAAAGACTGTTCCAGAATGTTTAAACCTAAGCCGCGCGCACTTTCAAAAAAGCGTCCCGGATTACCTATTCCTGCAACAGCATGTAATGGCTGTTGTTTGAGCAAGTCCATGCTAGCGATTGTATTATCATTCAGTGCGTAAATCTCTCCGGGTATTAGTGTCATCGCGTAGGTCGCCCCCCTGGTTGATCCCGGAACATTTTCGTGGAAGACCTGCATATCGGCCGCCCGGCGAGCACCGGCCGGTTCCCGAAGAGGCCCCGATGGCAGGCACCAGCGATTGCCCAGTCCGTCATTTAACGCTGCATCGAATACCAGTATGTTAATGTCGCGCACGAGTTTTAAATGCTGAAAGCCGTCATCACTGAGAATGACATCGCATTTGTTTTGATCGATTAGCTGTTGCGCAGATCGTATACGATCGGGGCCAGCTACAACCGGGCAACCCGTCAGGCCGGCAAGCATCACCGGCTCATCGCCTACCTTTTGCGGATTACTTTCGGGTGTGACATTTTGCGGCCAACGACGCGCAGAACCTTTATAACCTCGACTAATAATGCCGGGTTGATAGCCCTGTTTGTCTAGTAATTGTGCAATGTGAGCTACCAGGGGTGTTTTGCCAGTCCCGCCTACGCTTAGATTGCCAATCACGATCACTGGGGCGTTTACCCGGCTTGCTGTAAACAGGCCTTCTTCATACGCTTTTCGTTTAAGAGACGCTAGTGCACATACCAGCAGGCTCAGCGGCAGCCAGAGCCAGGCCCAAATCCCGCGTTTATTCCACTGCGCACGAATGAACGCTTGCACGGTCAGGTGCTCCCGCTGGTATCCGTGTCTTGCCTGTATTCCTGCGCTTTAACCAGATTGGCATACACGCCTTTCTTTTCGAGCAGTGAGGCGTGTGATCCCTGCTCTACGATACGACCCTGGTCAAACACCAGGATCAGGTCGGCATTGCGAATAGTCGACAAGCGGTGCGCGATGATCATCGCTGTACGGTTCTGCAGCAGAGCATCAATGGCGGTCTGGATTTTGTTTTCAGCTTCGGAGTCGAGCGACGAGGTGGCTTCATCCAGAATGAGTATCGGGGCATCTTTATACAAGGCGCGAGCAATGGCGATGCGTTGTTGCTGCCCTCCGGAAAGCCGGTCACCATTTTCACCGATATTCTGGTCAACGCCATCGGGGTGGGACTCCACGACTTGCGTTAACAGCGCAGCATCGATGACCTCAGCAAAGCGTGTCGGGTCGAGTTCCGCTGAGCCATAGCGAACATTCTCCTGCAGGCTGTCGTTAAATAACACCGATTTTTGCGGTACGAAGGCGATGGCTTCGCGCAGTGAAGTGAGGCTTAACTCATCTATTTCCTGCCCATCGATTTTGATCGAGCCGATGTTGGCGCGATACAGGCCCATCAGCAGTTTTACTACCGTCGATTTTCCGCTGCCCGATGCACCCACCAATGCAACCTTGGAGCGCGCAGGTACTTCAAAACTGATGTCCGCCAGCGCGGGCTGTTCGCCACCGGCATAGCTAAATGAAACCTGTTCAAACGTTAAGCTGCCGGATACCGGTACATCCAGAAGGCGCGAACCCGAATCCTGCTCGGGCTCTAGATCCAGGGTGCTGAAAATAGATTCAGATGCAGCCAGGCCGGTTTGTATCACCTCGTTGAGGCGTGATAAACGGCGAATCGGTTGCATCAGCATGACGGTTGCCGATATATAGGAAATGAAGGTTCCGGCGCTTACCTGGCTTTCGCCCGTTTGTTGCAGGGCATACCAGACAATCATGGCCAGCGCGAGGCCGGCGACAAAAATGATCAGCGGTACGCTGATCGCGACCACCATGATGCGTTTCATGAACTGTTGCCGGTTACGGTTATTGCTCAGATCAAACAGGTGTTTTTGTTGGTCAAAGCCGTTAAAGGCCTTGACCAGTTCGTGCCCTGTCAATGCCTCGCCAGCCACCTGCGTAATACGACCGACCGTGCGTTGTAGTTCGCTGCTGGCTTTTCTTAATTTTTTGCTCGAGAATCGAATAATCACCCAGGCGACGGGTACGATGAGTAACAGGGCTAGTGTTGTTTTCCAGCTGAGATAAGACATCCAGATCAACAGCAGGATAATATTAATGCTGTCGCGTACCAGAACGCGAATAGCCTGGGTGCTGGCTTTGGAAACTTGCTCGCAGTCGAACACAAGTTGTGAGACAAGATTCGCGGTCGGATGGGTGTCGAAATACGATTCGGGCAGGTGTAAATGACGATCAAATAGCTGGGTACGCAAGTCATACACAATTCGCCGCCCGATCCAGGCCATGGTGTAGGTATCAACAAACTGGCCCAGGCCGCGTAGGAACATCACTATCACCAACGCCAATGGCAACCATTTAATCAAAAACTGATCCCGGTTGACAAAACCATCATCCATGATCGGCTTAAGTAGTGCCACAAAGGCAGTCTCACCCAGGGCAACCACAAACATGCCAATTATAGCAACGACAAATACCCACTTATAAGGTAAAACGTAGCGCAGTAAACGCCGATATAGCTCGCTGCTGGTCTGGCTGGGGGCTTGGACTGAAGGCATGCCGCGAATTCTACCGTAAAGTATTCCTGGCGATTGGTTTATTCCGTGCAGGGGGTCGCTTGTGAGTGAATTTGGCGGGCTTGAAACCCCGCTTCCATTGCCCGGGTGTAGACGGGAGCCGTGGCTTTAGGTCTCTTTTAGTCATGGAAAATAGACCGGAGCCGTTTTGCACTCATGTAAACTTCCAGCATGCAAACTACAAAACTCAAAATTCAAACTCAAAGCAGGATAAAAGAATTACAGGCTCTTCAGGCGCAGGCAGAAGCTGGCTGTGATACGGTTGTTCTGGACCAAACCCGTGTAGGGCGTTTATCCCGGATGGACGCGATGCAATCTCAGGCGATGAACCAGGAAGCACAGCGCCGACGCAAAATTGAGATTAGCCGCCTGGATGCCGCGCTCAAAAATATGGCTGAGGGTGATTACGGCTATTGTGAGGACTGTGGAGAAGAAATTGCGCACGGGCGTTTGATGCTTGACCCTGCTGCACCATTTTGCATTACATGTGCGCAGAAAAATGAGTCTCGATAATCCGCCTTTTCTGTCTTCGTGCGCGCGGTGCGTTTGCAGTACCATGGGATTTGAAAACCCGCTGTGGGACGATCAGTATTATCCTGAAAACTGTCCGGAAGAATGGCGTCTGGCCTATTTTATGAACGATTTTGGGGCCGTGTATCTTTCCTGCGCGAGCTGGTTCGGGCCCGAGGCGAAGATTGCCGAGATTGCGTCTGAGATGGATGATCGCTTTGAACTCATCATCGAGTGGCCGCCGCTGACAGATGCGCAGGATATAAAAACCGCGTTATCCGCGCTTGCGCCTCTGGCACAAAATATCGCCTGCATTGTGGTCAATGTAGATGACAATTCGACGCCGGAACGAATGGCGGCTTATTCCGCAATTTCAGCGTGTTATGTGATTAATATTTATAGTAAAACACTGGATATTCAAACACAAAAATCTCTTGCACAAACATGTGGAGCGGGCCTTGTCTGGGATCCGCGCCAATCAGATGCGCCCAGTTTACCCGCTGACTATCAGGTGGTTTTCCTGCCCTGTCAAAGCTTACGCGATATAAAATCCGTGTTGCATCGGCTTCGGCCATCCATCGAGAAGAATATCCGGGCCGGCCTGTTTTTTGAACCAGCGAAGCAAAGCGTTCATCGGGCGATGGAAGCGCGAACACTGACCGAACTGATGGGCCTCGCTTAGGCGTCTGTCGGGCTTAGGCGTTTTGAACGAAAGAGGTTAAATCCGGCAGGCTCCTGATTCTTCATTCAAGAAATAATTGACCTGCATCAGCATATACTGCTTAATTATCAGGCATACTATAAAGCTTGAAAAGGCTTTATCAATTAAACCGATGCTAACTAAGGAGGCATAACGATGTATAAAAATATTCTTCTGGCAAGTGATTTTTCCCCTGAGGCTGAGCGCGCGGAAAGGCGCGCGGTTGAAGTGGCACAAAAATACGGTGCACAACTCAGCCTGGTGCATGTGGTGGACTATTACCCCAGCATGCAACTTGAAGGTGGTCTGGCAATGCTGCCGAACATTGAAGAGCGTCTAAATGAAAAGGCAAAGGAGGACATGGATGCCTGTGTGGCGAGGCTGGGTATCAAGTTCCAGAACACGCACATCGGGCACGGCCCACCCAAAGGGGTGATCATCGACTACGCTGCTGAGATCGAGGCCGATCTAATTGTCCTTGGAAGTCATGGGCGGCATGGCTTTGGCTTATTGCTGGGTTCTACGGCGACCGGTGTATTGCATATCGCAAAGTGCGATGTGCTGGCGGTGCGCGTTCAGGACTAAAGCTATATTGCCTGCACAAGCAGGTTTGGGCCACTGAACCTATTGCGGGAAATCCACTCAAATGGTTACATAAGCCATGAATAAATATGTTGAGTGCAACAAGCAAACAAGAGGAGCGTTCCGGGAATACGTCCGGTAGTAAGGATATTCCGGCACTCACCTGTCTGTCTGGTGTTCATCGCGGTAAAATCTTCAGGCTGGAAGAAGATCAAACTTATCACCTGAAGCTGGATCCGGTACAGGGCGCGGTGATTAGTGAAGATGCCACAGAACCAGACGCACGCGAGACGCTGGCTCGTTTTCACCCCGCCGAAGGAGGCTTTGAACTCGAAAGTAATCGCGAGGCCGCCATACGCCTGAATGGCGCGCTGGTTTTGAGTGCGGTCCTGAGTCGCGGGGATATTATAGAAATTGAAGAACCTCCGTTGTTGCTCAAATACGGGTTCGCTTCAGCGACCGGTGGCAATGAAGTCGAGCTGGGTGGCCTGTTTACTGATTGCGTAAAACGTACCCGCTTTGAATCGACGGGCTGGGCCGGGTTTGCCGTACGATTGCCGGTCAACATGGTAACGGATATTTCCGTCCGCAGCGGGCTGATATTCAGGTTATCCGTTATCGCTATTCTGGCGGTACTGGCGGGTCTGGTCCTGATGCAATGGAATACCAGCCGAATCACGGAACAAAATCTGGCCGCCCAATTGGCGGAACTCAGTTCGGCCACCGACTGGGTGAGAAAACAACAGGCTGAATTTATCTCACGAAATGAGCTCAATGATCTTAGCCTGCTTATCAGTTCCGGCCTGTCCGAGGCCAGGCAGCGTGTCACGGCGCTGGAGCTTAAGTCCGGCGCGGCGCAGCGTGTTGTAACCGAAGCCTCACGTGCGATCGTGTTTCTACAGGGCGCATGGGTTTACCAGGAGCGTGAAACCGGTCGGAAAATGCGCTATGTGATTTCTGAGGCGGGAGGCCCGATATTAACGCTTGATGGTCGGCCGGTCATGTCTTTTGACGGAGAAGGCCCGGTGGCGTCCAATCAATTTAGTGGTACGGCTTTTGTGATTTCATCATCCGGGCGTTTGATGACCAACCGGCATGTGGCTCGCCCCTGGGGCGAGGACCCGGCTCTGGAGGTAATGCAAGGCAATGATATTGAGCCGGTGCTTGAAAAATTTATTGGTTATCTGCCTGGCATAAAAGAACCGTTTGACGTCGTGCAGGAGAAGCTCAGTAGCGATGCGGATCTGGCTATCTTAAGGTGCTCCGGGGTAACCGACGACATTCCACACATCGTTATCTCAAGCCAGCAGCCGAGCCCCGGAGATGAGGTGTTTGTACTGGGTTACCCCACCGGATTGCGCGCATTGGTAGCGAGAAGCAGCCAGCAATTCATCGATCGAATTACAGAAGAAGGCCTGGATTTCTGGTCAATCGCCCGGGCGCTGGCCGAGAAAAACCTTATTCAACCTCTGGCGAGCCGGGGAATTGTCGGGCAGGTCAGCATAGACGCCATAGCCTATGATGCGGATACGACCAAGGGTGGTTCAGGCGGCCCGGTTCTGACCTCAGCCGGTGAGCTGGTTGCCGTTAATGCGGCTATACTGCCCGAGTACGGTGGGTCCAATTTAGGTGTACCGCTGGCACAAATAAACAAGCTGATGCTGGGTCTGGACGCCGAAGATTGAACCGGTCCGCAAATGTCTTTCCCTTGATAACATCTGTTCCGGTTAGTCGGAATTACGTTACAATACCCTGCTAAATGACAGCTGACCGGGGCTGTCGTATTTATTCGAATGCTATTCATCTTTTGCTCAGCCAATTTTCATAGAATCGTTGTTCCATTTCGGAATAAGTAATGAACGCAAGGACCACAAATAATTCCAGCGCAGAAGATGCTCTGATCACCATCGAGAATCTCGAATTTGGTTTCAGCCGGGAGCTGATTTTCAAGGGAATGTCGCTGATCATACCGCGCGGCAAAGTGACGGCGATCATGGGGCCGAGCGGCTGTGGTAAATCAACTTTGCTGGGATTGATCGGTGGACGCTTAAAGCCCAAACGGGGAAGTATTAATTTTGCAGGCAGGCGTGTGGATAAAGCGCGCGGCAAAAATTTGTATGCGCTGCGCCGTGAAATGGGCATGTTGTTTCAAAATAGCGCGCTGCTAACCGATTTAGACACCTTCGAAAACATTGCCTTTCCCTTGCGCGAACAAACCGCATTGCCGGAAGAGATTATCCGGATTATCGTTAAAATGAAGCTGGAGCTGGTTGGTTTGCGTGGTGCGGCTGAGTTACAGCCAGCTGAATTATCGGGCGGCATGGCGCGCCGGGTCGCGCTGGCGCGTGCCATCGCACTGGATCCGAGACTTGTGATGTATGATGAACCCTTTGTGGGGCTGGATCCCATTTCGATGGGTGTGATTGTCAAATTAATTCGTGAACTCAATGACGCATTGAGCCTGACCTCGGTGGTGGTGACGCATGATGTACAGGAAGGTCTGAGTATTGCAGACTATGTGTATATCCTCGGCGATCAAAATGTGCTCGGGCATGGCACTGCGTCAGAAATACAGAATAGTGAAGATCCGATGGTGCGGCAGTTTATTCAGGGTTTGCCCGATGGTCCGGTACCGTATCAGTACCCGGCTAATCCCTATGCCGATGATTTACGCCATGATTAGAACAATAGGTGAACTGGGCGCTCGCACCGTCGGTATGGTGCGTTGGGCGGGTAAGGGTGCCGGGTTTCTGCTGCCGAGTTTTCTCGGTATGCTGGCGGTATTGCGCCGCCCTCGACTAATTATTCAGCAACTGTACTCGGTGGGTGTGCTGTCGATGGTGATCATCGTGATCGCCGGTTTTTTTGTCGGTATGGTGCTGGGCCTGCAGGGGTATATTCAATTGTCCGCGTATAAAGCGGAATCCGCACTCGGCCTGGGGGTGGCGTTGACGCTGTCCCGGGAATTGGGTCCGGTGGTGACCGCCTTGCTGTTTGCCGGGCGTGCCGGTTCCGCGTTGACCGCAGAAATTGGCTTGATGCGGGCTACCGAACAATTGGCGGCGATGGAAATGATGGCAGTTAATCCGTACGAGCGCGTGATCGGGCCCCGTTTCTGGGCGGGTATAATTTCTATGCCCTTATTGGCAGCAATGTTTAGCGTCGTGGGGATTTATGGTAGTTGGCTGGTTGGAGTGGGGCAATTTGGAATTGATCACGGCATCTTCTGGTCTACGATGGAGGCCGGGGTCGATTTTGGCGAAGATATTCTAAATGGCGTAGTAAAAAGCGCTATTTTTGGGGTCGTAGTGACTGGTATCGCTCTGTTTGAGGGTTATTATGCAAAGCCAACTTCAGAGGGCGTGAGCCGGGCCACGACGCGCACCGTAGTGAATTCTTCATTGTGCATTCTGGCATTGGATTATTTGCTGACTTCACTCATGTTTGCCGGCCCTGCTTAGCGAATGAAGTCTAATGCAGTCACTCGAATGTTAATTTAAGGTAGAACACTATGTTTTCAAAAGCTCTGGAATTTATTGTCGGATTGTTTGTGTTGCTTGGCCTGGCCGCGTTGGCCGTGCTGGCGATACAGGTGGGCAACGCCACATTCGGAAACACCGATTCCTACGATTTAACGGCAAATTTTGAGAATATTGGTGGGCTCAATGTGAGGGCGCCAGTGTCAATTGGTGGCGTGCGTATCGGGCGCGTGACCGCGATAGAACTGGATACCGAGTTATACAGTGCCCGTGTTACCATGACCATTGAAGCTACCTACAGTGAACTACCGATCGATACTTCTGCGGCTATATTAACCTCCGGTCTGCTCGGTGCCCAGTTTGTCGGGCTGTTACCCGGGGGCGATTTCGAGTACCTGGCTGATGGTGATGAAATTGAATTGACCCAATCGACCATACAGCTTGAGAACCTGATTGGCCGGTTTATGTTCAGCGGCCCGGAAAGTGATTCAGAGTAAGCTAAGCCTGGCCGGCAATCGCACTAATTTAACGAGATCCAGATATCGGACTATGAAAATTACATTATTTCGAACACTAGTATTGGCGCTGTGCGTATTTATATCACCTTTTGCGCTGGCGCAAAGTGATCCACAGCAGGCCTTGCAAGCCTCGCTCGATGAGCTGATTATGGAATTTACCAATCGCCGGGCTGAGTTTGAGGCGGATAAGAATAAGCTATATGATTTTGCGGAACGCGCGATAGACGACAACTGGGATTTCGCCAAAATGGCGCAGCTGGTTCTGGGTAAAAACTGGCGCCGCGTTGACGATGATCAGAAGCTGCGGTTTACCGAGGCTTTTAAAAGGCTAATGGTGCGAACCTATTCAACCACCATGTTTAAGTATACCGGTCGAGAGGCGCTTGAGCTTGATGCGCCAATCTATAAAGGCGCGAGCAACAAGCGTGCAGTGGTAAATGCGAACGGTAATCTGGGCGATGGTTCTGAGCCGATTCCTCTGTCGTTTTCCATGTTTCTGGATCATGATGGTGCGTGGCGTATCTATAATATTTCTGCTGCCGGGATATCGTTGGTCACTACGTACCGCAGCTCCTACGGCCAGATCATTGCGGCTAAAGGCATCGATTCCCTGATCGATTCGATCAACGCTAAAACCAGCGGTTAAGGTCATGTCTAAAGCGTCATCATTATCTCGTGTGGAGAAGACTGAAACGGGTCTGGCGTTCTTTGGCGTCATCGATTTTCAGAGCGTACCGGCGTTGCTCGAAGCGGTACCTGAATCAGCTTCATCCGAAATGGAGCTTGATTTGAGTGCTGCCACCAGGGTTGACAGTGCCGGCCTGGCATTCCTGATTCATTGGGGCAATCGTAATCTGGCGACAGATCAGAAAATAAAATTGCGCGGTGCCAGCGTACAGGTGCTGCAACTCATCAACATAATGCGCCTAAAGTCTGTTTTCGAATTGCGCGTTTAAGGTGTAGTTGTCGAGTCTCACCGTGATTGATTTACATACGCATTCGACTGCTTCTGATGGCACTTTATCTCCTGCAGATCTGGTATTGCAGGCCTCGAAGGCGGGTGTCACGGCGCTGGCTTTAACCGATCATGATTGTGTTGCGGGCATTGCAGAAGCGCAGCTCGCTGCGGACAAAAACGATATCAAGCTTATTCCCGGAATCGAGTTGTCCGTCATGTGGTCCGGGCGCACCTTGCATTTGCTTGGGCTGAATATCGATACAAGCAACTCTGATCTGACTATTGCGCTGCAAAAGGTGCTTGATTTTCGGCGCTGGCGTGCCAAAGAAATTGCCCGAAAGCTGGAAGATATTGGTGTTGAAAATGCGCTGGATGGCGCCCGCAAGATGGCCAGAACGGACCTGATCGGCCGCTCGCATTTTGCGCGTCACCTGGTAGAACAGGGGCATGCCAAAGATTTCCGCCAGGTGTTCAAACGCTTTTTGGTTAAAGGAAAGCCGGGTCATGTACGCGGCGAGTGGATGAGCCTGGAGGCCGGCATAAATCTTATTCATCAATCCAGCGGCGTAGCCGTTCTGGCTCATCCCGCACGCTACAATTTAAGCCGCACGAAGCTGCGTAGCCTGTTTAAAGAACTAAAGACGCTGGGTGCAGATGGTATTGAGGTGGTGTCCGGTTGCCACAGCAAGGATGAAAACCAGACCATGGCGCAACACGCCCTGGATTTCGGATTTCCCGCTTCGCAGGGATCTGATTATCATGGCCCGGACAAACCCTGGGTTCAGCTGGGTCGATTGCCGCCGATGCATTATCGCTGCACGCCGATCTGGGAGGCCGGGTTAAAAATATCCTAGCTGAGGCGTGGTATTGAGTGCCCTAAAATCTTAATTTGAACACAGATATCATAGAGTACACAGAGAAAAATAATCTCTTTGCTCTCTGTGTTAAACATCACTGTCTACAGAACGCTTGAACTGCGCCACGATAATCGCGGCCATCATCAGCCCCGCGCCAATCAGCATACGCGTGGTCATTTCCTCGCCCAGCAACCACACGCCGCCAATGGCGCCAAATACAGTTTCCAGCGACAAAACCAGTGCTGCTGCGTGTGGTGGAATGCGTATCTGCGCAAAAACCTGCAGGGTATAGGCGATGCCAACCGATAACACTCCGGCATATAAAATTTCAATGCTACCGTCCGAAATGGCTTGCAGGCTGGGCGTTTCCCAAATCAGCATGCCGACCATGCTCAGCAGAGCACAGACATAAAATTGAACAATTGAAAGACGCAGCGCATCGTGTTCCAGTGAGGCACGGCCAATGACAACGATATGCAGCGCAAAAAAGACCGCTGACGCCAGTACCCACATATCACCCGTGACCGGTTTCATTGTCGCGCCCTGCATGCTGAGCAGATATAAGCCGCTCAAACCCAGTGCCACCGCAATCCAGACCAGCCGCGATAAAGCCTGGCCAAACAGGGCGAGTATCAGTGGCACGAAAACGATATACAGTCCGGTAATGAACGCGCCTTTACCCGCGGTAGTGCTGACCAGGCCGATCTGCTGGGTGATGGAGCCCAGAAACAATAATACACCCATCCCGGTCGCGCTAAACCAGCCTGATTTTCCCAACGCACCGTGCCTGGGTTTAAACATTGGCAGCAGCACCAGCAGGCACGTGGCACCCAACACAAAACGTGCTGTATTGAATGTAAACGGCCCCATATAGTCCATCGAGCTTTTTTGCGCCACAAAAGCAAAACCCCAGATGACGGCAGTCAGCAACATCATCATATAACCTGAGAAGACGCCTTTTATCATGGATTGTTTCTGGTCGTTCATTTTCTGATTGTATAAGTTAAAAACAGAGATCGCAGCACAAATAAATATTGCTTTTCTACGTGTCCTCTGCGGTCTTTGTGTCCGTGAAATTAGTTTGTAGCTGGCACTTCGCAGATTTTAGCCTCTAAAGTCGACAAGTGGATAAGCATTTCCAATGCAATTTTGGGTACTTTGTGGTATCATCCAAAACATATAAAGACTTCTTTATGTGATTATATGTTGAGGCTTCGACAGGTAATCACAGATACCATTTTAATTAGACGATTCATTCAGGAGCCATCATGGCCAGAAATTTCTTATTTACCTCAGAATCAGTATCTGAAGGACACCCGGATAAAGTAGCCGATCAAATTTCTGATGCGGTGCTCGATGCCTTGCTGGCACAAGACCCTGCGTCGCGCGTTGCCTGCGAAACTATGGTGACCACCGGCATGGCGGTGATCGCCGGCGAGATCACCTCTGACGCAAACATTGACTATCAGGATGTGGTGCGAAGCACGATCAAAGACATCGGTTATAACCATAGTGATATGGGCTTTGATTACAAAAGCTGCGCGGTACTGGTAGCGCTGGACAAGCAATCTGTGGATATCGCGCAGGGGGTGAACGAGGGAGAAGGCCTGGATTTGAACCAGGGCGCCGGAGACCAGGGCCTGATGTTTGGTTATGCCTGTGATGAAACAGACACCCTGATGCCTTTTGCGATTGATTACGCGCATCGCCTGGTCAAAAAACAGGCCGACGTACGTAAATCCGGGGCCTTGACCTGGTTGCGACCGGATGCGAAATCACAGGTATCGGTTCGTTACGAAGATGGCCAGCCGGTGGGTATTGAAACCGTGGTGTTATCTACCCAGCATAGCGAAGAAGTGGATCACAAAATGCTTGAAGAAGCGGTGATCGAAGAAATTATCAAACCGGTACTGCCGGGTAATATGATTTCCGATAAAACCCGTTTTCTGGTGAACCCCACAGGGCGCTTTGTGATTGGCGGGCCGGTAGGTGATTGTGGTTTAACCGGTCGAAAGATTATCGTGGATACCTACGGTGGTGCGGCTCCACACGGGGGGGGTGCGTTTTCCGGCAAAGATCCATCAAAGGTCGATCGTTCGGCGGCGTATGCTACCCGGTATGTCGCCAAAAATATTGTCGCTGCAGGTCTGGCGAGCCAGTGCCAGGTACAGATTGCCTATGCCATCGGCGTGGCGGAGCCTGTATCTATCATGGTGGATACCTATGGAAGCGGGACCATCGATGATGACAAGATCGAGGCGTTGATTACCGAACATTTTGATCTGCGCCCCAAGGGCATCGTCCAGATGCTGGATTTATTGCGTCCGATTTATCGTAATACTGCTGCTTATGGCCACTTTGGCCGTACCGAACTGGAATTCACCTGGGAGCGTACCGACAAGGCTGATCTCTTGCGTGATGCTGCCAAATCTCTTTAATTTTGTGATGAACACTTAACGACTACTTACCATGACAACTGAAAACTACATTATCCAGGATATTTCACTGGCGGACTGGGGCCACAAAGAAATTTCGATCGCGATGACAGAAATGCCCGGCCTGGCGTCTTTACAAAAAAAGTACGGCGATAGCAAGCCGCTAAAAGGCGCGCGTATTGCCGGCTCTTTGCACATGACCATTCAAACCGCGGTCTTGATCGAGACCCTGGTTGCGCTGGGTGCTGAAGTCCGTTGGGCTTCGTGCAATATCTATTCGACACAGGATCAGGCTGCCGCGGCCATTGCAGATCAGGGTATCCCCGTTTTTGCAGTCAAAGGCGAAACCCTGGATGAATACTGGGCTTATACGCATCGCATCATGGAATGGGATGACGGTGGTACCCCCAATATGATTCTGGATGATGGTGGGGATGCTACCATGTTACTGGTTTTGGGTACGGAGGCGCAAACTGATATTAGCGTTCTGGATAATCCCGGCAGCGAAGAAGAAGTTTGCCTGTTTAATTCCATCAAAGCGCGCCTGAAGAATGAGCCTGAGTGGTACAGCGTGCGCCTGGCCAATATTCAGGGCGTGACTGAAGAGACGACAACGGGCGTACATCGTTTGTATCAGATGCAGGCGGCGGGCGAATTGCCTTTTCCAGCCATCAATGTCAACGATTCGGTTACCAAATCTAAGTTTGACAATTTGTACGGTTGCCGTGAATCGCTGGTCGATGGCATTAAGCGCGCCACTGATGTGATGATCGCGGGCAAGGTTTGCCTGGTGCTGGGTTACGGGGATGTCGGTAAAGGTTGCGCGCAATCCTTGCGCGGGTTGGGTGCCACAGTCTGGGTCACCGAGATTGACCCGATCTGTGCCCTGCAGGCATCAATGGAAGGCTTTCGTGTGGTACAAATGGATGATGTCTGCTCGCAAGCAGATATTTTCGTGACTGCGACCGGGAATTTTAACGTGATTACAAAGGACCACATGCTACAGATGCGTCACGAAGCCATCGTGTGCAACATTGGCCACTTTGACAATGAAATTGATGTGGCCGGTATGAAGGCGCTGGAGTGGGACAACATCAAACCACAGGTTGATCACATCACCCTGCCGAGCGGGAATAAAATTATACTGCTGGCTGAAGGCCGCCTGGTGAATTTGGGTTGTGCTACGGGGCACCCAAGTTTCGTGATGTCCAACAGTTTCACCAACCAGGTGTTGGCACAAATGGAGCTGTGGGGCAAACCGGACGAATACCAGAACGAAGTGTACATTTTGCCCAAGCACCTTGATGAGGAAGTAGCAAGATTGCACCTGGGCCGTATCGGTGCGAACCTGACAACCCTGAGCGCAGAACAGGCAAGCTACATCAGCGTTGCAGTGGAAGGTCCTTATAAGCCGGAGCACTATCGTTACTAGGCTCTGTTTACTTTCCCGGGCGCTTTATTTCTTGCACCAGGCTCGGCGATATTAACGCCGAGCCTGATTCGAGGCCCTGTGGTACAACAACGAATGCCCGCATTCAGTGAGTTGGAGGCATACCGCCTGGAACGATGCTCAAAGCAGCTTAATTAATTATTAATTTAATAAAAGGCTAACGCTTGATTATCCAAAGTTCCTCAGTTGTACAGGGTATAGGGTGTTTGTTCGCTACCTAAACTAAATCAGCAAACAATTGCTCAAATTTATCCAAACCTTCGTTAGCGATGTCATCAGGCATGGTTAATGCTGGCAAAAACCGAATAACGTTTCCGTAAAAACCACAGGCTAATAACACCAAACCGTACTCCGCCGCTTTACCGATGATTGCCTGAGTTAGTTCCGTGTTAGCATTTTCAACATCGCCATCTATCATTAATTCAATAGCAATCATTGCGCCCTGGTTTCTTACATCACTGATAAGGCTCGGGTGCCTGGCTTGCAGTGCCGATAAACGTTCGCTAAATAGTGTGCCAATTTGCCTGGCGCGCTCAACAAGGCTTTCTTCTTTTATTACTTCAAGTACCGCGAGCGCAGCCGCACACGCAACAGGTGAGCCACCGTAGGTGCCGCCTAAACCGCCCGGCAGGGGGGCATCCATTATTTCACTTTTGCCCACGACTGCAGCAATAGGAAATCCGCCAGCAATTCCTTTAGCCATCGTCATCAAGTCTGCTTCAACGCCAGCATGCTCGAAACTGAACATTTTTCCCGTGCGGCCAAAGCCGGTTTGAATTTCATCGGCAATTAGAACGATACCGTGCGTGTCACATAGTGTGCGTAAGGCTTGTAAAAACTCTGCGGGTGCTTGATAAAAACCACCCTCGCCCTGTACTGGCTCAACCAGGATGGCAGCAACGTCGGTAGGCGCAATATCTGCTTTGAACAAATAATCCAGCGCAGTCAACGAGTCCTTTACTGAAATATCATGCAGTTCAATTGGAAATGGCGCATGAAAAATGTCGCCGGGAAACGGACCAAATAAGTTTTTATACGGGGTAATCTTTCCCGTTAGCGCCATCGTCATATTAGTGCGGCCATGAAACCCGCCGTTAAACGCGATCACGCCGCGACGACCTGTATGGGCACGTGCTATTTTCACACAGTTCTCTACCGCTTCTGCCCCTGTTGAGACAAAAATGGCCTTTTTGTCGCTATTCCCGGGTGCAAGCTGCGTTAGTTTTTCTGCCAGCTCTACCGCAACCTCGTAAGGGTTTACCATTACACAGGTATGGCTAAATTTTTCGACTTGTTTTTTTACCGCTGCTACCACTTTCGGGTGGCTATGGCCGGTATTACATACGGCTATGCCTGTGCCAAAATCTATAAAACGATTGCCTTCTACATCCCAAAGCTCAGCATTTTTGGCCTGTTCTACATACACAGGATAAATATTGCCCTGACCGCGGGCTATAATCTTTGTTTTACGTGCCTGTAATTGCGCATTTGTTTGTGTCATTTTATTTCTCACTTTAAACTTGAATATTGGGGAAAACGGCTACTGCAAAAGGCTATTTATCTAATCCACCCATGCTCTAAAAGCATCTTTTGCGGCTTTCACGGCCAGTTCGGTCTCAGTAGTTCCGGCATTACTCACCATGGCAACTAATTTGCCTGTAGCGGGATTGTTTACCGCAATATCACTGGCGCTGCTATGCCAGCTGCCGTTGATATAAGAATAGTTTTTTAGTAACTGGGGATCGTTTAATTGGTGCATGTTTGTCTCAAGAGCATAAATTATCAATACTGCTATTGAATATCAAATTGAAACAGGTTTAAATATTAAACATTACACTATAAGTTTTATGACGGTAAAACATTGCAAGCACAATCTATTATTCCAAAAAGCATTACTGAATACGATTTACGGCTTTTGCGTGTTTTCAAAGTGGTGGTCGAAAACGGCGGTTTTGCAGCGGCTGAAAACGAACTGGGTGTAACTCGCTCAACCATTAGCGTGCATATGTCCAATCTTGAAGCGCGGATGAAGCTCAAGCTTTGCTTGCGTGGGCGGGGTGGTTTTTCGCTTACCAAAGATGGCCAGGCGGTTTATCATGCGATACTGGATTTGTTTGACTCGCTTTATGATTTTTCTTTGTTTGTTGGTGGCCTGGGAAAAATATTAAGTGGCGAGCTGGTGATATTGTGCTCTGACCCGCTGGATGAGGCCAAGCAGGAAAAAATGGCCAAAGTGGTCGAGAAAGTGAATGATCGGGCGCCTGACTTGCACCTGGTGTTAGATACCGACTCTATTGCCAGCATTGAAAAGCAGTTACTTAAGGATAAAGCCCATGTTGGTTTATTCCCAAACTATAAGCCCGTTGAAGGTCTGCATTACCAAACACTGTTCAGTGAGCCCATTTACCTGTGCTGCGCTAAAAGCCATGTATTTTTTAATCAGGTGGATCATGAAATCGGCCCTGAAACGCTCGCAGCAGCACCCGCAATTCATCCGGGTATCGATATTGATGCCAGAGGCCGGGAGCAATTAACCAAGCTCAACCTGGCCGCCAAAGCCTATCAATTTGATACGCGCAAAGCGATGATCTTATCAGGCCGTTACATAGGTTATTTACCACAGAGCACAATTCAGCGGGAGCTTAATCTAGGCGATGTTAGAATCATTCAACCAGGCTCGCTAAGCTACCAGTTTGATTTATCGCTGGTTTATAAAAAAGCAGCCAAAGAGAACGCTAAAGTTGATCTGATAAGACAAATCTTTATCGATGTTTTTAATTTGTAGGTGATCAAATTATGATGCACGATCGCTAGTCTCACCCTACAATGCGATCTCGTTTTTTAAGCCAGGCAGTCTTGAGAAAAAATACTACAAACCCCGTAAACCTGACCGAAACCCGAAACCTTCGTTTCCTGATTTACATCGCTATAGGGTTGTTTGCAGTGGGTATCTTTGCACCAATGATGACCATCTCGCAATTAATCGTAATCAGCGCCTCATTTTCGATTTACTCCGGCATCGTCGAGTTGCTCCGTAACGGGCAGTATCTATTGTTCCTGGTGGTGGCCGGGTTTAGCATCGTGTTACCGTTAATGAAGCTAGGGGTATTGTTCAGGCTGACATCACCATATCCGATGTCGGGTTCGACATTGAAACGCACCCTGTATTTAATGCACGAATACGGTCGATGGGCCATGCTGGATGTTCTGGTGGTCGCGATTCTAATCGTTGCTGTAAAGTTGGGTACCATTGCCAGCCTGCAAATTCATTACGGTTTGTATGTGTTCGGTGCCGCGGTTTTACTTATCATGCTGATTACCAGCCGCGTCATACGGTTGAGCGAGCATCGCGAGAATGAATTGGGCGACAATAAGTAATTTATCCGTATAATTCGGTGCAATCATGAATCAGTCAACGAAACAGGATCTGCGGCAGATACTCGGTAAATTTTTAACCGGGGTCACGGTCGTGACCACCATTGATCAACACGGTGTACCAGTAGGGTTTACGGCTAATTCCTTTACCTCGGTTTCCCTGGACCCGCCCCTGGTGCTGGTGTGTCTGGCGCAATCGGCCGGGCTGGCGCCGGTATTTCGGCGTGCCACTTCGTTCGCGATTAACATTCTATCCACCGAACAGGAAGCCGTCTCCAACGGCTTTGCGCGCAAAGATGCGGATCGATTTGCCAGCGTAGACTGGCAAAGTAAATCGACCGGCAGCCCGATCATAAAAGGATGCGCGGCATGGCTGGATTGCGAAATGTACGAGAAAATTATTGCCGGTGATCATATTATTCTCATTGGTAATATTCAGGATGCGAAAAAAACCGCGCGCAATCCGCTCGGGTATTATCAGGGGCGTTACTGCGCGATTGATTTACCGGAAGAAACGCTCAGCTTACTGGAACATCGAAAATCAGTCCATTCAACCACCGGTGTTCTGGTTGATTATCATGATCAACTTTTACTCATTGAGCAAAGTGATGGTCGCTATGACGTGCCGCGCACGGAACCCGGGGGCGAGGGTGAGGAATCGCGCATCAAAGCGGCTATGACCAAGCTCGGTATTGAGGTGCATAACAAGGTGCTTTTTTCCGTGGTTGAAGGCCGCCATCACCAGCGAATATCCATCTATTATCGATGCAATGTGGAGCCGGGCGAAGCTTTACCGCCCACAGCAAGGTATTTTAAACCTGAAGACCTGCCATTTGATAAGCTCAGCCGCCCGGAGCTTGGGAATGTTCTGCGTCGATACCTTGAAGAGAAAAATACCGGACAGTTTGGAATTTATGTGGGTGATGAACATCAGGGTCATATTGAACAAATCGCAGAACGAAAAATATAAGTCATGCAAATCGTAAACGGCTTACATTTTAATAATATACGCGGTGATGTTTTCGGCGGCCTGACCGCTGCTGTGGTGGCGTTGCCACTGGCGCTGGCATTCGGCGTGTCTTCCGGTGCGGGACCCATTGCAGGTCTATACGGGGCTATTTTCGTTGGCTTCTTTGCCGCGCTGTTCGGAGGTACACCGGCTCAGATCTCGGGCCCGACCGGGCCGATGACGGTTGTAATGGCGGTTATCTTTACAGAATACACGTCCATGGATCCGGTGCAGGGGCCGGTGCTGGCCTTTACCGTGGTTATCATGGGTGGCCTGTTCCAGATCGGTTTTGGTTTAGCTCGTATCGGGCGTTATATAAACTATGTTCCCATACCGGTGATCTCCGGGTTCATGAGTGGTATTGGAGTGATTATCATTTTGCTGCAAATTGGCCCGTTGTTGGGTCAGGCGGCCTCCAGTGGTCCGATGGCGGCATTGCTGGCGTTCCCTGCTGCGCTAGCCGACTTGAATGTGGCTGCGTTGACCCTCGGGGCAATCGCCATCGGGGTTGTTTACCTGACCCCGGCGAAACTCGGCCGCCTTATTCCCTCCCCGCTGCTAGCCCTGCTAATCGGTACGCTGCTCTGGTTTGTTTTGCCAAATGAGGGTGTAACTGTGCTGGGCGATATCCCGACCGGCCTGCCGCAATTCATGCTGCCGGATATAAGTCTGGCTCTGTTGCCCGGCATGGTCAAATCTGCTCTGATCCTCGCCCTGCTGGGTACTATTGATTCGCTGCTGACGTCGCTGGTGGCAGATAATATTACACGCACCCATCATGAATCAAACCGGGAACTGATCGGGCAGGGTATCGGCAATGCCATCGCTGGTTTTTTCGGTGGATTGCCGGGTGCAGGCGCAACCATGCGCACCGTAGTCAATGTTCGTGCAGGCGGTCTCACGCCTATTTCCGGCTCCTTGCATGCCCTGGTGTTGCTTGCTATCGTGCTGGGCCTTGGGCCGATTGCCAGTACTATCCCGCACGTCGTGCTGGCGGGCATCCTGATCAAAGTGGGCACGGATATCATCGACTGGGATTACTTAAAGCGCGTACATATTTCCCCCGCGCCGGGCGTGGTGATCATGTTTACCGTGCTGCTGATGACGGTGTTTGTAGATCTCATCATCGCCGTTGCCGCGGGTATGACCATGGCATCCATGCTGCACCTCAAGCGTCATTCCGAGTTGCAATTATCCAAAATAAATATTTTGCGCAGCGTGGATGAAGAGTCGCCGATGTCGGCAGAAGAAGTGGGTATTCTGAACGGCTCAGAAGGGCATTTATTGTTGTTTCATATCGGCGGACCGATGAGTTTTGGTGCCGCCAAAGAAATGGTGAAAATGCTCGCGTATCAACAGGACTATCGCGTTCTGGTGCTGGATATGAGCGATGTCCCATCACTGGATTACACCTCGTGCCAGGCAATTAAGGATATGATCAGTGGTACGCTTGATGCGGGCCGAAACGTGGTGATTGCACTGCCGCAGGATAAACCTTGCGTGTTGTTGGAGCGTGAGCAGGCTCTGGATGCCCTGGCCATGCAATATCGTCATATTAGCCGTCTTTCCGCCTTGCGGTATGCGCAAAAGTTACTGGAAGCCGAGCCGAAAGATACCTGAGCTTGCGAGATTTTTACGATAGCTCGATACTCTTTGCACACGCGAATTTTAATTATGGCTAAACCTCGTCGCATTCATGGTCGCGGGTAGAGATGAAGCATAAAAACATTATCCATTTGCTGCTGGCCTTCGGCGCGGCTTACTCTGTCCGATACTGGGTAGATGCGGATACATCAATTCAATTAGGTTTGTCGCTGTTTATTGTTATTGGCTGGTTGTGGGTCAGCGAAGCCTTAAGCATCAGTGTTACCGCGCTTCTGGTGCCGGTATTGGCGGTAGCCAGTGGCCTGTTTCCCGTCAGTGCGGCGTTTAGCAATTTTGCCCACCCGGTAATATTTTTATTTATGGGCGGTTTTGCCCTGGCGGCGGGATTACAAAAGTATCAACTGGATCAGGCCTTTGCCTCGAAAATATTGTCCTTTTCCGGTGGTCGCACCTTACCCGCTATTTTGTTGCTTTTCATCACAACCGCAGTATTATCCATGTGGATCAGCAATACCGCAACGGTGGCGATGATGTTGCCCCTGGCTATGAGCTTATTGTCCGGGCGTAGTTTAAAAAAAGACCATTCGCTTTATTTGTTCGTATTGTTAGGGCTGGCCTATTCCGGCAACCTGGGCGGTATCGCAACCCTGATTGGAAGCCCCCCCAATGCCATCGCTGCGTCGCTGATGGGGCTTAGTTTCAGGGATTGGCTGAGCTGGGGCGTGCCTATGTTTTTACTGATGTTCCCGCTTATGCTGGTGTTGCTGTACCTGCTATTTCGCCCCGACTTTAGCGGCTCGCTTCATTTTAGTTATGAGCCGCGGCGAATGACGCCAGCGCGAATTTCCGTGTTGGTGATATTCGCTTTGACTGCCGCAGGCTGGTTATTCAGTGCACCACTTGCGTCAGCGCTAGGCATCACCTCAGGCTTTGACTCCCTGGTTGCGGTGCTGGCGATCGTGCTTTT
This sequence comes from Gammaproteobacteria bacterium, assembly GCA_030590945.1. Taxonomy (GTDB): domain Bacteria; phylum Pseudomonadota; class Gammaproteobacteria; order Arenicellales; family Poriferihabitantaceae; genus JAAELZ01. The sequence goes on along the minus strand of JAUVBY010000007.1, from coordinate 2,716 downwards.
GACGGGCAGCAGAATCTTGAAGTTCGATGAGTTTGTTGAGAAAACTAACTGGGGGATATTGATACTTTTTGGCGGAGGTTTGACATTAAGCGCGGTGTTACAAAGCTCAGGCACCAGCGCGTGGTTGGCGGGCCAGATCAGCACGCAACTGCCTGTGCACAATAGCTGGTTATTGTTATTAGTGGTTTGCCTGTTTGTAATATTTTTGACCGAGCTGGTGAGTAATACGGCCAGTGCAGCCTTGCTAATTCCGCTATTTGTGGGTGTCGCAGTCGAACTAAATCTTTCGGAAGTCGGGATGGCGGTGGTGATTGCGCTGAGTGCGTCCTGCGCGTTCATGCTGCCTGTTGCTACGCCCCCCAACGCTATTGTGTACTCTTCAGGCTGTATACCGCAGAAAACAATGATGCGCGCGGGACTGGTGCTAAACCTCTGTTTTGCGTTCTTGATTTCTACAATCGGCTGGTGGCTGATGTCCTGAGCAGGGTTACACCGTGGCTTGAATTTGCCTCATACGGGCCACGGGGCGCTCGTCTATAAATACATGAACTAAAGCCGTGATTGCCGCGATTACCGCGGTCGCCCACCAGACGACATCGTACGATCCCGTGCTGTCAAATAAGTAACCACCCAGCCAGACGCCCGTAAATGAGCCCAGTTAATAGCCAATAGTACGCAGGCGAGTATGATGGCCAGGCTAATCAGTCGCTGGTACTGTAGGCATGATAGTTGCTCTAATCTATTCACGGCTTGAATGCCGCAATCCGCGCGCTTTACTATTTATTGCTGTACTATTTTTAAAGGCAGCGACGCGGACAATGGTTTGTGCTTAACGATATTTGCGCAGGTAAAGCCACTCGAAAAAGCGCTTGGCCCAATGAAACAATATCGTTGATGGCAAAAGAACGCTGCGTTTTTCAGTGCGTGTGACTAGCATGCCCTTATCGCGGCTATCGATAATGCACATCAGTTCTGCTTTGTAGCTTGCCTCAGGAATTTTTCCTGAAAACTCCCCCAGCAGGTTGCTTGCCGCTGCCGCCGCCTGCAGGTCCGCCATATGTGCCTGTTTGGGCAGCCAGTCGGGGCCGGGAAAGCTGCCGGAGTCGCCCGCTACATATACTTTATCTGCTCCTTCTACCTGGCAGTGAATAGTTGCCTTGAGCATGCCACCATCAGAGCGTGCAAGATCGGTATTGTCAAACCATTGGTTACCGGTCATGCCGGGCATGAACAAAATTAAATCAGCCGTAAATTCTCCGCCTTCGGTTTTAACTTTATTTTCCTCAAAGCCCTTCATCTTATGGCCAAGGTACGTTTCAATATCACGTTTTGCCATTTCTTTAAGTAAGCCTGTGACGGCTTTTTCGCCCAGTCTTGCGCCGGGTTTGGGTGCAGGCGAGAAAAACACCAGCTTGAATTTATCCCGGCGGCCCTGTTTTCTCAGCCAGGTGTCGATGCCGAACAGGAATTCAAAAACTGGCCCGCCGCGCATAGCCGAGGGCTCTTTTGGGTTGCCCGCAAAACCAAAAGCCAGCGTACCGTCTTCCATTTTGGCCAGACGGTCTCGAATTTCTACCGTAGCAGAAATGCCGCCGCAGGGAATAATGGCGTGCTCGATTCCGGGTAGTTTACGAAGAAACCGGCCACCGGAAGCGATAATCAGGCCATCGTTTGAAATATCGCCTGCCGTAGTTTCCAGTGTCCGGCCGGCATCTTTGAGACCGGTTGCCTCGGCCGCGTGGAAGGTCACGTTCATGCGGCGAAAGAAGTTTTCCAGCTTTATAACCAGATCGTCCGGTTTGCGCAGATTGGTTGGGATCCAGATGGTGCCGGGGAAATAGATAAATTCAGGCTTGGGTGCGACCACGTCAATATGGCAGTCTTTGTCAGCCTTACGCAGTTTCCGCACGGCGGTTAGCGCGCCAAAGCCCGCGCCTACAATGGTTATATGGGGCATGATTAAGCCTCCTGAAATTTGTTACCCGTATATTACAATCATTTGCGTCAGGTTTACCGCAGACAATAAAAAGACTTCAGAGTGTCTTTATTTGTTCCGGGCGCTAAATCGCACACTATTTGTGTTTGCCCTTTTGCCACTTTTTCAGGGTCAATGCCGCTCCATTTTTGATCGGGTCCATCGCCTCGTCGTGCCTGGGCATTTTAGCGGTTAATTCGATGACGTAACCATTCGGGTCGCGAAAGTAGATCGAACGAATGAATTCGTGATCGGCTATACCCCGCGTATTAATACCCGCCGCGTTGCCTTTGTCGAGCCACGGTTGTAAATCTTCCAGGGGGACTTCCAATGCGATGTGTAAGTCGTAGTCGTGTTGCTCCTTGAATTCGAATGGGAAATCGTTGCTTTCAAAAAAGGCCAGACACGAGCCGTCCTGCATTTGAAAGAAAAAATGTAGGGTGTTTGTGCCACGGCCTGTTTTGGTCTCGCCAATCTCAAAGGCATTCACCATGGGCAGGCCCAGGAAGTCCTCATAGAATTTTCGAGTCTCTTCGGCGTCCTGACAGCGGTAGGCGTTATGGTGTAATCCTTGGATGTTCATGTTCATTTCCCGGATATTAAACATAAGGAAGTACTACTGTCCGGTTTAATTTTCGTAGGATCACGATAAACGGCAGTACAACAATGTTTGCAGAAGACACTAATGTTTAGAGACTTAAAACCCAAATCCCGTTTTATCGTCATCCTCGCGTATGCGGG
>JAUVBY010000156.1 GCA_030590945.1 Gammaproteobacteria bacterium | reverse complement strand
CGCATACGCGAGGATGACGATAAAACGGGATTTAGGTTTTAAGTCTCTAAACATAAGTGTCTTCTGCAAACATTGTTGTACTGCCGTTTAACGTGATCCTACGAAAATTAAACCGGACAGTAGTATTTTAAATATGGTAATTTAATCGCCAGAGCATAGGCGAGATATTATAATCACAAACATGAAACAAACTGATGAGCTGAAACAGGCAGGGCTTAAATCTACACTGCCGCGCATAAAAATTTTAAAATTACTGGAAACAACCCGGGATCGTCATCTTTCTGCGGAGGATGTGTATAAGGTCATGCTCGACAATAATGAAGGCATCGGTCTCGCAACCATATATCGCGTGCTAACCCAGTTTGAGGCATCCGGCCTGGTCCTTCGACATCATTTTGCTGAACGATCGGTTTTTGAGCTGGCCGATAGCGATCACCATGATCATATGGTCTGCGTAGAATGCGGAAAAATTATTGAGTTCCACGATGATACGATTGAAAAACAACAGCTCTCCGTCGCCAAACAATATAAGTTTCAAATTCAGGATCATTCGCTTTGCCTGTATGGCAAATGCGAGAATTGCCAGTAAACCCTTCCCTAAAATCTAAACAAGAATTCACCTCAATCTATGTCTGTACTGATCACGGGCTCCATGGCCTACGACACCATCATGGTATTTCCCGATTCCTTTAAAAACCATATTATCCCGGAAAAGGTTCACATTCTAAACGTATGTTTCCTGGTGCCGGAATTGCGCAAGGAATTTGGCGGTTGCGCAGGCAACATAGCCTATAACCTGAACATGCTGGGTGAATCGTCCCTGCCGATGGCCACCGTAGGCGAAGATTTCAAGCCTTACCGAAAATGGTTGAAAAAGTGCGGTACGAACCAACAATGTATCATCGAAATTGACGACACGTTTACCGCGCAGGCCTATTTAACTACGGATATGGATGACAACCAGATCATCGCGTTTCATCCGGGGGCAATGAACCACGCACATCAGAACAAAATTACCGACTCGATGGATATATCGCTCGCCATAGTCGCGCCGGACGGGAAACAGGCCATGATAGAGCACGCGGAACAATTGCATGAGCGCGGTACGCCATTCTTTTTTGATCCCGGCCAGGGCCTGCCCATGTTTAACGCAGACGAACTTAAACGCTTTATTACCATTGCAGATTACCTGGTCGTCAACGACTACGAATCCGAAATGCTATCGAAGAACTCCGGCCTGAGCATTGATGAAATCGCTAGTATGGTTGATGCTCTTATCATTACACGCGGTGCAAAAGGATCTGAGATCTATGCGAGCGGCCAAAAATTAGACATCCCGGTTGCGCCTATCTCCACTGCAGTCGACCCAACGGGTTGTGGTGATGCTTTTCGCGCCGGCCTGCTCTACGGCGTCAAACATCAACTTGACTGGGAAACCAGTGGACGCATGGCCGCCTTATTAGGCGCGATAAAAATTGAGCAGCACGGAACCCAAAATCATCAATTTAGTCTGGATGAATTTAAGTCTCGCTATGCGAAGAGTTTTGACCACGAACTCACCTTATAATTGAACATATTGAACACTGAAGACCCGGAACATGGACAACGATATTACCGAAAAAATAGCAGATCACTACGCTGACATCATGTCTGCGCTGGGTGAAGACCTATCGCGCGACGGAATCGTAAAAACACCCATGCGTGCTGCCAAAGCTATGCAGTTTCTTACTGAGGGCTACCATCAGACGCTGGACGAAGTGATTAACCATGCGATTTTTGAATCCGATAACGATCAGATGGTCATCCTGAAGGACATCGAGTTTTATTCACTGTGCGAGCACCATTTATTACCATTTATTGGCAAATGTCATATCGCCTACCTACCCCAGGGCAAAGTTATCGGCCTGTCCAAACTTGCACGTATTACCAATATGTTTGCACGGCGCCTGCAAATCCAGGAAAACCTGACCCAGCAAATTGCCAACGCCGTAGAATCCGTAGTCAATGCGCGCGGAGTGGGTGTGGTTATTGAAGCGAAGCACATGTGCATGATGATGCGCGGTGTGCAAAAACAAAGTTCGCTGATGCAAACCTCAATGATGCTGGGCTCTTTTCGCACTGATGAGCGAACGCGCTCTGAGTTCCTGACATTGATTGCGCGCGATTAGAAAACTCAGGCCTCCGCAAAATCTCCCCCAACCCCTTAGAATAACCTCCCCCTTTTGCAAAGGGGGACTGAGGAGGATTAGCAATCTCCGGCCCCGGCAAAATCTCCCCCAACCCCTCTTTAATAAAGAGGGGAGCATAATGATGCAATAATTCAACCCCTTAAAATAACCTCCCCCTTTTGCAAAGGGGGACTGAGGGGAATTAGAAATCTCCGGCCCTGGCAAAATCTCCCCCAACCCCTCTTTAATAAAGAGGGGAGCATAATGATGCAATAATTCAACCCCTTAGAATAACCTCCCCCTTTTGCAAAGGGGGATTGAGGGGGATTAGAAATGGTATCACGTCATCAAATCTCCCCCGGCCCCTCTTTATCAAAGAGGGGAGTATAATGATGCAATGATTCGACTCCTTATCATCGATGGGCTCAACATGGTACGCAGAATTTATTCCGCTCTGCCAGTAGTGGAGAATGACACACCCGATATCCAGCACTTCCTGAACGCTTGCGACAACGCCTTCAAACACATTCTTAAGCTGCACCAGCCCAGTCATGCAGTTTGCGTATTTGAACACTATACGAGCACCTGGCGGCATGAACTGTATCCGCCTTATAAAGCCAATCGAAAACCTCAGCCCGAAGCCATGCTCGCCAGTTTTTCGCAACTACGGGCGATACTCGAGAATCATGGCATCAGCTGGCTGGATGTGGAAGGCTACGAGGCCGATGACATTATCGCCAGCATCGTACATACCACGCAGGCGCACGATTGCCAGAATTTGATCCTGTCAACTGATCACCTTATGGCGCAGTTGCTTGATGATAAGACCCAGCTCTACGACCATTTCAATCACAAAGCAATCGATCACGAAGTTATTTTTAAGCGCTACGGTGTACGCCCTGATCAATTAGCCGACTATTTCGCACTGGTCGGCTCCAATTCTGTGAACGTGCCGGGCGTTGCGGGTGTGGGAGCGAAAACCGCTGCGACGCTACTGACCGGGTTTGATAATTGCCAGGCGCTGATCGATGCAGACGAATTGCCAGTTAAAGCTGCAAAGCGTCTTGAAGGTGCCGAGCACACAATTTACCTATACAGAGCTTTGTTTACACTAAGACGCGATTGCCCGATTGGAGGCAACTTGAAGGAATGGCGCGTGGCTCTGTGCAAAAACACCTGATTTGATAAATATACCCCTCCAAAGCCACCAATATCAGCATTTCGTTTTTGACTTTTCTTATCTATTAAGCAATACTGCGTGCGCTGTTGGCCGGCTTCCTGTTCGGCTGTAAACACAATAAATGCAGGCGTATTAAACGCCGTAATGATCTAAACCAACCTAAAGAGTATAAGATGAAAAGACGCAACATTATTAAAGCGGCCGCTGGTGGTGCCGCAGCAACCGGCGCACTGCTGTTAGCTGGCTGCGATACCGGTCCTAACAAGGAAACCGAGGCAGCCAATAAAATGGCTGACGACCTTAAAAAGCAACTTGACGCAGCCAACAGCAAAATCTCTACGCTTGAAAGTGCTGCGCCAGCAGCACCGGCCATCATGCAAGACCGCATTGAAATCAACATGGTCGCCACCTGGGGTCGTGATTTCCCGGGACTTGGTACCGGCGCACAACGTTTCGCCAGCCGCCTGGAAGCTATGACTGACGGCCGTATGAAAGTGAACTACTATGCTGCTGGTGAGCGCGTGAAAGCCTTTGATTCTTTTGATGAAGTAGCTTCCGGCAACGCCCAGATGTACCACGCAGCTGAATACTACTGGAAAGGCAAGCATCCTGGATTCGCTTACTTTACTTCGGTTCCTTTCGGCCTGACGTATACCGAAATGAACGCATGGGTTCGCTTTGGTGGTGGCCAGGAATTATGGGACAAGCTTTCTGCTGAATTTGGCCTCAAAGGCTTGATGTGTGGCAATACCGGCGTGCAAATGGGTGGCTGGTTCCGCAAGGAAATCAATTCTGTTGACGATCTGAAAGGTCTGAAAATGCGTATTCCCGGGCTGGGCGGTGACGTCATGGCCAAACTGGGCGCATCTCCAGTCTCACTGCCAGGTGGACAGATCTACGAGAACCTGGTTTCAGGCGCAATCGACGCCACCGAGTGGGTTGGCCCTTGGAACGATGAAATCATGAAGTTCTATGAAGCGGCTAAATACTACTACTTCCCGGGCATGCACGAGCCGGGCGCAATGCTAGCCGTGGGCACCAACAAGAAATTCTGGGATGGCTTGTCCAACTCTGATCAGGAAATCATTAAGGCGGCTGCGGCGACTGAAAATGACGTCATGATGTCTGAGTACAACGCCAAGAATGGTGATGCACTGGCGCGTCTGGTGAATGATCATGGTGTACAGGTGCGTGAATTTAACGACGACATCTACGATGCCTTCGGTGAAGCCGCTGATGAAGTGTTCGCAGGCGTGGTTGCACATAGCGACCTGGCGAAAGAAATTCACGAAAGCTTCGTTGCAGCACGTGCCAATATCGGCGCCTGGGCCAAGCTCAGCGACCAGGCTTATGTAAGCCAGCGTAACCGCGTATTAGGCCTGTAACTTAGCCTGATTGCGTTATTAAGACGGGGCCTTCGGGGCTCCGTTTTTTTGCTTTAGCTGTTAGGTTGATCCTCCCTCTCGTGATTCACACCCTATGACCACCACCATCCGTATACTCGCTAATGTTCTGATGGCGCTGTTGCTTTTATTCCTCGTGCACCGCTATCTAATCTTATGGCACGCCTGGCCGAACGTATCCGAAAGCTTTACGCTCGTGTTCGGCAATACAGACAGCGGTGAACCCGGTTCCCGGTGGCAGGCGTTTTGTTTGCTCTTGTCTTATCTGGCTTTATTTGTTGGCATATTCTGGTTCGCCGCCAGGCAACGCGGGCAATCTTTATTAATAGAGTCCGAGCGTTATGCCGGGTGGTCTGCCTACGTGGTGCGCTTTGCCTTCTGGAGCGTATTCCTGGTGGGTATTGTGGATACTACTATTTCGGCTTTACGCATCGAAAATGCACTGGCAGGCATTATAGGAGCAGATCTTGATGCACAACTTGGGCAGGCAAAATTTCGTGCCAACACAGTACACTACCCCCTGCTAGCCTTGTCTGCGCTCATTGCCGGACTGACCAAAAATCTAAGTATGATCTGGCTCGCTTTGCTGGTCGTGGTGTCCGAATTTTCGATCGTTCTGACGCGCTTTATATTTTCTTACGAGCAGGCCTATATGGGCGATCTGGTTCGATTCTGGTACGCCGCACTGTTTTTATTTGCCAGCGCGTATACGCTGATAGAAGAAGGACACGTCCGTGTCGATGTACTCTATGCCGGAATGGGAATGCGCAGTAAGGCCTGGGTCAATACCTTCGGCTCATTATTACTCGGCATTCCTCTGTGCTTTACCATTTTGGTGCTGGGTATGGAGAACCGGCAAAGCAGTCTTTCCAGCCCGATTATCAACGTTGAAATTACACAGAGCGCATACGGTCTGTTCGTTAAATACCTGATGGCAGGCTTTTTAATTATTTTTGCAGTATCGATGGCGATGCAATTTATTTCTTATTTCATGCGTAGCAGCGCCGTTCTACTCGGCGATAAAGACGCGGTCGCGACCGCTCAGGGGAAACACTAAAATGGAGTTAGTCTTCCTTGGTGTATTATTCCTGTTAATGATTTTCGCCCTGACCTCGGGCTTCCCGGTTGCATTCTCACTGCCCGGATCTGCGATATTAACTATTTTCCTGGCCTCGGCTCTGGGGTATCTGTTTGAAGGCGACATCGGCGCTTACTTCGCGCATGACGGGCCCAAACAATGGCTTAGTGCCGGCGTTACGAACTTTCGCAGCCTGTACTGGATAGTCGAACGCGATACTCTAATAGCCATTCCCCTGTTTATATTTATGGG
>JAUVBY010000042.1 GCA_030590945.1 Gammaproteobacteria bacterium | reverse complement strand
CATACGCGAGGATGACGATAAAACGGGATTTAGGTTTTAAGTCTCTAAACATAAGTGTCTTCTGCAAACATTGTTGTACTGCCGTTTAACGTGATCCTACGAAAATTAAACCGGACAGTAGTAGTTTCATTAGTATCCGGGTCAGGACTAATCACTAAGCAATGAACCGTTCTGCTCCGGCATTGATTCTTTAGCTGCAATCCGGCACAACACCTGCCCCGGGCGCGTCAGTCGATCCAGGCGACGCGCATACATCACGCCTGCAACCGATGCGGTTAGCTCGGTTCGTGCTTTTTCCGTATCGTATTCGGACACATCGAACACCGTACAAACCACATCACCTGGCGACACTCTGTCCCCGGGTTGCTTGTTATAACTGACTACGCCCGCAGCGCGTGCAATGATTTTCTCAACACCATCGAGGGGGGTAGCAGGATTACGCAATGCAGGTAGTTCTGGTGCCTGGCCCCCGATCACGCCTCTGGATTGCAAATAGTAAAACATGGCAAGCGCATCCTGCTCAGCTAAAGACTCATCCACATCTGCTTTACCACGCAATTCAATCGTGGCCGCCATGCAGGCACACGCAATGGGGTAATCAGGAAATCGCTTTGCCAACGCCCACCACAGGCCACTCATGGCCTCATCAAATGGATTGCCCCCGGATACCTCGGCTAACAATGACACCTCAGCCCCCAAATATGCTGCCAGTTCGCGCGCCTCCGGCCAGATAGGTGTGCCCGTATAGATATGCATCGTGGACTGCCAGTCACAATGTAAATCAAGCACAATATCCGCATCGACGGCATTCATGGCCAGGGCATTTTTTAAGGCTTCCACCTCATTCAACGGCTGCATTTCTGCCAGAATATTCAGCGCTGTTTCACGAATTAGCCGAGTGTTTTTATTTTCGTCATCGCTGAGTAAATTTTCTATTTTATTCGATATTTTTTCCGTTAATTCAACATGTTCTCGATTAAAGTTAATCCCGTTTGAATGGTCATATCGACCCGAAAGTTCGCCTAGTAACTGCTGCCCGATACCGATCGGATTCGCGACAGGAGTCAATACAATATGCCCGTGGATCTGGCCATTTTCTCCAGCCTGATCCAGCAGCCCAATCAATTTATGGATGACCAGAAGGCCGGGGATTTCATCTGCGTGCAAAGCCGCCTGTAGATAGGCTTTGCGCCCCTGCCCAGGCGTACCATAATGGATAAAATTCAGTTGACGCGTGGTTCCGGGACTGGACGAAGGGAGCGTTACGGTTTCAACCTTGCGACCCTTTTCGGGTACAACTGAGTTCATAACGGTGTATTGCAGTACAGGGGGCGGTGCTTCATCAAGTGCATTGACGTAAATCTTTGTCAGGTCAATTCTGACAAACCGCTCATCAACACCGACAACATCGGAAAATCCGGATTGTCCGATGCCTTAAGCTGTTCGGCAGTACGCTGAATGCCCTCAACACCCGCCTGATGGCTGGCTAGCCAGTCTTCAAGCAAGCCAGCAGAAGATTTTTTGCTATGCCCCTGTAATATATCGCGCGTAATCGCAGCGTGATTCGAGACCAGGTCGGTCGCCAGCGAAAAGCGTGCCCTTCCATGCCACTGGTTCTTTATGGAAAGCTGTTCAATCGCTTTGAATGTCCAGCCCAGGCCAAGAGCCTCATGCACCTGAAAGTATATTTGTGCGGTCAATTCAACTTTGCGCTCACTACTGATCGAAATTCCGGCGATTTCGAGTGACGCGGCTCGATAAGCCAGGCGGCTAAGTTCCGCGGCTAATGATGGCGTGACACCTGCATCAAGATAATGCGTTTGTAACTTTTCAACCGCTTGTTTATCATAGTCCGATAAATAATCATCGATATGGCTTAGTACACCTTTTACAGGCACCTGGTAATCTTTAATGGTCGCGTCGATATCGATTGAACCGGGGTGACGTTTTAGTAACCAGACGATGGTTTTACCGAGCATTTCTGCCACATTTAGCAGGCATTCCAGCTGCAAACTGGCTTCCACTTTATTGTCCAGCGCCTCAAGCTCTGAAACCAGGTGACTGCTTTGCATAATTTCCTGCGCAACGAACCAGGCTCGCGTTATATCCGGTGCTGCCACCCCCATGACCGCGCCCAGGGCAAAATGAAACGACGGCCCCATCTGGCCAATAAATCGGTTGGTAAGATGCGTCGCAATAATTTCCCGTTTGAGTCGATGGCTATGAATATAGTCGTGGAAGCGCTTGCGCATCGCTGAAGGAAAATAGGCCTCAATCTCTCCTGCGAGCGCCGTGTCATCCGGCAAATCGGATGCCAGCAAAGCGTCATACAGATCCATCTTACTGTACGACAGTAAGACCGACAATTCAGGCCGCGTCAAGGCTCCACCCAGTTCCAGGCGCTTATTGAGCTCTGCATCATCCGGCAGATACTCTATAGCGCGGCTAAGCCCGCGTTCTTCAAGTATCTTGATGGTATTGATATGTTGTGGCAGCAGGCGTTCACCAAACAATGCAGCAATGCTGATTGTTTGCGTTTGTATATAGTTATTTCTCAATACCAGATGCCCAACCTCTTCTTCCATTCCCGCCAATAATTTATTGCGTTGAGCACGCGTGATCTTGCCATCTTCAATCGCGCGATTAAACAGAATCTTTATGTTGACCTCGTGATCGGACGTATCAACGCCCGCTGAATTATCGATCGCGTCGGTATTACATAGACCACCATGCTGAGAAAATTCGATGCGCGCGTTCTGGGTTATACCCAGGTTTCCACCTTCACCAATGACTGCACAACGAAGTTGCTTCGCATCAACCCGCAACGCATCATTTGCTTTGTCCTGGGCATCATCCTGAGATTCATACGAGGCTTTGGCATAGGTTCCAATTCCACCATTCCAAAGTAATTCGACCGGCATTTTAAGGATCAGGTTGATTAACTCCGCTGGCGAACAGGATGACACGTCCGTATCAAGCATTTTCCTCATTTGGCTGCTTAATTTAATCGACTTCGCCTTGCGCTCAAAAATCCCACCGCCTTTAGAAATCAGCTTGCTGTTGTAATCCGCCCAGGATGAGCGCGGCAATTCAAACAACCGCTTGCGCTCTATATAACTGCTCGCGGCATCGGGTGTCGGATCGACAAATATATGCAGATGATTAAACGCAACCTGTAGTTGAATATGTTTGGACAATAACATTCCATTGCCAAACACGTCGCCCGCCATATCACCGATTCCCACTACGGTAAAATCGGTACTTTGAATATCCTTACCGCGCTCCCGAAACAGACGCTTGACCGATTCCCAGGCACCGCGCGCGGTAATGCCCATTTTTTTATGATCATATCCCTGTGAACCACCGGATGCAAAGGCATCGCCCAACCAGAAATTACGCGATTCAGAAATTTCATTAGCAATATCCGAGAAGGTAGCGGTGCCTTTATCGGCCGCCACCACCAGGTAAGGATCATCATGATCATAACGTTTGACCTGCTTTGGAGGCACCACTTTCTCGGCGCTCAGATTGTCGGTCAGATCCAGCAAACCCCTGATAAACATCTGGTAGCAACTAATAACCTCTTTTTGCACCTCATCACGCGTCCCGTTCGGCAATTGCTTGGGTACAAAACCACCTTTAGAACCGACGGGAACGATCACTGCGTTCTTTACCATTTGTGCCTTGACCAGGCCCAGCACCTCGGTTCTGAAATCTTCCATTCGATCAGACCAGCGCAGGCCACCACGCGCCACGTCACCACCGCGCAGGTGTATACCTTCTACGCGCGGCGAATAGACAAATATTTCGTATTTAGGCCGCGGTTCCGGCAACCTGGGTATGGCGCGGGAATCGATCTTGAAGGACAGATAAGCTTTGCTTTCCCCGTCTTCATTTTGCTGGTAGTAATTGGTACGCAACATGGCCATGATAACGTCACGTATCGCATTCAAAATTCGATCTTCGTCCAGACTTTCAACCTGTTCCAGCAAGGCGTTGATTGTTGCCTCACGTCCGGAGGTATCTACTTTTTTTGCGCCGAGCTGAAATCGCTGTTCGAACAGTTTTGCCAATTCGACTACAATAGAACGGTTAGCCTTCAAGGCGTTGATAACGTATTCCTGGCTATAGCGCAGGCGAATTTGACGAAGATACTTAAAACACGCTCTTAGCATCATTACCTGACGCCAGTCCAAACCGGTATCCAGTATCAACTGATTGAAGCCATCATTCTCCGCATCACCACACCACACGCGAAACAAAGTCTCGCGCAGATGCTCACTATCGGTATCCAGATCCAGCTCAATACCGTCCTGCCGGACGATTTCAAAATCATGTATCCAGACATTACCGGCCTGCTGGCGCCTGATTCGGTATGGTCGCTCCCCGATCACCCGCAAACCCAGGTTTTCCAGAATTGGAAGGATATCCGACAGGGGCACTTGTTGCCCACAGGAATATACCTTTAACCGCGTGCTGGGTCGGCCATCGCGGTCGCCCCGATACAACATACTGTTAAACGATTGCTCGGTACAAGCTTCAATTTGTTCTACATCTTTAACCGCGTCAGCCACCTGGAAATCATCTCGATAACTTCCTGTAAAGGCGTCTGCGTAATCGAGCATCAGGGTTCGCGAATACTTCACATCATAGCGCTCAGACAAATGAACCCTGAGGCTGTCATTCCAGTCTCTGGACATGATCTGAATCACAGATTCAATCGCTTTTGCGTCATACTTCACCGGCTTCCCGGTTTTAGTGTGTACGATAAAATGAATCCGGGTCAAAATTGAATCAGAGAAATACACATCAAACAGCACTTCCCCTCCATCGAGCACCTGCGTGAGGTAATCCTCTATCTTAAGCCGTAAATTACTGTGATATAAGTCGCGCGGCACGTACACCAGGCAGGAATAAAAATGGCCGCATTGATCCTGCTGAATGTATACACTGGTTTTGCGCCGTTCCTGGTGGTTCAAAATGTCCATTGAAATCTGGTACAGGCTATCCCTGTCCATATGAAACAGCGATTCACGCGGTAAATGCTCGATAATCACCTGTAACGATTTATACGCATAACTACCCTGCCGCAGCGTGCTTTGCTTCAGGACCCAGGCAGAGTTTTCTCTTAACAGCGGTATTTCCTGAGTTGGCCTGACAAACGCGGCGGCGGAGAAAAGGCCCAAAATACAGTAGATTCGTCTGCCTTTGCCGCTGGATATTGCCTTGCTAACCAGTATGCAGTCCATGAATGCCGAGCGGTGTATGCTTGAACGCTGCCGAGTTTTGGTGATAATAACCGGCTGCTCGGTACCAATCGTTAAGGGTGGCAAAAAATCCTGGATCTGCTGGCTACCCTTTTCACCCAAAACGCGCAAGAAACCGAGTGCAGTCGGTTTATCCACCCGCACTACCGGCTTTTTCGCGCTGCCCGACAGATTGAATTCACAATAACCCAGCATCGCAAAATGGTGATTCTCCAACCAGCGAAGTAGGCGGCTGTATTCTGCATCCACGTGCCGCACATTTTCTAGCTCCACTGCCAGCGATAGTAAATGCTCCCGAATGGGTGACCAGTCCGCAACCACTGTTTTAACATCATCCACCGCAGATAAAATAGCCTGCTCGAGCTGTTCATGCGCTGAGGAAGGCACGTAATCAACATGAAATTGAATGAATGATTCGGCGAGTAAGACGTGGTCATCCACGTCAGGATGAAAACGCTTGATGGCCGTGATACGATTTGCCTTTGAGCGCCGAACCTGGAATACAGGATGGATCGTCCGGTGAATAGTATAGTTTTTATTATTTAGTAATATTGTAAGAGTATCGACCAAAAATGGTCGGTCGTTTGTCACCAGATCAATTACCGTACAGGGCTCTGGATCGGTCAGGCCTGATTCAATATTGCGCACGCTGATCAAAGTCTGGCCGGGTTTACGAATAGCAGCAAACTCTCTGTGTTTCAGCGCTGCACTAATCAGCTCTTCAGTTGCAGTCGCAGTCGGACTATAGTCGTCGTTCGGCAGGCGATGGTAGTAATCAGCAATAAACGCTCGCTGATTCGGGCTTAGCTTTTTGCTATAAAATTTATTGGCGGATTTGATCAGAGTTTCTACGATTTGGTGATTCATGGCTTCTGGTGGCGTACCTTTTCAGGGTGCAAAATGAATTGAAATAAATTTAATTATGGCTATTATAAAATACCCCGCAGGACACAAGAGCTATTTTTCGACAAAAGCGCGTTCAATCACGAAGTGCGCGCGTTCACCTCTTTTTGATTCTGTAAAACCTCGCGCGGTTAGTATCTCCGTCATATCACGATTTAGTGGAATGCTTCCACAGATCATAAACCGGTCTTCCTCCGGGGTCGGATCCGGGAATCCAAGATCAGAAAACAATTTTCCCGATTCGATCAAGCGATTGAGTCTGCCTTGCGTATGATAGGGTTCGCGTGTCACGGTCGGATAATAAATCAGCTGATCACGCACCATTTCTTCCAGGTATTCGTGATTGGGCAACGTATTTAGAATCAGATTCTCATAGGTTAAATCGGAAATATTACGCACCCCGTGCGTCAGAATAACCTTGTCGTAAGCCTCGTAGGTTTCCGGATCTTTGATAATGCTCAGAAACGGCGCCATACCCGTTCCCGTTGAAATCAGATACAAACGCTTACCCGGCAACAGGCGGTCCAGCACCAGCGTGCCTGTCGCTTTGTTTTTCATCAATACCGTATCGCCCTTTTTAAGGTGCTGCAAACGTGAGGTGAGCGGGCCGTCGGGCACCTTGATGCTGAAAAACTCCAGCTCATCCTCATAATTCGCGCTGGCAACGCTGTAGGCGCGCATCAGCGGTTTACCATCCACTTCCAGGCCAATCATGATGAATTCACCATTTCTAAAGCGCAAAGCCGGGCTGCGCGTGGTACGGAAGCTAAAAAGGCGGTCATTCCAGTGATGCACACAGGTAACTTTTTCTTCGAGTAGATCTTTCATAGGTGTTAAGCAATTTAATTAATATGCCGGGATGAAGCCCCGGTTCCATGCAACCAGGCAAATGCGTAGGTACTTTTCAGGGAAGCGGACCTTCAGGCCCGCTAATATACTGGAAAACACATTATCAGTATAATACACAGATAAAATAACAAGGAGAAGAATCGATGTTTGGCGAGCACTATAAAGAACAGGAAAATGGCGAAACTATTTTTAGCGTCGACCCGCGCCCCATAAAATTTGGTGTTGGTGCCTCCCGGGAACTCGCCTACGAAGTGCAACGCCTGAAAATAAGCCATGCGGCCATCTTCACTGATGCCATCACAATTAATCTGGAACCCTGCGCGCTTGCGCTTCAATCCCTGGATGATGCAGGCATATCCTACCAGGCCTACAGCCAAACACGCGTAGAGCCCACAGATCAATCATTCAACGACGCGACTCAGTTTCTGGACGGGGGCCGGTTCGATGGACTGGTTTCCATTGGCGGCGGCTCGGTAATTGATACTGCAAAGGCCGCAAATTTACTGCACTGCTATCCGGCTGATCTACTCGATTACGTAAACAAACCAATTGGCAGGGCCATCCCGGTTCCGGGAAAATTAATGCCGCATATCGCCTGCCCCACTACTTCCGGTACTGGAAGTGAATCAACCGGGGTTGCGGTATTCGATCTGGTTGAACAACAGGTAAAAACCGGTATTTCCTCAGCCTTGATGAAACCGGATATGGGCATCATCGATCCTTCATTTACCTGGGGCTTACCACCGCTGGTCACTGCCGCTACCGGCTTTGATGTGCTCACACATGCAATCGAGAGTTACACCGCCGTTCCTTTCACTGAACGCGCCAGGCAAACTAATCCCGCACTACGCCCACCCTACCAGGGCGCAAATCCGCACAGCGACACCGGCAGCCTGGAAGCCATCCGCCTGGCAGCGAAATACCTGCTACGTTCGGTAAAATATCCTGAAGACAAAGAGGCACGCAGTGCGATGATGTACGCCGCTACACTCGCGGGTATCAGCTTTGGCAATGCAGGTGTACACGTACCCCACGGCATGTCTTATTCTGTAGCCGGTTTAATAAAGGATTATTACCCACAGGGCTGGCCAAAAGACCACAGTATGTGCCCGCATGGCATTTCAGTGGTAGTAAACGCACCCGCCGCTTTTCGTTTTACAGCCGCCGCGTCGCCAAAAAGACATTGGCAGGCAGCACAGGCGTTAGGCGCTGACATGTCAGGTATAGACGTTAACCAGGGTGGTGAAGTACTAGCCACGCGTTTGACCGGGCTAATGCGTGAATGCAACATCCCCAACGGCCTGACAGACCTCAACTATACCGAAGCGGATATTCCAGCGCTGGTCAACGGTGCGTTTAAACAGCAACGATTATTGGTAAATTCGCCGAAGGAAGTGACTAAATCGAATTTGGCGGATATATATCGTGATGCGATGGTCTACTGGTAAACAAATTACAAACTCTGGCTGGACAAAGAAGAAATGCAATACACCTGCGCATATTTTCCGAACCGGGATATGACACTGGAGCAGGCACAGGTAGCAAAGTTACACCACGTTTGTCGGAAACTTGAACTAAAGCCGGGGGATACCGTGGTCGAAGCCGACTGCGACTGGGGTGGCCTTGCGCGTTTTATGGCGAAGCACTACGGGGTAAACGTTAAAGCGTATAACATCTCGAAAAAACAAATTAAATACGCGCGTTTTCGTGCAGAAAAAGAAAACCTGAGTGAACAGCTTGAGTATATTTTGGACGATTATCGCAATATACACGGATACTTTGATGTATTTGTATCCGTCGGCATGCTGGAGCACGTTGCCATACGCGATTATAGCGTATGTTTGCCAGTCAGCTTATGAAAACACACTGGTTTACCAGGCGCATTGTGACCGACAAATGGTTTTTACAATCCCACCTGGCCAGGTTGCCACCGATAAAGGAGCAGGGTTTAGATAATTCAACATATAGAGCTGTTCAAAAATTAAACTTGCAAAAAATATGATCGAAAAAATACTTAGCATCACTAAAAGAACCCGTTCCACTCCTTTCACCCGCCGGGTCGAGGCAGCCGGAGTGAAATCTTACGCGGTTTACAATCGTATGCTTTTACCTGCCGTTTTCGAAAGTATTGAGGCAGACTACTGGCACCTCTGCGAGCATGTACAAGTCTGGGACGTGGCCTGTGAACGACAAGTTGAAATTAAAGGCCCTGATAGTCAGCGGCTGGTTCAATTGATGACGCCACGTGATATCAGTCGCGCTCAAGAATTGCAGTGTTTGTATGTCCCGCTATGCGACATTGATGGTGGCATCATCAATGATCCAATCGCGATAAAACATACTAAACAGCATTGGTGGTTATCCATCGCCGATAGCGATGTTGGTTTATGGGCCAAAGGGCTTGCGACAGGCTATGGCCTGGATGTCACTGTAAATGAACCTGATGTCTGGCCACTTGCTGTACAAGGTCCAAAAGCTGAACAGCTGATGGCAAGGGTATTTGGAGACGAAATCAAATCAATTCGCTTTTTCAGAGGGAAAATGCTGCATTTTCAGAACCAGAAAATGCTGGTGGCTCGATCAGGCTGGAGTAAACAGGGCGGGTTTGAGATATACCTCAATAATGCAGGCCTGGCTGAACCCTTGTGGGATGAGCTGTTTCGTCAGGGACGGGATTTAAATGTCCGGGCTGGTTGCCCAAATACAATTGAACGAATCGAGAGCGGCCTGCTGTCCTTTGGCGGTGATATAAGCGGCGAAAATAATCCGTTTGAATGCGGACTTGATGCCTATATCAATCTTGATGCAGATATTGAGTCTCTCAGTCATGCCAAATTAACCGCCCTGAAAGGCCATCATAAAAACCAGCTCATCGGTTTAATGTTTGACCGGAAAATGACATTCACCGAAACAAAAATATCTTTCCTGAATCAAGTCATAGGGAACATCACATCAGAAGTCTGGTCACCCAAACATGAGAAACACCTGGCTTTTGCGATGCTCCAACGCGAGTATCTGCAGCACCATTCCTTAATTGAAATTGATGGGATATCAGGCCGAATCTGCGAGCTGCCATTTGATTTCGAGAACTAACATCACCACGACAGGATCAATAAACATGAGTCAATCCTCTTTTTTAAAACCCGACACGATTGCCCTGCATAGCGGCTATGTTCCGGAAAGCGATTTTGGTTCGCGCGCTGTACCCATTTATCAAACCACATCCTATGTATTCGAAAGCGTCAGCGACGCCTCTTCTTTATTTAATGTTGAACAGGGCGGGCATATTTATAGCCGTATCACCAACCCGACTGTTGCGGTGTTAGAGCAACGTATCGCTGCGCTTGAAGGTGGCAGCGGCGCGATATGCACAGCTTCTGGAATGAGCAGCTTGTTTGTGACATTTGTGACGCTGTGTTCGGCGGGGGATCATATCGTTTCAGCCACTCAAATTTATGGTTCAACCGCCACCCTGTTACGCCATACTCTCGAACGACTGGGTATCAGTACCAGTTTCGTGCCGATTAATGATGAACAGGCCCTCAGAAACGCTATCCAACCCAATACCAAACTGGTGTTTTGTGAGTCGATTGGCAATCCGGGCCTTGAAGTTGCCGATATTACCCAAATCAGTTCCATAGCCAATGAAAATGGACTGCCATTGGTCGTAGATGCAACCTTTGCCACACCTAGTTTGTGTCGCCCGATCGATTTTGGTGCCAACGTAGTAGTGCACTCTATGACCAAATGGATGGGCGGCCACGGCACTGCGGTTGGTGGCGTTATCGTCGACGGTGGGAATTTTGACTGGCAGGCCAGCGGACGTTTTCCTGAACTAACAGAACCCTACGCGCCTTTTCATGGTATCCGATTCTGGGAAGAATTCGGCCCATCTGCCCTGGTCATGAAAATCCGTGCCGAATCGATGCGCGACATCGGCGCTGCACTCAGTCCGCATAGTGCATTTTTAATTTTACAGGGCATTGAAACCCTGAACCTGCGTATGAAACATCATGTAAAAAATACCCGCCTGTTACTGCAATGGTTACAAGATCAGTCACAGGTAGTGTGGCTGAATCACCCTGATTTGGAGACTAACCCCAGTCATGAAATCGCCGAAAAATTATTCCCAAAAGGAGCGGGATCGATGTTGTGCTTCGGTGTAACCGGTGGCCGTGCCGGTGGCGCCGCATTTATCAATGCCTTGCAACTGTCGTCCAATCTCGCCAATGTCGGTGATTCCCGGACGCTGGTTTTACACCCTGGCAGCACAACCCATTCACGGCTGGACGCACAAGCCATGGTAGATGCCGGCATCAGTGAAGACATGGTTCGTGTATCGGTCGGCATTGAAGATATCGCTGATATCAAATCCGATTTTGCCCGCGGTTTTAAAGCGGCTCAAGCGATTCAATCGGCCACCGGGATATCCAAATGAAGATTCAGGTAAATACTAAAGAAACGTATGCAGCCACCGGCGGAAAGGAGTTTGACGCCAGTTTACCCACGGTATTATTCATCCACGGCAGTGGCCTGGACCATCGAAGCTGGGCATTGCAGACACGCTGGTTTGCTTACAATGGTTTTTCGGTTCTGGCACCTGACCTGCCCGGGCACAGTTTATCTTCCGGCGAACCCCTCGAATCGATTGAAACCATGGGATCGTGGCTTGGTGATTTTTTAAAATCCAGCGGAGTCGTGCATGCTCATGTGGTTGGACATTCGCAAGGCTTTTTATGTGCTATGGAACTGGCGCATCAGATACCTGAATGTGTTTTATCACTAAGCGGAATTGGCGCTGCTGCGGCGATACCGGTTAATCCTGCTTTAATTGAAGCCGCAAAAACATCTGCAGCCAATGCAGCGGCATTAATGCTTCAGTGGGGTTTTGGTCATAGAGCTCAAATGGGTATCAGCGCTGTTCCAGGGATGCAGCCTATTGCGATAGGACAACAAATAATGGCGCAAAACCCATTGGCTTTAGATCTACAGGCCTGTGCTAATTATAGCCGCGGCGAAACTGTAGCAGACACACTGAATGTGCCCTGCCAACTTATCCTCGCTGGCAAGGACCGGATGACACCGCTAAGCGCCGGAAAGTCACTGGCGAAACAGCTCAGTGCTACTGTCTCTGTCATCGAAAACTACGGGCACATGCTGCCGATGGAAGCCCCAAAACAATGCCTAAAAGCCTTAAGCGCTTTTATCAGTTCAATAAAACCCTCAAAAAAGCCTTAAAAGTAAATTCACATGACAATTAACAAAGTGGTCGTTATCGGCGCAGGCACCATGGGCAGTGGTATCGCGGGTCAAGTCGCAAATGCAGGCATTGAAGTCTGGTTACTGGATCTGCCTGGTGCTGATAAGCCGAATGCCCTTTCGGAGCGAGGCCTGGAACGATTACGAAACCCTGATCAACCGGGATTAATGAGCAAACAGGCGGAGTCGTTTATTCATCTCGGCAATACGCGGGATGATTTTGATCAGCTGGCTGATTGTGACTGGGTGGCGGAAGCGGTGGTCGAGCGACTGGATATCAAAAAAGATCTTTATCACCGACTGGACCAGGTATGCCGACCGCACACCATCATCAGTTCGAATACTTCCACCATCCCGATTCGGTTACTGGTAGAAGACATGCCTGAGTCCTTCCGCAAACGATTTGCCATCACTCACTTTTTTAATCCCGTTCGTTTTATGCGACTGCTGGAGTTGGTACACGGCATAGATACCGATCCCGCCATCATCGACACGCTGGCAGACTTTTGTGAACAGCAACTGGGCAAGGGCGTTGTGCCCTGCCTTGATACGCCGGGCTTCCTGGGCAATCGCGTGGGCGTTTTTGCGATTCAATGTGCATTGCACACTGCGTTTGACTTAGGCTTGTCGCCCATGGAGGCTGATGCTCTGTTCGGTCGCCCAATGGGTATTCCCAAAACCGGTGTATTCGGTCTGTATGACTTGATTGGCATCGATCTAATGTCCGACGTGGTTCAAAGCCTGGTCAAAATTTTACCGCAGGACGACGCCTTCCATCAATTTTCAGCGAAACTTCCATTGATGACCCGCATGATCGAAAACGGGCAAACTGGCAACAAAATGGGGCAGGGATTTTATCGCCAAAACAATGAAGGTAAACGTGAAGTACTCAATTTAAATGATGGGACTTATCAGGCTGCTTCCCGCCTGGATTTACCCATTGCGAAAAATGCTGAACTTAACGGGGTTAAATCCCTGCTCGATGATGATAGCGTACATGGGCGATTTGCCTGGTCAGTTTTATCACAAACTCTTTGTTATGCCGCTTCTCTTATTCCTGAAGTCGGGGAAAATCCGCTGGCTATCGATGACGCGATGAAGCTGGGATACAACTGGATCAAAGGTCCGTTCGAAATGCTTGATGAAATCGGCATCGACTACTTTTTAATGCGGCTCAATCGAGATCAAAGATCGGCACCTCCGTTTCTTGCAGAAGCTGCAAATTCCAGTTTCTACCGATCACAACCTGGTCAGCTGCAAACACGCTTGATCGGCCAACGCTGGGCACCGGTCAACCGCCCTAAAGGCATTATCCGTTTCAGTGAAATGCGACAAACGCTCAAACCGGAAAATGACTGTGCCGTAGCCAGCTGGTTTGATCTGGATGGCATTGCACTAGTCGAATTCCACAGCAAGGCCAATGCGCTGGACGGAGATTCCATGGCCATTCTGGACGATGCCAGCAACGCCGTTGAAAACAAAGGTTTAAGGGGGCTGATCGTGCATAACGATGCTCAGCATTTCTCCTGCGGGGTGAATTTGCAGCTTGTTCGTGAATTTTTTCGCAGAGAAGACATGGAAGGTTTGGATCAGTTCCTGAACCACTTTCAGAATACAGCTCATGCCATGGCAAATGCCCGGTTTCCGGTTGTTGCCGCACCCGTTGGTTTATCCATTGGTGGTGGCTTTGAAGTGGTCCTTCATGCCAAACAGGTGATTTGCCACGCCAATTCAACCATGGGACTGGTTGAGTCTATGGTCGGATTAGTGCCATCAGGTGGCGGCTGCAAGGAAACCCTTTACCGTTGGGTTGATAATTTGCAATGCGGTGATGACATCTCAGCAGCCTGCTGGAAAGCCTTCATGAATCTGGGCTATGGGAAAACCGCCAGCTCACCAATAATTGCAAAAGATCTCGCCATGTTAAGAGAAAATGATCATTATTTAATGAACCGAGACCGTTTGCTGGCTCTATCCATGCATGCGATTGATGAACCCTCAGGCCAGAAAATATTCTCGCGCCCACCTTTGAGTATGCCTGGCAAAACACTATTTAATGATATGACTGAGTGGCTGGTCAGCGCAGAAAAACAGGGGGCACTCATGCCGCATGACGTTGTCGTTGGCACTGAACTGGCGAGAATTGTAACCGGCGGTGAAATTGAGGCGGGTACACAATGGTCAGAACGAGATTTGTATGACGCTGAGCGCCGTTCATTCCTAAAGCTGGTTGCGAGCGAAGCCACTCGCGCCAGGATAGATTCCATGCTGGATGACGGTTTGACAATTAGAAACTAAATATATCAGGAGTCTGTCGGGCTTAGCATGTTTCGTTCCCTCGTTTTAACAGGTTTGGCCACGAATATCGATAAACTGAATCTATCATGATCGTCAAATGGAACGACCATTCTTCTCACATGATAAACTCATTTTATTCGATCTCGTGAATTTTGCTCCAAAACAGCCAAGCCCAACAGACTCCTAGCTAACGATGACTATAGAATACGATCAATTACCGCAAAATTCAGCCAATTTTGTAACACTGACGCCGATCTTCTTTCTCCACCGCAACGCTGACATCTACCCGCATCGAGAATCTATACTCTATAACCAGCGCCGTTATTCCTGGTCTGAAACACGTTCCCGTTGCACTCGTATTGCTTCGAGTCTGAACGCACGCGGTATTGGCAAAAACAATACGGTTTCAGTCTTTGCATTCAACACCCCGGAAATGGTGGAAAGCCATTTCTCAATTCCCATGGCTGGCGCCGTTCTTAACACCATTAATACTCGTCTGGATGCATCAACCGTAGCGTATATTCTCGATCACGGAGAATCAAAGCTGGTTTTTGTTGATCGCCAATTATGGCCTGTTCTGCAACAAGCGCTTTTATCGACTGAAGTATCACCCGAAATCATCATCATCGATGATGCTGATGCGAGCGAAAAACCAGGCCTGCCAGAAAATACCCAATACAGTCTCTATGAAGACCTGGTCGAACAGGGTGATGAAAATTTTAACTGGCCAGGTCCTGATGATGAATGGCAAGCGCTGGCGCTGAATTATACCTCTGGCACAACCGGCCTTCCCAAGGGTGTTGTCTATCATCATCGCGGTTCTTACCTTATGGCCATGGGCACTGTTATTTCCTGGGCCCTGCCTCAACACCCCAGATACCTGTATACCGTGCCCATGTTTCACTGTAATGGCTGGGGCCACGTCTGGACCATGGCGGCAGTAAGCGGCACTATCGTTTGCATACGTGCGTTCTCTCCGAAGCTATTGTTCGATTTAGTCGAGCAACACGAGATTACGCACTTTGGCGGCGCACCCATCATTCTCAATATGTTGGCCAATGCGCCGAAATTTGAACAGAAAATATTTGATCGTACAATCAAGGTGATGACTGCAGGCGCCCCGCCTCCCGCAAAAGTACTCGAAAGCATGAACCAGTTTGGCTTCGATGTGGTACACGTTTACGGCCTGACCGAGAGCTACGGTCATATCCTGCATTCAGCTATGCAAGACGACTGGGCAGAGCAGAGCATAGAAAAACAGGCCGAATTAAAAGCACGCCAGGGCGTAAGATTCGCCATGACCGAAGCGGTCGATGTCATCGACCCGAAAACCGGCGCAACCGTTGCCCGGGATGCTGAAGCAATAGGCGAAATCGTCATCCGCGGGAATACCATCATGAAAGGTTACCTGAAAGACCCCGGTGCTAATTCAAAGGTTTTTAAGGACGACTGGTTTTTCAGTGGCGACCTGGCTGTAATACATGAAGATGGATATATCCAGATCAGGGACCGGGCTAAAGACATGATCATTTCGGGTGGTGAAAATATTTCCTCCGTTGAAGTTGAAAATATCTTGTATAAACACCCCGCTGTTGGCGAGGCGGCGATTGTCGCAATGGCCGATGATAAATGGGGAGAAGTGCCCTGTGCATTCGTAGAGCTCAAGCCTGATCAAACCGCCACCGAATCCGAGCTGATTGATTTTTGCGCTGACAACATGGCACGTTTTAAAAAACCTAAAAAGGTAATATTTGGCGAGCTACCCAAAACCGCTACTGGCAAAATTCAGAAAAATATATTGCGCGAATGGTTGAAACGATAACAGAGCTCCTTGATTGCTCGATGCTAGTCAGCTTCATTGTATATATATGATTACAAATATTTACTTCAGCCTCCCCCTTTTGCAAAGGGGGACTGAGGGGGATTAGAACTGGCGGGATAACTCGAAACGTCCCAGCGTTGCACACCTATTCAAATCTCCCCCAACCCCTCTTTGATAAAGAGGGGCGCTTTTACGACACCCTCTATTAAATAGGGAAATAATTCACTCAAGCTCCTTTGAACTTAGCTGAGCGCTTTTCCAGAAACGCCGCCACCCCCTCTTCCTGATCTTCGGTAGAAAAACATAAAGAGAATAATTCTGCTTCCAGCGTGCAGGCATTATCAAGACTCATATTCTGCCCGTCTCGCAATACCTGTTTTATGAATTTAAGTGCAATCGGTGCTTTCTGGGACAACGTGGTTGCAAGCTTCATCGCCGCATCCATCAATTCACCTCTGGCATATACCTGGTTCACCAGCCCCAGTCGGCTGGACTCTTCGGCATCGACCATACGACCGGTCATGCACAACTCCATCGCCATCGCCTTGCCCACCAGGCGCATCAGGCGCTGAGAGCCACCAAAGCCCGGCATGATGCCGAGATTGATTTCCGGCTGGCCAAATTTAGCGTTATCAGAGGCGATGATCCAGTCACAAGCCATCGCTAATTCACAACCGCCCCCAAGGGCAAAGCCATTCACCACCGCAATAACCGGGATATCCAGTTGTTCCAGCTGACGCGCGATATTTTGCCCGGCCAAACCCAGCTCTCTGGCGTCCAGTGAACTAAGGCCCTTAAACTGGCTAATATCCGCGCCCGCAATAAAAGCTTTTTCGCCGGCACCGGTAAACAGCAGCACTCTCGCCCGTGCGTTGTCTTTAACCACTGCGATTGCGGCCGTGATTTCTGCGATCGTTGCCTGGTTCAGGGCATTCATCTGCTTTGGACGGTTGACTGTCAAACAATAAATACCGTTGTTCAGCGACTCCAGGATAATATTTTCATAATTTTTGTTCATAATTTTTAATACTCGTAAAAACCTCTACCCGCTTTGCGTCCCAGATATCCCGCATCGACCATTTTAATCAGCAACGGGCAAGGCCGGAATTTGGGATCCCCTGTTTCATTTTGCAGCACGCGCGTAATGGATAACAGCACATCCAGCCCGATTAGATCAGCCAGCGCAAGCGGGCCGATCGGATGATTCATACCCAGCTTCATGATTTCATCGATGGCTTCCACGGTAGCCACCCCTTCGTGCAAGGTAAAAATCGCCTCATTGATCATTGGTACCAGAATACGGTTGGCTACAAAACCCGGGCTGTCGTTGGCCATCAATGCGGTTTTGCCCAGTTTTTCAGCCAGGCCTTCGACCACCGCACAGGTTTCGTCGCTAGTCTGTAATGCCCGGATTACTTCGATGAGTTTCATCAGTGGCACCGGGTTCATAAAATGCATACCAATCACTTTATCTGCGCGATTAGTCGTCGCAGCAATTTTGGTCAACGATATGGATGATGTATTTGAAGCCAGGATCGCCTCTGGTTTGCAAATTTTGTCCAGCTCTGCAAACACCTGCGTTTTAATTTCAAAATTCTCGCTGGCCGCTTCAACCACCAGATCAGCACCCTTCATGCTCGACAGCTCAGCGGTTTCTGTAATCCGTTCAAGCGTTGAAACTTTATCCGCTTCAGTGATTTTTTCGCTTTTGATCAAGCGATCAAGACTACCCGCTATGCTTGTCATGCCATGCTTTAACCCCTCGTCGCTTATATCCTGCATGATCACTTTAAAGCCGCTGGACGCGAACACCTGCGCGATGCCGTTTCCCATCGTTCCGGCGCCTATCACGCCGACTGTTTTGATTGTCATTTTTTCAACCTTTTAGATTAAATACCATGGTGGATGCGCTAAATTTCACATATTCCTCCGATACTGCCCACCCGCCTCGTACAAAACATCACTCAATTGTCCCAGCGAGCATACGCGTACCGCGCGCATCAGCTCCTTAAATATATTTTCACCTGCAATCGCTGCCTGTCTCATATTCGCCAGGGCAATTTCTGCTTCTTGTTTATGGCGCTGGTGAAAATCGTTGAGGTGTGAAATTTGCCGCTGCTTCTCCTCATCGGTCGAGCGCGCAAGCTCCACGGTCTGCGCGGACGCATCTGCATTCGGGTTTAAAAACGTGTTCACACCAATGATCGGCAAGCTGCCATCGTGTTTGCGTTTTTCATATTCCATCGATTCATCCTGAATCTTGCCACGCTGATAACCGGTTTCCATGGCGCCCAGCACCCCTCCACGTTCCGAAATACGTTCAAACTCCTGCAATACCGCTTCTTCTACCAATTCGGTCAACTCGTCGATAATAAAGCTACCCTGGTTAGGGTTTTCATTCATCGACAAACCCCATTCCTGATTAATGATCATCTGGATCGCCAGTGCGCGACGCACCGACTCGCCCGTAGGCGTAGTAATCGCTTCATCAAAGGCGTTGGTGTGCAAACTGTTACAATTATCGTAAACCGCAATCAGCGCTTGTAGCGTGGTGCGAATATCGTTGAAATCCAGTTCCTGCGCGTGCAGCGAACGCCCGGAGGTCTGGATGTGGTATTTGAGCTTTTGCGAGCGCGCGTTCGCGCCGTATTTGTCGCGCATGGTCACCGCCCAGATACGCCGTGCTACGCGTCCCATTACGGTGTATTCCGGGCACATGCCGTTACTGAAGAAAAACGACAGATTGGGCGCGAAATCATCAATGTGCATGCCGCGCGCCAGGTAGGCCTCTACGTAGGTAAAGCCATTCGACAAGGTAAACGCCATTTGTGAAATCGGATTGGCCCCCGCTTCTGCGATATGATAGCCGGAAATGGAAACCGAATAGAAATTACGTACCTTGTTTTCAACAAAATATTCCTGAATATCCGCCATTAATTTAAGCGCAAATTCGGTAGAAAAAATACAGGTGTTTTGCCCCTGGTCTTCCTTAAGGATATCTGCCTGTACCGTTCCACGCACATTGGCCAGCGTCCAGCCAATCAGTTCTTCACGTTTGGCTTTATTCGCAGGTTTACCGTTTTCTTCCT
>JAUVBY010000131.1 GCA_030590945.1 Gammaproteobacteria bacterium | reverse complement strand
TGTTCTTCGAAATCAGTTAAACCCTGTTCCAGATAACGATCTCCAAAAACCCGAAAGTTATTACCTTTCAAAGCCTCACGGACGCGTTGAACCGTAGTTTCGTAATCGTATGGTGAAGCGAATATTAAGGATGCAGGACCTTTTACTGGAGCCACGTATTTTTGCTGATTCTCGAAAGTCCGGATATATAAAATGATGTCATCGATGTCCTGTGATGACAGCAACTCAGAAAATGCGGGCATCTGAGTATCAAGCCTGCCATTACTAATCGTATGTCGTATCACGCTGTCGGAAGCAGCTTTCAGAAACCCCGGGTTGTTTAGGGCCGGTGGCATTATGCCGAAGCTTCGTGGCCGTGAAAACGTAACACCGGTGCCGTCACCGCCTGATCCATCTTTTCCATGGCAGGTGATGCAATATTTTTCAAACAAATTATTTCCGCTGTCAGCGTCACCTGTGGCAGTTCTAGCCACTATTTCATGTTGCGGCGCCCAGCTTCTCAGATAGATAATGATTGCGTTGATTTGTGCATCGCTTAGCGTGGGATAGGCCGGCATAATCCGTCCCGGGCGCCCGTATCGCACGGTTTTGTATATATATTTATCCGTCACAGCGCCCAGGGTCTGTGCGATCAGTGGTAATCCAATGCCACCCGCACCATGGGTGCCGTGACAGGCTATGCAATGCTCCGAATACAGTTGTTCGCCGTTCGGTGCAGCATAGATATTTTCAACCGCTAACACGCTCAGAATCAGAAAGAACAGGGTGGGTCGCCATATTTTGGTTTTTACTACGATCATATCGTGAGGTATGTGTTTATCAAATATTGCACTGGCACGGGTGTCTTTTAAACTGGAATAACTTATTTTATTGAATCGAACAGGCTTTCTACTTCATCGCCACCCATTCCATTTAGAAAAGAAGAGAAATCACCCTCGCTAAAAATTTCTTTTGCAGATTGCACAATCGTGGCGTGGGTTACGCGCGCCATAGCAGAACCAAGAGAGATTCGGGCGACGCCTATATTAGCGAATTCAGTGATCGTGTATTTTGCAAATGGCCCCGCTGCCAAAGCATTAACCGGTCTCTTCACCGAGCTGCAAATACGCGCCAGATCGTCCATCGAAGGCGGCAATGGAACATATAGGACGTCAGCACCAACAGCCTCAAAGGCCTGAATACGTCGGATCGCTTCATCCGTATCGTACTGGCCAGTCATCACGCCATCGGCACGTGCGGTAAGCACGAAATCTTCATCGAGTGAGCGAGCTGTATCAACCGCAGCGCTGATACGTTCTACCGCAAAATCAAAATCATACGGCGTTTTTTCGGGCAATGCCGTATCCTCGATGCAGCATCCGGCGATTCCGGCTTTGCTTGCCATTCGAATCGTTTCAGCGACGTCGACTGGCGAGTGACCATATCCATTTTCAAGATCTGCGCTAAGGGGTAAATTGGTTGCGCTTGCTAATTCATGCGCGTGTTTAAGCGACTGTGTGCGCGTGATTTCACCCATATCTTTTACGCCTAAGGTAAAGGCGTAGCCGGCTGAAGTAGTCGCCAGGGCTTGCGCGCCCAGAGCGGCAAATAGTTTGGCCGAGCCAGAATCCCAGACGTTTGCCAATACGAATGGAACTCCAGGTTTATGTAGTTCGCGAAATGATGGTGTTTGATTAGGTGAATATGTCATTGGTGAATTATTCGGCTGCCAGGTTTAGTTCAAGGTGTGTATTTTTACCATTAAATAGGCGCCGAACATAGGGTTCAAAAAAATCGAGTGATTTTGTCTCGTAATCTGGATCAAACGAATTTTGATCATAGTGATGACAAAAATATACGCAATCGCCATACCATGCATGATCTTTGAAACGATCCCGAGCGTTGCGGTCGCCGCCCAGATGGTGATTGTAATAGTATCCCTGAAACGTAGCGTGATTTGCCACGATCCAGTGTACTCGCTCTGAAACATAGGGTTTGAGTATGGCTGCAGCCAATTCACCGTGGTTGTATGGCGAGATGGTATCACCAATGTCGTGCAACAGTGCTGCCACAATCATCTCGTCATCCGCTCCATCATGGTAGGCCCGGGTTGCAGATTGAAGGCTGTGTTGATAGCGATTAATGCGATAGCCACCCCAATCCACGTCCAGCAATTTGAGGTGTTCAAGTACCCGGTCGACTAAATCGGCATTGGCCCTTTCTTCGAGATCCATGATCAGGTCGAATTCTTCTTTGGTGCCGTCTTCCATACGTGTCCAGTTTACGTATTTCATTAGTTTAGGATGCCGGGTAAGTTAAGATTATTTTCTTTTGCGCACTGAATGGCTGTTTCATAGCCTGCGTCAGCATGGCGCATCACGCCCGTCGCAGGGTCATTCCAAAGTACACGCTTTATGCGTTTTGCTGCTTGCTGCGAGCCATCACAGCATATAACGACACCAGCGTGCTGTGAATATCCCATGCCGACGCCTCCGCCGTGGTGGAACGATACCCAGGTCGCGCCGGAGGCGGTATTTAAAAGCAGGTTTAACAGGGGCCAATCCGAAACCGCATCGGAACCGTCTTTCATGCTTTCTGTTTCACGATTAGGGGAGGCTACAGAGCCGGAGTCCAGGTGATCCCGGCCGATTACAACGGGTGCCTTGAGCTCGCCGCTGGCAACCATTTCGTTAAAGGCTAAACCCAAACGGTGGCGCTGACCCAGGCCTACCCAGCAAATACGTGCGGGTAAGCCCTGAAAACTGATTCGTTGTTGTGCCATATCCAGCCAATGATGCAGATGCGGATCATCGGGAATGAGTTCTTTGACTTTTTGATCGGTTTTATAGATATCTTCCGGGTCACCCGAGAGCGCTACCCAGCGGAAGGGTCCGATACCTTTACAGAATAGGGGCCTGATATAGGCGGGCACAAAACCGGGGAAATCAAAAGCATTTTTAATGCCCATGTTTTTGGCCTCCTGGCGAATATTATTACCGTAATCGACGGTTGCAATGCCCTGATGATGAAAACCCAGCATAGCTTCTACGTGTATTGCCATTGATTTGCGTGCTTCTGCGGCCACGTGATCGGGATTACTTTTTTGTTGCTCCAGCCAGTGTTCCATGGTCCAGCCGATCGGTAAATATCCGTGAACGGGGTCATGAGCTGAAGTTTGATCGGTCACCAGGTCGGGTTTTATACCCTGCTCTAACATCTGCGGAACCAGTTCTCCCGCGTTACCTAACAGGCCGACTGAAACCGCCTCACCCCTGGCGCACGCTTCACTAATAATTTGCAGGGCATGCTCCAGCGAGTGGGTTTTTTTATCCAGATAATTAGTTCTAAGCCTGTAGTCAATCCGGCTTTCATCGCATTCGATACATAATGCGCAAAATCCGGCCATGGTTGCCGCAAGTGGTTGCGCCCCGCCCATACCACCCAGGCCTGCCGTGAGAATCCATTTTCCCCGGGCATCACTATTAAAATGCTGCCTGCCCGCCTCAACAAAGGTTTCATAGGTTCCCTGAACGATGCCCTGGCTGGCGATATATATCCATGAGCCTGCCGTCATCTGCCCGAACATCATCAAATCTTTACGGTCCAGTTCATTAAAATGCTCCCAGGTCGCCCAGTGGGGCACCAGATTAGAATTGGCAATCAACACTCTTGGCGCATCGGCATGTGTTTTAAATACACCCACGGGTTTGCCGGATTGAATCAAAAGGCTCTCATCATCTTCAAGCTGTTTCAGGCTTTGCAGGATTTGATCGAAGCATTCCCAGTTGCGTGCCGCTTTTCCGATGCCCCCGTATACTATTAGCTCCTCCGGTTTTTCCGCCACATCCGGATCAAGATTGTTTTGAATCATGCGATAAGCTGCTTCAGTCAGCCAGCTTTTGCAGTTTAATTCGGTTCCTCTGGGTGCACGAATCGTGCGGCTGGTGTCAATTCGGGTTGATGTCATTTTGTTATCTGCCTCAATGGTTTACGATTTGATAATCATTGGTTAAATACTTTGCCGTCAGGTCGTAGCGATCTCCCGGGTAAATCATCGTGACATAGGTGACTACCTGGTTATTTTTCCAGGTGCGACGGGATAATTTCAGGCAGGGTTGTAATTCATCCATTTTCAATAAATTGCGTGTTTTGCTATCGGGCATGATGGCCTTAACGCGATGTTCCATTTCATCCGGCCTGAATAGCTCCATTAAATACCGGGTGGATGTTTGAGCCGTAAAATCGATATTCATAAAATCAGGAACGAGCAGAGGATTCACATATCGCTCCTCTAATTGAATTGGCTCCTCATCCTGAAAATGAATCGCTTTCAGGAAGTAGACTTCACTGTTTTGAGCCTGTTGCATTTCTTCCGCTATTGTGGCCGCGGCCTTTATCTTTAGATGTGTTATCACCTTCGATGAGTGTGTTTGCCCCTGATCCTGTATTTCGCTGGAAATATCTTTGAGCTGAATCAGGCTGGCGTGTCGCGGCTTCTC
Organism: Gammaproteobacteria bacterium; assembly: GCA_030590945.1. GTDB lineage: Bacteria > Pseudomonadota > Gammaproteobacteria > Arenicellales > Poriferihabitantaceae > JAAELZ01. Next base: position 3,529 of record JAUVBY010000131.1, on the reverse strand, counting down.
AGAAACGAAAGTACCCAGGCCGTGCACTCTTTTTAGCACGCCTTCGATGTTCAATTCCCGTAATGCGCGATGCACTGTCATGCGCGAGACCTCCAGCAAAATAACTAATTCGTTTTCCGATGGGAGCTTTTGACCGGAGCGCCATGTTCCGCGATCAATATTGGCGTTGATCATATCCTTGATTTGCTGGTACAAAGGCTGCGCAGAACTTTTGTTAACCAGAAATTTCGTATTACTGTCGTTCGTAATGTTCATGTTCATGTTCATGTTCATGTTCAGGCGTTATCCCGTAATGTATGTTTGCGCCATTTCCCGGAAATCATCGTGCTGAGGCAGGGGTTAGCACCGATTTGATACGCCAGCATTGCCGGATTGTCGGTATCCCAAATCACCAGGTCTGCCGACTTTCCAACTTCAAGGCTGCCAATTACCTTGTCCATTCCCAGGGCTTTAGCCGCGCTAATGGTGGTGCCGGCGAGCGCCTCTACTGGCGTCAGGGAGAAAAGAGTGCAGGCCATATTCATAGCCAGTAACAGGGAATTAAGGGGCGACGACCCGGGGTTTAAATCTGTGGCGATTGCCATCGAAACCTTGTGCTCTCTCAGGGCCTGAATTGGGGGCACTATCGTTTCTTTAAGCGTATAAAAAGCACCGGGTAACAATACAGCGACGGTATTATGGGTGGCTAAAAGCGATGCTTCACCGGGGCGAAGATGCTCAAGATGATCAACCGATAAAGCACCTCTTTGCGCAGCCATAGCCGCGCCCCCGGAATAACTTAGCTGCTCAGTGTGCAATTTTAACGCTAAACCCAGGGATTGTGCTTTATCGAATACGCGTTCCATTTGCTCGACTGAAAATGCAATTTCATCGCAAAATCCATCCACGGCATCAACTAAACCTGCTTCAAACGCAGCGGGCAGGATGTCATTGCAAACATGGTCTATATACGCATCTTTTTGATCGAAATACTCCGGGGGCACGGCATGCGCAGCAAGTAAGGTTTTTTGAATTCGAATCTGCCTGGTTTCAGCCAATTGCCTGGCAACCTCAAGCATTTTTATCTCATTATCACAATCCAGCCCGTAACCGGATTTGATTTCGAGCGTAGTGACGCCTTCATTCATTAATCCGCTTAACCGGGAATTAGCCCGGGTATAAAGCGCTTCCTGACTGGCTGCCCGGGTTTGCTTTACCGTTGAACTAATCCCGCCTCCGCGACGGGTTATTTCTTCATAACTCGCGCCTTGCAGGCGCTGTTCAAATTCCGAGGCGCGGTCGCCTGCATAGACAAGATGCGTATGACAATCAATTAATCCGGGTGTTATCAGGCGATTACCGCAATCGAGACGTTCAACTGACTGGCCAGTAAACCTTCGCGGAATTGAAGACATCGGGCCAAGCCATTCAATATTGTTACCTCTGATTGCAATCGCAGCCGATGGAATCAAACCGTAAGATTGATCATCTTGCATGGTCGCAAGCGTCGCGTTGGTAATAAGCTTATTTGGCATGTGGCTGGAATAGAGACCCCTATACTTGTATATACAAGTATATAGTCGCTATGGTAAAGTTGCAAATCTAAAACGAGTATTATTGATATGAAGGAAACGTTGCACAATTCTGTCTGGGTCCAGAGCGCCCTGCTCAGCGATGGCTGGGCGAGCAATGTGCTTATTCATATCGATCATTCCGGCACGATTATTAGCGCACAGTCGGAGCAGAAACCGGGGAAAAATAGTGAAATTCTCAATGGGGCGCTAATCCCTGGAATTTCTAATCTCCACTCGCATGCTCATCAAAGGGCAATGGCGGGTTTAGCTGAAAAAAGCTCGCGTGCGCAAAATTCTAAAGATAGCTTCTGGACCTGGCGCAAGGTGATGTACCACTACCTTGAAAAGATTGAACCCGATGATATTTATGCCATCGCCAATCAACTATATCTTGAGATGCTTAAGTTTGGCTACACCGGTGTCGGGGAATTCCAGTATCTGCATCATGATGTCAAGGGTAAGCCCTATCAGGACAGGGCTGAAATTACTAAACAGTGCCTATATGCTGCGCAAAATACGGGTATTGCGTTTACGGCGTTGCCAGTTTTGTATGGCTTTGGCGGTTTCGGTTCACAAGTGGCGGGTGCAGGGCAGAAAAGGTTTTTAAACGACGCGGATGGCTTTATAAAAATTGTAGAAAGCCTGGAGACTCAAATCACAGGCTCAGGTAATGCTGTGCTTGGCATTGCTCCACACTCCTTGCGGGCCATTAACCGGGAACTTTTACAACATGTTTTAGGCGGTTGCGAATACGAAGTCATCCATATACATGTGGCAGAGCAATTAAAAGAAGTTGAAGATTGTCTGGCATGGAGTAAACAAAAACCGGTTGAATGGTTATTCAACCATTTTGATGTTGATCATTCCTGGTGTTTAATTCATGCCACTCATATGTCGCGTGAAGAAACGCACAAGCTTGCTCATTCGGGTGCGGTAGCCGGCTTATGTCCAACCACCGAAGCGAATTTGGGGGATGGTTTTTTTGATGTAGAAACCTATTTTCCTGCACGGGGCCGATGGGGAATTGGCTCGGATAGCCATATATCAATAAGCCCGGTCGAGGAGTTACGTTGGCTGGAATATGGCCAACGTTTGCTAAGCAAGCAGCGAAACTTCATTAATTCAAAACCACTGTCCAGCACGGGTGCTTTTCTTTATCTTAACGCTCTGGCTGGAGGGGCTCAGGCCACCGCGAGGGCGACCGGAAAAATTGAGGCTGGTTATCGTGCTGATTTAATTGTTTTAGACACCGATCATCCTCGTTTGTGCGGCAGGCAGGAAAACGACCTGTTAGATAGCTGGATATTCTCAGGCAACGAAAACCCGGTAAAAGATGTCTTTGTTGGTGGTGTAAAAGTCATTACAGACGGAGTTCACCAAATGCAGGAGGCCATAATTAAGCAATTTAATTCAACTATTAACCGCCTGGCAGGATAACAAAATGAGTGCCACAATTACGCTTAACCCGGGGCAGGTCAGCCTGGCCCAGTTGGAACGAATTTACCGAAATTTAGCGAAAGCGGAGATCAATCCGGATTGTAAAACCAGGGTCGATCAAGCCGCTGCTATCGTAAAAGAGGCGGCAAATGGCGATGATGATGTGTACGGTATCAATACCGGGTTTGGCAAATTGGCCAGTACCCGGATTGCCGCACAGCAAACCACCCGACTGCAACGCAATTTAATCCTGTCGCATTGCTGCGGCGTGGGTGATGCCCTGCCTGAAGAGATCGTCCGCTTAATTATCGTTCTCAAATTGATATCGCTTGGGCGTGGTGCTTCAGGGGTACGTTGGCAGATTATCGAGCAACTTCAAGCCTTATTGGATAACACCATTGTCCCCCTCATCCCTGAGAAAGGGTCGGTTGGCGCCTCGGGCGATTTAGCACCCCTGGCGCACCTGGCTGCCGTCCTGATAGGTGAGGGTGAGGCATTTTTAAATGGCAGGAAAATGTCGGGCGGTGAGGCCTTAAAAC
>JAUVBY010000124.1 GCA_030590945.1 Gammaproteobacteria bacterium | reverse complement strand
TTAAATCGTAAGGTGTCAACTGAACAGTGACTGAGTCACCCCGCAGAATACGAATGTAGTGCTTGCGCATTTTACCGGAAATATGTGCCACGACTTCGTGCCCGTTTTCCAGCTTAACTTTGAATGTGGTATTGGGCATGGTATCGATAACCGTGCCTTCCATTTCGATGTGTTCTTCTTTCGCCACGTCGGCCTAAAACCTCTTAAAAATTGAAGGCACGGAGTGTATGCCAGATTGTGATGCTTATCAAACGCCTAAATCACCCTTTGGACAGGAATATGGTTGTTTTCTACCCGTTTGGCACAATTTACGAACGAATTGGGCTTCCAGGCTGTTCTGAATCATGAAAATCCACCCAGGCCTTACCATCGTACATCAGGAGCGGGCGGTATTCTGATTTATAGTTCATTTTTTCGCAGTCCTTTATCCAGTAACCCAGATACACATAATCCAGTTTCATTTCACGCGCCTTTTTCAGCAGGCTTAACACTGCAAAGCGACCAAGGCTACGACTGGCCAGCTCCGGCTCAAAAAAAGTGTAAACTGCGGATAAACCCTGCGCCGCCACATCAACAACCGATACCGCCACCAGCTTCTGTTCCAGGTAAAACTCAAGAAATACGGATTGAACCGACGAGCGAATGAGTGAGTCTTCATATTTCAGGCGATCACCGTGATCCATTGAATCACCCGGATGCTTCCAGGCCTGATAGCGGCAATATAGCTGGAAGTGGCTTTCATCAAACATCGGCTCTACAAAGCGTGTGTGTATATCCTTATTGCGTTTAAGGTTCCTTTTCTGAGATCGATTCAGACGGGATTTCTGCGCGTCTATTTTCACCGACTTACACGCCATGCAGGACACACAATGCGGCCGATAAACCGTTTTTCCACTACGCCGGAAACCCGATTCAATGGCTACGCTGAACATGCGTTCGCCCACCGGTGCAGACGGGTCGAGCAGCAGGCTCATCGCCAGCTCGCCCGGAAGATACGGGCAATCATGTGGAGCCGATAAATACAGCGCCGGAAATTCGATACTCGAAGTCATTCGCCTGATTTTATATAATTCCGGGGACAGTTTACTTAATTATAATTAATTAAGTAAACTGTCCCCGGAATTCGAGCCCCGAAATTCGAGGATGTCAGCACCATTTCATAAAGCTTTCATCGTATTGCAGGCCAGCATTCATTTCCTCGATAAAACGTGCGCGCGAGATGGTTTGCGCACCCAGATTAAGTAAATGCTGAGACTCAATTTGACAATCAATGAGGTGAAATTGTTCCGCTTTCAATTTCTCGCACAGGCTTTTCAGCGCAAACTTGGAGGCCTCGCTTACGCGGCTAAACATGCTCTCACCATAAAACACGTGGCCTAGTGCTACTCCGTATAAGCCACCGACCAGCTCATCACCCTGCCAGACTTCCACCGAATGCGCGCAACCCAGTTCGTGCAGGGCACAATAGGCATTACGCATATCCTGCGTTATCCAGGTTCCGCCCTGAACATCACGCGGCGCGGCACAGGCCGTAATTACTGCTTCAAAGGCGCAATCATAGCTAATTCGGAACGCTGCGCGCTGAATGGATTTTCGCATGCTACGGCTGGTTTTGAATTGCTCGGGGTAGAGCACGCAGCGGGGGTCAGGCGACCACCATAATATGGGCTGGCCCTGTTCGAACCAGGGAAATATTCCGCGGCTGTACGCACATTGCAAACGCTCCGGACTAAGATCACCACCCACCGCAAGCAGTCCGTCATCAGAAGCCTGATCCAGCGCTGGAAACGCTTCCTGCTCAGGTAAACAATAGACCTTCACAAGGCCTGCCTGTCGAAAAAACCGTCGCGTTGCCGGGTGCTTTTATACCATGTACAAGAGAAGTTGAGATAAAAAACGGATACCTGTTCCATGTCGTCTCGGAATATAATAGCGCGGTGTTGGAATACTAACAGATGTCGCGACCCGACTCCGAAAAATGCCCATATTACCGATCGAATTTTGCCCCTCCTGCGGCAACCCTACCCGCCTGCATATCCCCGAGGGCGATAATCGTGAGCGTGCGGTGTGCAGAGCCTGCGATGCCATACATTATCAAAACCCGAAAATCGTTGCAGGTGCCCTGCCGGTCTGGCAGGACAAGGTCCTGCTGTGCAAACGCGCCATCGAGCCCCGCTACGGCACCTGGACATTGCCCGCCGGATTCATGGAAAACGGTGAAACCGTCGAACAGGGTGCAAAACGGGAAACCCGTGAAGAAGCCGATGCCGAGCTGGTGAATTTAACGCTTTATACCATGCTCAGCATACCGCGAATCTCCCAGGTATACATCATTTTTCGCGCTGAATTAACCGGGCCGGAGGCTTTTGGCGTGGGTAGCGAAAGCCTGGAAACCGCACTGTTTTCTGAGCACGAAATCCCCTGGAATGAGATTGCCTTTCCGATGATAGAGCGCAGCTTGCGCTATTATTTTAACGATCGAAAACACGGTGATTTCGGTGTTTACATCGAAGATATCTAAGGCGTCAAAAGCCGCTCAAGCGTCCTGAAAATGCGCGTCCTGGGCATTGAAAGTTCCTGTGATGATACCGGTGTCGCCCTGTATGATAGCCAGCTCGGGTTACTCGTGCACCGCCTGGCATCACAAATAGATACCCATCAGAAATACGGCGGTGTGGTACCCGAACTCGCCGCTCGTGACCATATACGCAGCATTATCCCGCTGATTGACAGCGTTCTAAATAATGCGGAACACCCGACGAAAAAACCCGACGCCATAGCCTATACCGCCGGCCCCGGTCTCGCCGGCGCACTGCTGGTCGGCGCATCCGTGGGTAAATCACTGGCGATGGCCTGGGATATTCCCTCTATTGGCGTTCACCACATGGAAGGCCATCTGCTCGCACCGATGCTTGAAGCGGATACGCCCGAACCTCCGTTTGTCGCCCTGCTGGTCTCCGGCGGGCATACCATGCTGGTTGATGTCGAAAAAATAGGCCGCTACACCGTGCTCGGCCAAACCCTTGATGATGCCGCGGGCGAGGCCTTTGATAAAACCGCTAAACTGCTCGGCCTGCCCTATCCCGGCGGGCCTGCCATTGCCATTGCCGCCCTAAACGGTTCCGCGGAACGTTTTCATTTCCCGCGGCCCATGACCAATCGCCCGGGTCTGGATTTTAGTTTCAGCGGCCTCAAAACCTTTGCTCGGACTACTGCGCAGGAGAACCAGCTCGATAAGCAGACTATCGCCGATATTGCCTATGCCTTTGAGGATGCAGTGGCCGACACGCTGGCCATCAAATGCAAGCGCGCGCTTCAGAAAACCGGCCATAAACGGCTGGTTATCGCTGGAGGAGTTGGTGCCAACCGCCGCCTGCGTGAAAAAATCGATGCGCTGGTCAATAGCCTGAACGCCAAAGCGTATTATCCCAGAATCGAGTTTTGCACTGACAACGGGGCGATGATTGCCTATGCCGGGTATTGCCGACTACGGGCGATGGGTACAAACGAAACCCGTGACGCGAAAAGCCTGGCCTTCAATATCCAGGCGCGCTGGCCACTGGATTCCTTAAAATAGTCAATTAAATTGATCTCTATCATTATCATGCTACAACAGATGAAACAGCATACCGCAAAAGCAGACCTCACCAAAAAAGAACGCAAAGCACTGCGCAAAGTGTACAAACAGGAGCTGGTCAAACGCTCTGCGCTGCTGAAAATCGCGGCGGCCAGGGTCATCACTGTGCCCGCATCTGCCCTCATGGCAGCCATATTGTTTTTCACCATTCGCGGCATGATGTTGCCCTGAACACGACGCTCGCGAATAAGTCTCACAATAAGGCTTTGACTGCGTAAAGCAAAAGGTGTTAAATCCGGCCAATTCCGTCCGGCAAGGGCCGTCTCTAAGATTTAAAACAGCGTATGATCAGTCGCGTCCTCAAGAACACCTGGCCGCTATTCCTCGGCATGGCCTTTTTAATGCTTGGCAATGGCCTGCAGGGTACGCTGGTCAGCTGGCGCGCAACCTATGAGGGGTTCTCACCCAGCGTCACCGGCTGGATCATGACGGGCTATTATGCCGGGTTTCTCGCCGGTTCACTGTACACCCCGAACCTGATCAGCGGGGTCGGCTATATACGCGTATTTGCCGCACTGGCCTCCCTGGCCTCAACCGCCGTGCTCATCCAGGTGCTGTTCATTAACCCGCAAACCTGGTTTGCCATGCGCCTGTTAACCGGTTTTTGCTTTGCGGGCACCTACGTCATCGTCGAAAGTTGGTTAAATGCCGCATCAGATAATAAAAGCCGCGGGCAAATGCTGTCGTTTTATGGCCTGATCTCATTTGGCGGCATGGCGGGCGGGCAGTGGCTACTCAAGCTTGCGCATCCCTCGGGCTTCAGCCTGTTCGTCCTGTCTTCTATATTGCTTTCTCTGGCACTGGTGCCGGTGTTGATTCGACGCATGGAAACCCCTGAGGTAGAAACCGTATCACGCATCAGCATTCTCAAACTAATGAGCATTTCGCCAGCCGGTGTATTTACCATATTCATAAGCGCGATCGCGCATGGGAGTATGTTTGCCATGGGGGCGGTGTTCGCGGTCAAGTCCGGCTTAACCGTCACCAATACCGCGTTATTTATGAGCTCCTTCATTGCAATGGGCGCGCTCGCTCAGTGGCCCCTGGGTTGGCTGTCTGATCAGATAGACCGGCGCATCGTTATTTCAGGTGCCGGCTTCGTTGCTGCCATATTATGCGTAGTGTTACTACAGATCAGCCCTCAGGATTCCCTGTTTTACATCGCGTTTGCCGCGCTGGGAGGCGTCTCACTGCCGATGTATTCAATCGCCGTCGCGCATACCAATGACCGGCTTGATCCCGATCAAATGACCGGCGCCAGTAGCACCATCATACTCATCCTTGGCTTCGGCTCTATACTGGGCCCGACAACAGCGGGTTACCTGCTCGGCACCCTTGGGCCCTCAGGTTACCTGTTTCATCTGGGTATAACGCATCTGCTCATCGCGATGGGCATGGCCTATTTCATTGCCCGACGTGAAGCAGTCGCCGCCGAAGATCAAACTCACTATCAGGTTGTACCCCCGCGTTCAACCGGTGTCGCCATGGAAGCCGTGGCGCTGGAAGCAGAGGAATCACTGGAAACGAAAGGCCCTGAGCAGGGTGACCACGAATGACAAGCTGAATATTAATTGATAACATGCGCATCACCAGCCAGACAGGAACCTAAACATGGGCAAGCCCGAAACCAGCAAAAAAAACGAATCAGAAAACCCCGAACTTCTATTGCGAAACGACAAAGACGGCATCGCTACGCTCACCCTGAATCGCCCTCAAAACTACAACGCTCTGTCGATTGAGATGATGTTCGAGCTGAACAACACGCTGCAGGACATCGATCGCGATAAATCCATTCGGGTAGTGATCATTGCGGCAAACGGCAAGGCCTTTTGTGCCGGCCAGGATTTGAAAGAATTGCGCTCCAGCGAAGAGCGCGACTTTCACCAGGCCTTGTTCGAGCAAAGCGCACAACTCATGCAGAAAATTAACACGCTTTCCCAGCCGGTCATTGCACAGGTAGACGGTATTGCCACCGCAGCAGGTTGTCAGCTGGTCGCAAGTTGCGATCTGGCCATGGCAAGCGAAACCTCACGCTTTGCCGTATCCGGCATCAAGCTGGGGTTATTCTGCTCCACCCCGGCGGTAGCACTTAGCCGCAACCTGCCGCGCAAACAGGCTATGCAGATGCTGCTCACAGGTGATTTCATCTCGGCACAACAGGCTCAACAATTTGGCCTGATCAATGAAGTGGTTGCGCCTGAAGCACTTGCAGATAAAACCCGGCAACTGGCGCAGAAAATATCAGCGCAATCTGCGCACGCGATCCAGTTAGGTAAAGCAGCGTTTTACCAGCAACAGCGCATGGATTTATCCGCCGCCTACACCTACGCCAGCGAACGCATGGCCTGCAACATGGATTCCGAAGACGCGCGCGAAGGGATCGATGCCTTCATCCAGAAGCGCAAACCCGAGTGGAAACATCGTTAAGAAGTTCAATCTGCCGGGGTTAAACAATTACCGGTTCCTGATCAGGAGATTTATTGCTCTGCGGGTCGTGTTCCTCCTGGAATGCTTCGACCGATTCGGTCGCTAACTCCGCCTGTTTAAAGCGCGCGATATGAAAAACCGCTTCACCTTCATAGACTAAAGGCAGGTTGGTTTTACCGATGATGATGCCCGACACGGTGGCGTGAATTTCTTCCTCCTGCTCACCGAAAGGATCAGCCACCCTGCCGATAATATCATCTTTATTGACGTGCGCACCCAGCGGTACCACCATGCGCAACACACCGCTTTGCGGAGCGCGCACCCACTGGCTGCTCATGGCGACCTTCGGCGCCGCTGTGGCCTTGCGCGATTTACTTCTGGGTAACATGCCTAAATGACGCATCACGCGCGTGATGCCTTTGACCCCGGCACGTATCGCCACCTCGTCAAACCTCAGGGCTTCACCCGCTTCGTATAACAATACCGGTATACCAAACTCATCTACCGCTTCGCGCAAAGACCCGTCGCGCAGCCCGGAATTCAGAATAACGGGCGCACCAAACGCACAGGCCATCGCGGCGGTTTGAGGTGCGTCGATCACTTTGGCACGAATCTGCGGCAAATTATCGCGCCCGATCGCGCCGGTATGCAAATCGATACCGTGCGTACACCGACTAACTACTTCCTGCATAAAGGTATGCGCCAGCCTGGCGGCCATCGAACCGGTTTCTGAGCCGGGAAAAGAACGATTCAGATCACGACGATCCGGCAAATAGCGCGATTGACTGATAAAACCATACACATTGACCACCGGTACCGCGATCAGCGCACCCTTGAGTTTTTGAATCTGCCTGGTATTAAGCAAGCGGCGAATAATTTCCACGCCATTGATTTCATCACCGTGAATCGCTGCGCTGACAAACAACACGGGCCCATCCCGGCGACCGTTAATGACGTGTACCGGCATCACTACCGGCGAGTGGGAATAAAAACTCGGCAAAGGCAGTTCTATTGAGCGCTGCTCGCCCGGTGCGACGCTTATATCACCCAGGCGTATCGAACCGCTCATATTTTTGCTCCGGGACATAACGCCCCTGTTAGCCCTTACCCCGGGTCGCGGTTTTGCCCATTTTATGATTTTTTTCCATGAAGCTGATAATCAAACCGGCGACATCCTTGCCCGTCACTTCTTCGATCCCTTCCAGGCCGGGTGAGGAATTGACTTCCATAATAACCGGGCCATGGTTGGAACGTAACAAATCTACACCCGCCACATTTAACCCCATAATTCGTGCTGCGCGCACTACAGTCGAGCGTTCTTCAGGCGTAATCTTGATCAGACTGGCGTTACCACCACGATGTAAGTTGGAGCGAAATTCACCCGCTGCAGCCTGTCGCTTCATGGCAGCCACCACTTTCCCGCCCACGACAAAACAACGAATATCCGCACCGCCCGCTTCTTTGATGTATTCCTGTACCAGGATGTCGGCCTTGACGCCCATAAACGCTTCGATAACACTTTCCGCTGCTTTGGCAGTTTCCGCCAGCACCACACCGATACCCTGCGTGCCTTCGAGCAACTTGATCACCAGGGGCGCCCCGCCCACCATCTTGATCAAGTCTTTGACATCATCGGGTTTATTGGCAAACCCCGTCACCGGCATGCCAAGACCCCTGCGTGACAACAACTGCATGGAACGTAATTTATCGCGTGAGCGACTAATAGCCACCGATTCATTCAGGGGATACACCCCCATCACCTCAAACTGGCGCAACACTGAAGTTCCATAAAACGTAATCGATGCGCCAATACGTGGAATCACCGCATCAAAATCCATTAATTGCTCGCCTTTGTAATGAATGGTCGGTTTATGCGAGGCGATGTTCATATAACAGCGTAAGGCATCCAGCACCGTGATCTCGTGCCCACGTTCGGTCGCGGCTTCGATCAGGCGACGTGAGGAATACAACTTTCGATTTCGGGATAGTAAGGCAATTTTCATGATTTATATTCTATAAAATTCTTTGGCATCTAGTTTTCCGCACAGGTATGACGCATCGGGATCGACCAGTGCACGGGCTTCCATCGCACGACGCCCCAACAGCATCCGAAAGCGCATATTATCACGCTTGGTCAGGGTAAATTCGACCGGCCATTGATGATCGCAAATCACGAGGCTGGTCTCAATCACAAATCGCATTTCGCGGTGCCCACCTGAATCTGTGACCTGCCGTTCATCGATCAGGCGAGCCTCGCATTGCACAACCA
>JAUVBY010000122.1 GCA_030590945.1 Gammaproteobacteria bacterium | reverse complement strand
ACCTTGATGGAAATATTTTAACAAAAATTAATGAATATCCGTATGCGTATCCTCCTGACACACCTATCCCGCCTCAATCGAAAGCGGGAAAGTGAGCCACCGCCACATGCCGGGCGAATAGCGCTTACGTTTGCTTATGTTTAGTGTTTTTCGTGCCTTGTCATCATTCAAACACCGGTACGACCAGCACCGGTATTTTAGAAAACTGGGTTACACGACGCGCGGTGGAACCGATCAGGTGAGCACTAAATGATGTATTTGTGTGCGTCCCTACTACGATCAAATCAACCCCCAGTTTCTCCGCCTGATGCGTTATGACTTCTGAGGGGTGACCATTGACCACTTCAATCGCCTTGATTATTTCACAGTCTGCTGCTTTTTGACCCAGTTCTTCTTCACAAAAGGTATCCAGGCGCTGATGCATTTTGTTTAGCATTTTCTGCATGCCGTCCTTTAGTACTTTCTTTGCGGTGATATCCGGCATATAAACGTTGATAGCCATCTGCACACCGGAAGAGAGTGGTTCAGCCGCATGCAGCATAATTATTTTGGCCTCGTGCTTTTTCGCCAGCTCAACCGCAAATCGAAATACCAGGCGCATATGCTCCCCCATATCTGTGGCGTAGAGAATTGTCTTTATTTCGGGATACATAATGTTGTTCTCCTTTCGTGGTTCGTCGACTGCTAATAAGTAATTATTTCAGGCCCCATCATCAGGGTGGGCAACCAGGTTGACACCCACGGAATGTAAGTCACGATAATTAAAAAGATGAACATGATTCCTAACCAGGGCAGTGCCGATTTAACCACATTCAATACCGACATGCCCGCGACCCCGGCTGTCACAAACAGATTGAGGCCCACGGGTGGCGTGATCATGCCTATTTCCATATTGACCACCATGATAATGCCAAGATGAATCGGGTCGATGCCCAGGGCGATGGCAATGGGGAAAACCAGTGGTGCAACAATCACCAGTAAACCGGAGGGCTCCATAAACTGGCCTCCAATCAGGAGAATGATATTGACCACAATCAGGAACATGATTGGCCCGAAACCGGCTGACAACATAGCCTCGGTGATGGCCTGCGGAAGCCGCTCTTCGGTGAGTACATGTTTGAGGATCAACGCGTTAGCGATGATAAACAGCAACATGATGGTCAGCTTTCCGGCGTCCAGCAAGGTTCGTTTGGTATCTTCATGCCAAAGTGCGGACATTACCCGCCAGACGATCATTGGCCCGCCCGCGCCTTTTTCCTTGAAAGGACCCATGTCGCGATAAATGAAATTCGAAATAAGAAACGCATAAACCGCCGCAACCGCGGCTGCTTCAGTGGGCGTGAAGACGCCTCCGTAGATCCCTCCCAGAATAATTACGATTAGCAGTAAACCCCAGGACGCGTCCCTACCTGAACGAAGTATTTCGCCCCAGCCGGCCCAGGGCTGAGCGGGCAGGTTTTTGATACGTGCGACGACATAAATAGCGACCATCAGCATCAATCCCACCAGTAATCCAGGGACAACACCCGCTAAAAACATACGCCCGACCGATACGTCTGTCGCCGAAGCGTAGACCACCATCACAATGGAAGGAGGAATAAGGATTCCAAGCGTGCCGGCATTACAGATCACGCCCGCCGCGAATTCCTTGGTATAACCCACCTGTACCATGCCTGCGATGACGATACCACCGATGGCGACCACCGTCGCCGGTGATGAACCGGAGAGCGCGGCGAACATCATACAGGCGAAAACGGATGCGATTGCCAGGCCGCCCCGAATCGATCCGACCACCGCAATGGCAAAGCGGATAATTCGATTGGCCACACCACCAGTAGACATAAAACTCGACGCGAGGATGAAAAATGGAATGGCGAGCAGCGTATAGTGTCCTTCAAAAGCCGAAAATAGCGTCTGCGCAACAGATGCCAGAGAAGCGTCTGATAACACCAGCAGGAACAGCATGCTGGACAGGCCCAAAGAGACCGCGATCGGAACGCCAATGAGCATCAGTCCAATGACCATGCCAAAGAGAATCAGGATTGCCATGACTATTAACCTCCCTTGCTATCGTGGTGGATCATTTCTTCCAGGGCATCTTCGGCCTCGTGGCTGGCGATCAGAGAGTCTGTTTCGCCCTTGAGTATCTTCCAGCCCAGTTGCAGGAAGCGCAGGGTTAACAGGGCGAGCCCCAGGGGCAGCGCCAGGTAGGGAATCATACGAGGAATTTTCTCGTAACGTTCCCCTTCGTTCAACCAGCCGGACATAAACTGAAGCATTTCCGGCATCGGGATGTCTTCAGTCTCGAGAAAGGCACGGCTGGTAGCAAATGGATACCAGTAATTCCAGGCGCCGATCAGCAACATAATGGAAAATGCCAGGCAGGCACTAATCGCAAGAATGGCGCACACTTTGCGTGCCTTTGGTGACAACATATTGATGACCACATCTACACCAATATGCACATGTTTTTTTACTGCGTAAGATGCCCCCATCAATATCAGCCAGGCAAACAGAAAAACGGTTACCTCAAGTGCCCATAGAATATTGGAATTAAAGACGTAGCGGGCAATGACATTGGCAAAGGTAATCAATGTCATCAAACCCAGGCAAAGCGCAATACTGGATTCTTCGATTTGATCAGCGAAGTGTTCAAATCTGGATGGTGTTTGTTCGGTCATGATATCCTCCTATGTTGTCGAAGCTACAATCTTCAGGAACTTATCGATAGTTTTTAAGTTTGTGATTTTTATTGAGTTGAAAAATGAGCGGACAGTGGTGTGCTGCCCGCTGCGTTCGGCTTAATTTTACAAATACTATCAGCCGTTGTTAGCTGCCACGGCTGCCTCGATCACATCAGCACCGATATCTTTTTCAAATTTCGTCCAAACTGGTTTTAGTGCATTCACCCAGTCGGCACGCTGTGCGTCATCTAAAACACGCACGGTTGAACCCGCTTCAATAATTTTTTGCTTGTTGGCTTCGTTGACCTTAAAAGACTCGCCGTTTCGAGTTTCAGTGACTTCACTCAAGATGGTCGATAACTGGTCGCGTACGTCGCCCGGCAGGCCGTCCCACCACTCGGTAGAGGTTACCACCAGATAGTCAATAATGCCGTGATTGGTTTCGGTCACGCCGTCCTGCACTTCGAAAAACTTCTTACCATAAATGTTAGACCAGGTGTTTTCCTGGCCATCGATAACGTTGGTTTGCAGACCACCGTATACCTCTTTAAAAGACATTTTCTGCGGGTTGGCTCCAAGCTGCTCAAACTGGGCAACCAGTACATCGGAAGCCTGCACACGAAACTTAAGCCCTTTGGCATCTTCGGGTGCTATCAGTGGTCGGTTTGCGGACATTTGCTTCATGCCATTGTGCCAGAATGCCAGACCCTGCAGACCACGTCGTTGCATTGAATCCTTAAGCTGTTGGCCCGTTTCAGAGTTCTGGAACCGGTCTACCGCATTGATATCATTGAATACGAACGGCAGGTCAAAGATACGATATTTTTTAGTGAATTTCTCAAATTTGGACAGCGAAGGTGCGGCCATTTGTACATCACCATTGAGCATGGCTTCGAGTACTTTTTTATCATTGTATAGCGTTGAGTTAGGAAAAACCTCCATACAGGCTGTGCCATTCATCTCGTCGTTGACGCGCTGTTCAAGCAGGGTCGCAGCAATACCCTTGGGGTGTTTGTCGGTGTTAGTGACGTGACTGAATTTAATTACAATCTCGCCATCCTGGCAGGCATCGCTTGCGGCAAAGGCCGGTGATAAAGGCAGGGCCAGGGTGGCCGATAATATAAGTACTTTTCTAATCATGATCTATCCTGTTGCTAGGTTTAATATTTCATCAGTGCGTGTACCCCGATATAAGGCGATACACAAGGTCGATGGATGATAGAAAAAGTATATGGCGTCTATTTCAATACGCAAATAGAATAATTATGTCTTTGAAAAACAGGCGAGTAGTTAAGATAATCTAAAAAACTGTGCGGATAACCGCACACCTGATCAGGCATGGCTGTGCGGGAATCCGGATTATTTGCCGCGGTTTCGGAAGGTTTCGGGTTTAATTCCGTGGCGTTGAAGCTTGTCGTAGAGTGTTTTTCTCGGGATGCACAAATCCATGTGAGTTTTGGTCACATTGCCGTTATTTTTTTGCAGGGCCTGCTCAAGCACCAGCTTTTCAAACTGCTCAATCTTATCGGGTAGCGAGCTTGGCGTATTTGGCGTACTGCCACGATTATCGGCGCAATTATCGTGACCGTGCGGCCCCCCGGTCAATACCCAGCGCTCAGCCATGTGTCGCAACGCTCTTAGATTTCCTCGCCAGTCCCTGGCCGCCAACTGGGTGGACTGGGATTCACTCCATACAGGCTCTGGCACGCCATAGTTTGAAGAGGATTCGGCTGCATAGTGCTTGAACAAAAGCGGGATGTCATCGCGGCGATCACGCAATGACGGAACGCTTATTTCAAGCACGCTCAGTTCATAGAACAAATCATCGCGGAACAGCCCCTGCCGACAGAGCGGCTCCAGCGGAACGTGGCTGGAGGCAATGATCCGGACATCCGCCGCCGCTTTGCCCTTTTTTCCGCGTCGAGCGGATGCCATGTCTTTAATACTGCGCAACAGATTAATCGCCAGCTTGTTGGAGAGCTGCTCAACTTCCTCCAGGTACAGCGTGCCCTTACAGCCTTTACCTAGCAGGCCGGAATTTGGAGCATCACTATCACCAAACAAGGCGGTTTCAAGCTGTGCTTCGCTCATAGACCCGCAATTGATCACCTTAAAACCCTGTTTGCTGTGATTACTCTGGTCGTGCAGGCTGCGAGCGACCAGATCCTTACCCGCACCCAGCTCACCGCTGATCAGTATATTTGCCTGGCTGGGTGCATGCTGGCTAATGGTTCTGCGCAGTTCACTAATAATGGCTGAATCACCGAGGATAAGGCTCTTTCCGGGGCGGTTGAGCTGTGCTCGAAGGCGGCGGTTTTCGAGCACCAGTTTTCGTTTTTCCTGCGCCCTGCCCACCACCTCCAGGAGAGTTTGCGTACGAAACGGTTTTTCGAGCAAATCGTAGGCACCATCCTGGATAGCCTGAACCGCGGTAGATACATCGGCGTGACCGGAGACCAGAATAATGGGGATATCTTCATCAACCTCAGAGACTTCCATTAAAAATTCCAGGCCATCCATACCGGTCATTTTAACATCCGAGATAATCACGCCTGCGAAGGTATCATCTATTTGTTTCAGGGCTTTTTCGGGTTGATCAAAGTCGGTTACGAAAACCCCGGCGAGTTCCAGCGACTGTTTTAGCGAAGCCCTGAAATCATCGTCATCATCAATCAGGTATACGTAGATTCTAGTGTTCATTCAATATGATAATAACGGTTCAGTTAGCTTGTCAACGTTCATGGCAGAGGCCATACTTATTAACCAGGCCATTACCTTCACACTGCACCTTGCTGCGAGGCACCACCGGCATGTCGAAATCGTGAAATTAACATCCAATAAGCATTCATCATGTTTCTGTCGTAGATCGTAATAAAATTTCAAACTGGGCGCCACCGGAAGCATGATTTGAAGCACGCAGCCTACCCCCCAGATTTTGAATAATCTCAGACGAGATAGACAGGCCCAGGCCCAGGCCAACGCCCACCGTTTTGGTGGTAAAAAAAGCATCAAAAATATGAGGAAGCTGACTTTTTTCTATGCCCGGCCCCGAATCGATTACCCGGGTACTTATCCAGCCTTCCTTCGCGGTTTGTTTGAGCTTGATCAGCCGGTGATCCGAGTCCTGCATGGCATCCAGTGCATTGCCGAACAGATTAATAAAAACCTGTTCCAGCCGTATATCATTTGCATAAACCTGAGCATCACTTAATAACTCAAAAGATACCGATGTTTTTGATGCTTTTATCCTGGATTTAATGATCGCGAGTGCGTTATGGATGCACTTGTTGAGGTCTGTGGCGCCAATTTGATCATCTGTTTTATATGAATATGTTTTCAGCTGGGTAGTTATATCGCTCATTCGTTCAGACAGTTTCAGAATCTCAAACAGGTTCGACCTGGTTTGTTCACTGTTATTTTGGCTGAGGAATTTCTGTGCATTCTCCGCATAATTATTAATCGCGGCCAGCGGTTGATTTAATTCGTGAGTGATGCCGGAGGCGAGCTGTCCAAGTGTTGCCAGTTTCGCGGCATGGATGAGTTCCTTCTGCGTGCGGCGTAACTCATCTTCGGCGAAGCGTCGATCGGTAATTTCCTGCTTCAAAATTTTATTACTTTCACTGAGTGCATGGGTACGCTGCACAACGCGCTGTTCCAGTTTGTCATGCGCTTCCTTTAGCTGGCGTTCAGAGCGCTGTTTTAGCTCAAGCTTTTCCCGTAAGTTGTAGCGACGCAAGGAAGAAAGGTAAACCAGGCCCCAACTCAGGACAGCGAGTAACGCGGCAAATGCCGCGTAGCCGAGCGCGGCCTTTTTCAATCCCGAAGCAGGTTTAAGGGCATATACATTCCAGTTTAGTGTGGGTATCGCCTGTTGCGCGCTCAAAAACTGTTCAAGCCTGTCGCTCAGGTCGATTGACAGGAGTCCGGGGTACGATTTACTCGGCACAAGCGTGGTCTGCTTAAGAATATCGACCGGGTATTGCTGGTTATTACGTATGTCCAGTAGTGCGTCTTTAGACAGAGGGTGCAGGGTACGAAAACGCCATTTTGGGTTATTACTGGAAAACACCACGCCGTTCGTATCCGTCACCAGAAAGGTCATAGCGTAGTCTTGCCAGCTTTGTTCGAGTTTATCGATATTCACTTTTACCACAACGATCCCTATCGGCGGCTTGTTGGCGTTGGTCTGGACGGGGGCTGAAAAGTAGTATCCGCGCCGCCCGGAGGTGGTTCCCAGCGCAAAATAACGCCCTTCTCTCCCGGCAATCGCGTTTTGGAAGTAGGGCCGGAAGGTGAAATTTTCCCCGACAAATGAATCTTCGGCATCCCAATTACTGGCCGCGACGGTGGTGCCATCAAGGCGCATTAAATAAACCACTTCGGTATTGGAGACGGTATTTATATAAGCCAGATCCCGATTTATATTACTTAGCATGTTTTGTGAAGCATCATGCTTTGAGAGCAAATCTTTAAATTTCTGGTTGCGCGAAAGCACGCGTGGCAAGAACGAATATTTTTCGATTTCGGCTTCAAGATCACTGGCAAATAAACCCAGCTGACTGCGAACGGAGGTGAGTTCTTTGCCAACGAGATATTGGTAACTAACGCTGTAAGTTACCCAGGCGGTCAGTGGTAACAGGACCGCAAAAATAATTAAACTCAGGCTTTTGAATATGGAAGTGACCATTACGTTTTATGATGAATAAAGTCCTGAAGCGTGATTAGAATATTCTGCCTGTACCCACTACCAAGGCTAGCGGTGATACGTATGCCTTGCAAGCTTTACCGGAAAAATTGTAATGCCTGAATTTGCGCTGTCTTATACTAGGGTTTATAGATATAGAGCCTGTTTCATTATGTCAATTCGAAGAATCTAATTATGCAATGATGCGTATCATCCTGATCACACCCGCTCCACCCCGGTCGAGGACAGGAAATCGAGCCACCGCTACGCGCTGGGCGAACATTCTGCGATCGCTCGGCCACCACGTCCAGATAGCAGTCCAGTATGATGGCCAAAAAGCCGATATGATGATCGCCCTGCACGCCTGGCGTAGCGCAGAGTCCATCCATCATTTTACTGATTGCTTTCCCGACAAACCACTCATCGTTGCGATTACCGGCACCGATGCATACCGCTTCATTCACAGCCATGCGCAAACCACGCAACAATCCATTCGCCTGGCGCATCAGCTGGTCGGTTTACACGATTTAATCGCGAACACCCTGCCGGCCGATCA
Source organism: Gammaproteobacteria bacterium (assembly GCA_030590945.1). Classification (GTDB taxonomy): domain Bacteria; phylum Pseudomonadota; class Gammaproteobacteria; order Arenicellales; family Poriferihabitantaceae; genus JAAELZ01. The sequence continues at coordinate 617 of JAUVBY010000122.1, read as the reverse complement.
GCGCCATAAGATGAACGTGATCTACCAGTCCGCTATGCCCATCACTAAAAGAATGCCCATGAAACGTTACTTTCACGTTTCAGTACTGGGACATTTACGCGAGGAGAAAGACCCATTGCGCCCCGCCCTCGCGGTGAGGTTGCTTCCGGGCAGTAGCCGAATACAAATACACCACTACGGCAAAACACATTCCCTTGAGTGGGAGAACAGAGCACGCGAGGAAATGGCAAGCAACCCCCGCTATTTCTGGCACGGTGAAATACCTCACTACAAAATCCGGCAGGTATATCAGCGAACCAATTTACTGGTTCTGCCCTCGCGCATGGAAGGTGGAGCTAACGTCATCTCGGAAGCGGTCGTCGCTGGAATTCCGGTCATTGCTTCTGACATTGAAGGCTCCATAGGATTACTGGGCAGCGACTACGCGGGATATTATGCCGTTGAAGACGAAAACAAATTAGCTCAGCTTTTACTGGATGCTGAATCCAGTCCGAAATTTTACCAGGCTCTGGAAAAAGCCTGCCTGGCCAGACAGCCCCTGTTTACACCGGAAAAAGAGCGTGACGGCTGGCATAAATTGCTGATGAATACCCGGGGAGTCATACACAATTAATTTT
>JAUVBY010000093.1 GCA_030590945.1 Gammaproteobacteria bacterium | reverse complement strand
TAGAGACTTAAAACCTAAATCCCGTTTTATCGTCATCCTCGCGTATGCGGGGATCCATAATACCGTCAGAAACAGGCTTATGGATTCCCGCCTTCGCGGGAATGACGCTTTAACCGGACAGTAGTGAGAGTTTTCATTATTTAGTTGATTGAATCGAATGTATGACAGTTGTTAGGTACCACTGATAAGTGGAGATCCATGATCCATTTCTGTTGAAGATGGCAGAGCTCGGGTATATGTCAATATACGGCTTGCACCCCGCAATATACTAAAGCCGGTCCTTAATTTCCAACGATCCTTTTGGGTTCTTTCTCTTTTAACTGGAAGATAGATTCGCCCAGGGCTTTTTCGAAGTAATAATGGTAAAAATCCATCAAAGGTACGCCGATAATGGACTCAGTCAATTGCTCGCCATCCGGGCCAACGAAGGCGACGGTAGGGGTGAGCGAGATTTTATACTGCTTTGCCAGCGCTCTATGGTTTGTTTTTTTGCCGTCGAAACCAACTACCGAATGGTGTTCATCCAGTTCCAGCTCGCGAAGAATAAAGCGTTCATCACCCGGTGAGAATTTAAAATACTCCTGGCGTAATTTTTCGCAATAAGGGCAATGATCTGCGGTGACAAAGAACACGATGGGTTTATTTTGTGACGATGATACCGATGCATCCTGTGCCAGGTCTTCCGCCAGCTCTATCGGGCCCAAAACGGCCGCGCTAATGACAGGAGTAGACAGCATGAATAGCACTGCCACGATAGTCAGAATGATATTTTTCATGGATTGGGTAAAGCGATAACGTGGTATACGGTGTAAAAAAGCGAGAATGCAGCGTTATACCTGCATGGGCGAGTGACCGCGGATGGTATCATAAGCGCAAAGATTCTGCAGGATACCAATGCGCCCAGAACCGTCCATGCGCCAAAGTGTTAAGCGCCAGTTTTTAAAGAGCCGAAAAATAAAAGAACATCGCATTCTCGGTTATTTTGGTGAGATGTTTGATCGTCGGCAGCTGTGGCACGTGACGCGATTCTCGGTGGCCAGAGCGTTCGCTGTAGGTATATTTTCGGCTTACCTGCCGGTGCCGTTTGAAATGATCATTGCGGCTTTTCTCGCCTATATTGTGCGTGCTAATCTGCCGATATCGGTCATGCTGATCTGGATTTCAAACCCGTTCACCTGGGCCTTGCTATGGGGGCCGCCATATTTGCTGGGTGCGATGATTCTGGGCGAGACCAGCGGGCCAGTGCCGGCATTGTCTGGCGAATGGGTTCAAGATAATTATACGGCCCTGTTTTTGGGCTGTTCCCTGGTCGGTGCAGCCATGGGTATTGCGGCCTATTTTACCGTGCTGTTATTATGGAGAATGGATGTGGTCAAACAGTGGGAATTGCGTCGAAGCCTGCGTAAAAATCAGGAAGCGCCTGTGAAAGTGGGTGGATCGGGATAATTTTAATACAGATGAATAGTTTAAAGATGAATTGGATTAACAGCGCCGTGCGATTTTTAGGAATGAGTCTGGTGTTTGTGTGGTTGTCCGGATGCGCAACCAACCCGGTGACGGGTGAGCAGGATATTGTCCTGATGACCGAGCAACAGGAAATTGAACTGGGCCGTAAAAGTCATATCGATATTCTCAAGCAATATACGCCCTACGAAGATCCGCAGATTCAGGCTATGGTGGATCGTATTGGACAGAAACTTGCGGAGCAAAGCCATCGTTCCAATTTAACCTTCACCTTCACCGTGCTGGACTCCCCGGAAGTAAATGCGTTTGCGCTGCCAGGCGGGTACATATACATTACGCGCGGCATCATGGCTTACCTCAACAGTGAAGAAGAACTGGCGGGAGTGCTGGGGCATGAAATCGGCCATGTGACCGCGCGCCACGGGGTTAGACAGCAAACCGCACAGACCGCGTCAGGTGTATTTGGAATGATCATTGCTGTTGCCACTGGCGATGCAAATCTTGCAAAAGCCAGCAACTACGCAAGTGCAGCGTTGGTTAGCGGCTATGGGCGAAGTCACGAACTGGAGGCCGACCGCCTGGGTGCGGAATACCTCGCGCGGATCAATTATGATCCCGAATCAATGCTTGAGGTGATCGGCGTACTTAAAGATCAGGAGCTATTCGCCCGCGAGCGCGCGGCAGCAAATGGGGAAACCGCCTCTCCAGGATATCATGGCCTGTTTTCAAGTCACCCTGAAAATGATCAGCGCCTGCAGGAAGTGATCACTGCGGCCAAAAAATACCAGACCGAAGAACCTTATGAGATCGACCCCATGGTATACCTCAAAAAAATGGATGGTATGACATTCGGTAATTCCGAAGCGCAGGGGATAGTGCGTAAAAACGAATTTTTTCATCGTGATCTGGATATTCATCTGATGTTCCCGGAAGGGTGGAAGCTCATTAATCAGCCCGACCGTCTACTCGGCGTGTCGGCGGATGCCGAGCAATTAATGCAATTTGTGCTGGGAGACCCAGGCGCGAAAAATCCGAAAGCGGTTTTGCGCAAAGCCTTTCCCGGCTTACAGTCAGGACAGTCGTTCGGCGACAGTATTTATGCCGGCGAGTCGCCTCTGGATTCACCCTGGGGTAAACGCAATGGGCGGGTTGCCGCCATCAGGCATAAGGAGAATGTTTTTGTCGTGATGGGTGTGGGGAAGTCCCGTCTACCGGAATCATCCTTTAATGCGACGATTAAATCGATTACCGGGTTGACACCTGAACAGCAAAAGCTTGCTCGTGGCCGAAAGTTAAAGTTGATTCAGGCAAAGAGTGGCGATACATTTGCCTCACTGGCAAAGCAATCTAACATTGATCAGTTTGAAGTAAGCACGCTGCGCCTGCTGAATGATTTGTATCCCGACGGGGAGCCACAAGCAGGGCAGTACATTAAAATAGTAAAATAGCCATACAACTTATACAGCTATTTAGTTGCATAGTAATTTATCCTTAACCTATAGAGAAAACCATGTCTTTTAGTGACCGTGACGGAACCATCTGGTCTGATGGTGAATTGATACCCTGGCGTGACGCCAAAACCCACGTATTAACCCATACCCTGCACTACGGCCTGGGTGTGTTTGAGGGTGTACGCGCCTATGCCACGGATCGTGGCCCGGCTATTTTTCGCCTTCAGGACCATACTCAACGTTTACATAACTCAGCGAAAATTCTTGGCATGGATATGCCGTATGATCTGGAGACCCTGAATCAAGCACAAGTATCCGTGGTACGGGAGAACAATCTTGATTCCGCTTACCTTCGGCCACTAGCGTATTACGGCTCCGAAGGCATGGGCATCCGGGCTGATATGCTGGAAACCCACCTCATGATTGCAGCCTGGGCCTGGGGCTCGTACCTGGGTGAAGAAGGTATGGAAAAGGGCATCAAAGTGCGCACCTCTTCTTTTACCCGGCACCATGTCAACGCTACCATGTGCCAGGCAAAAGCCTGTGGAAATTATATAAACTCGATTCTGGCGCTGCAGGAGGCGATCGCCAGTGGTGCTGAGGAAGCGCTGATGCTTGATCCGAGCGGTTACGTTATGGAAGGCTCGGGAGAAAACATTTTTATTGTTAAGGATGGCACGCTGTATACGCCTGACATAACGTCGGCACTGGACGGTATTACGCGTAAAACGCTGATGCAGCTCGCCGAAGAGTGCGGGTATACGGTCAAGGAATGCCGCATCACCCGCGACCAGGTATATATATGTGACGAAGCATTTTTTACCGGTACAGCCGCAGAGGTCACGCCAATCCAGTCGCTGGATGGCCGGCAGATTGGTTCAGGCCTGCGTGGCCCGATTACCGAGCGTCTGCAGGCCTTGTATTTTGATGTGGTGGCCGGTCGTTCAAAGGCACACGAACACTGGTTGACCTACGTTGACCCACGTTGACTAAGGGGCATCTCTAATTATTTATTATGGTTAAGCGCTGTCTAATCGTGGGCCCATCCTGGGTGGGCGATATGGTGATGGCGCAAAGTTTGTTTAAGCGCCTGAAAGAAGATAATCCAGAATTGCATCTGGCTGTGCTTGCACCTGCCTGGTCAGAGGCGTTGCTGGCACGCATGCCGGAGGTGAATCAATCTATCGTTATGCCAGTTGGGCACAAGCAGGTGCAAATAGGCGAACGCTGGCGCCTCGCGCGTAAAATTAAAAAAATGAATTTTGAGCAGGCAATTGTGCTGCCCGGCTCGTTAAAATCTGCCCTGATCCCTGCGTTTGCGGGCATTCCCAGGCGTACCGGCTTCGTCGGGGAGCAGCGATACGGCTTGCTTAACGATATTCGCAAACTGGATAAAGCAGCTTTACCCTTGAATGTAGAGCGTTTTCTGGTATTGGGTAGCCCTGAACATAAGTTGCTGGATAACATCCCCAAACCCGCTCTGCAGATAGATGCAAAAGCGCAGGAGGCCGTTCGAGAACAATTTTCACTTAGCTCGGGGAAACCATTGCTGGCCCTGTGCCCCGGGGCAGAGTTTGGCCCGGCGAAGCAATGGCCGGCAAAACACTATGCCTCTGTTGCGTCTGAAAAGCTGAGCCAGGGCTGGCAAGTTGCCCTGCTGGGGTCGGAGGCTGACAAAGGCATTTGCGCTGAGATTAATGCCGCATGTGAGGGAGCCTGTCATGATTTATCGGGTGCGACCAGCCTTACGGAGGTGATTGATATTCTATCGCTCACCGATTACGTGGTCTCGAACGATTCAGGGCTGATGCACATTGCAGCTGCGCTGGAACGTCCTCTGGTGGCTATTTATGGTTCCAGCTCGCCTGCTTTTACGCCGCCGTTGTCGGATAACTGTCAGAAGCTACACTTGAATCTGGATTGCCAGCCATGTTTTAAGCGTGAGTGCCCGCTTGAGCATCTTGATTGTTTGCACAAATTGATGCCAGGCGCGGTGTTAGCGGCGATGGAATAACGGGGCGTAGCGAGCAGAAACGAAGCTATTTGAGCGGCGTCTAATTTGCGGCCCAATAAGGTGTTTCAATCCCTTCGCCCAGGTCGGCCTCGACCAATCGTTGGCGCACTTCGAGTAACTTTTCAATCAAGGCCGGTTCTGCTGCTTCGTAAGCCTCGACATCGGGCTTGCGCTTGACCACCACCCCCAGCAGTTCCGTGATGGCGTTGCCGATTGAATTCTGGCTGATGGTGACGATCAATTTCCCTTCATCATTGCGGTAAATTAATTGTTTAAAGGCGGGCTGCCAGCGCAGGCCATTGGCGTACCTTGCATCTACAATGCACTGGTCTCGAACCATTTTAGCCGCTTTGAGGAAATCGTTATTAAATAGCAGTTTATCTTCCACCAGATCCGGGAAGAAAACACGTTTCGGCATGGGGGCATTGCGGGTCGAAACCTGGGTGAAAAAGGTACGATAAAAATCAATAAAGCCTTTTAGAATGGTGTCGTATTCTTTCCAGAAGCGAACTTCTTTGAGTGATTCAACACCCCCGGTTATTTCCCACGCGGGCAAGCCTTGCGGGTAGCCTGTAAGTTCGATGCGGCAGGTTTTGTCGCTTCCGGGAGTTTGCAATATTTGTAAATCAAGTCGCTCAAAGAAAGCGCGATAAACATCCCGCATATGCGCCTGAAAAAGCGAGTGCTGTCCGCCATCCGTCAGATTAGGGTCGTTGGTATCCGCCAGTTTTGCATCGCGTAGCTGGTGCTTGTCAAAAACGATAAAGTGATTGTGCAACATGCGAATGCTCGGCACGCCCGGTGAGGTCAGCGGCCAGGTTGCGTCGAGGCTTGCCTCTCCAGCCAGTATCAATGTTTCGTCCGGGTCCGGAAATATCTCAAGCATGTAATCAATGATGACCTGATTCATCCGGTTCCAGACATGTTTGACATGGTCGGGAACCTGGGTGCGGCGTACCGGTCGCCCGAGTGGATCTAAAGTGGTCTTCGAGGTGTTATAGATAATTGAAGCATCGAACAAATTACTATGCCCCAGTGCTTTACGATACAGTAGCAAATCCTCGGGGTTTTGCAGCAAACCATTGTTGCTCATCAAATCATTGAGGTTCTCGGTCGAGTTAAAAAATTCGTTGGGCTTCATGCCCTCGGGAACGTCAAGCGGGATAGGGCGAAAAGGGGTAATGATCTCACGTGGGCCTGAATGCATAGCGACTCTCTGTACACACAATAATTATAGAGCCCTCAGCATAACTCAAGCGTGGAAATAAAGGGCCTGGTTTCAGGCTTTTTCCTATAGAAATGTTTGATGCAGGTAGTGACTGGTGCTCTTATATTGAAAGAGCATTAGCCTTCGCGCTTAAACGATGGTTTGTCAGGGTCTACCGTTTCACCCAGCTCGCGCGCAAAGCGATGCCCGGCATAAACCGCGCCCGCGATCGTTGTTGGCGCGAGGCAGTCTCCGATGCGGGTGATTGATGCGGCGATCGGGTCTTTGCTGTTTTCAATGTCCAATACATGCCACAAATTATCGTTCGGTTGTCGCAGGGTGGCCGGGATTAGCGCATCACAATCCAGGATTTGGGTTTCCCCGGTAAACACGCAGCTGATTTCTAATCCGCTGCTTGTGGCGTCAATGAGCCTTTGCTGAAAGATTAGTTTTACACCGCATTCCAACAGGCGTGTTTGAATTCGATGTTGCTCAAGGGTGTTAACCGTCCATGCCGAGACCATGGCGGCCGGGGTGAGGTAGCTTGTTTTGATGCTGGCACGCGCGCATTTTTCTGCCAGCAACGCGCCGATATAAAACCCTTCGGTGTCGTATATCACGACATGGGCGGTTTGAGATGGTAGCTTGTCGGCCATGATGTTATCGGGCGTGAATACCGTAATATCCTTATAGTGGCCTTTGCTCCATCTGGCGCCCGTGGCCAGAACAATTTGGGTTGCCCCGAACTCAATTACATTTGCAGTGCTCATTTCGCTTTGCAAATACATCTCTACGTTGCTCATCTTCTCAAGCTGGCCGACCCGCCAATCTCGTACTCGCTTCCACGCAGACAGGCCGGGTAGCGCGGATTCATTGAGTATGCGCCCGCCCCAGTCCAGGCCGGAATCGGCCAGGGTGACTTCATGGCCCCGTGCCGCGAGTGCGCGGCTTGCTTCAAGCCCCGCAGGCCCGCCGCCAATGACAAGAATTTGTTCAACGTGCCGGGCGGGTGCGATGGTCTCCGGGTGCCAGCCTTTTCGCCATTCTTCACCCATGGTCGGGTTTTGTGTACAGCGTATCGGGGTGGATGTGTTATCGCTGGCGACACAAATATTACAGCCAATACATTCGCGAATATCGTCCTCTCTGCCCTGCTCAATTTTCTGCGGTAGAAAAGGGTCAGCAATAGAGGGCCTGGCAGCACCGATTAAATCCATTACACCTTTTGATATTAGCCGAACCATGGTATCAGGCGAGGTATATCGACCGACGCCAACCACGGGCTTACTGGTCAGTTTTTTTACAAATGATATATAGCGTTCCTGATAGCCTTCCCCGGAAAACCGGGAGGTTTGCGAATCGTTTTCCCAGCCCGAGACATTGACATCCCAAAGATCGGGTTCTTCGGCGAGGCTGGCGATGATTTCATAGCCTTCGCCCTCGGCACTAATGCCATCTTCACCCAGCAATTCATCAACCGCAAGGCGCACGGCAATGGCACAGCGATCACCGATGGCGTCTTTGGTGTCAGCCAGCACCTCACGGAATAATCGCAGGCGATTTTGTAAACTGCCCCCGTACTCGTCGCTACGCTGATTGTGGCGTTTAGAAATGAAATGTTGCAGCAGCGACATATCGTGGCCGGCATAAACATACACAATATCAAAGCCGGCTTGCTGTGCCCGTTTTGCCGCATTGACATACCAGCGCCGCATATTTGCGATGTCAGTTTTATCCATGGCCTTTGCATTGATGGGCGCGCCCCAGTCGACCAGCGTATTGGATGGCGCCAGAGGGGTTTCCCGGGAATACATATTCGGCGCATGCAGGCCATTGTGGCTAAGTTCGATGCCGGCTAGTGCACCGTACTGGTGTATCGCTGCGGTCTTCTCCGCAAACGCGGGAATGTCCCGCGCTTCCCACAAGCGGCCTTCCAGTGCCGGGGCAAGGTCACTGCTGGGATGAATTTCGGTTTCTTCAGTACAAACCACACCCCAGCCGCCTTCTGCTTTCATGGCACGGATAGCAGAAACGGATTTAGGGTAGGCGTGACCCATGCCGCAGCAGTGGGGTACTTGATAGAAGCGGTTTTTGCTCGTAACCGGGCCTATTTTTACCGGTTCGAACAGGCATTTAAAACGGGGGTCAGTATTCATGTGAAAGGAGTTTGTGGTGTGCAAAATTTATTATATCGGAGTTATCCGGGGTACAAAACATTGGCAAGTGTATCACCTGAGTTTATCCAGTGAGCAGTACACTAGCTGAACCGGCAGCCTGCAATCCGTTCCTGGCTGGAAACTATTGCCCACGATATTTATGAAATATCCGGGTCAATTGAGGTACAGTCAGCTAACCTTATTATTGCAGTATTATTTTGTGACCGCTATTCAATCCCTTATTCAAACGAGTTTATCGGAGCTCAATCGCCTGATTCTCGGAAAAGAGACCGCTTTACGCCTGGCGCTTTCCTGCCTGTTTGCCGGTGGCCACCTGCTGGTAGAAGACCTGCCGGGTATGGGTAAAACGACGCTGGCGCAGGGCCTGGCGAAGGTGCTGGGGCTTGAATACAAGCGTGTACAGTTCACCAGTGATTTATTACCGGCCGATTTAATCGGGGCATCGATTTTTGAACCCAATACCGGTCGTTTCCGGTTTCATCGGGGCCCAATATTCAGTCAACTGTTGATGGCAGACGAACTCAATCGTGCGACGCCCAAAGCGCAAAGCGCGCTACTGGAAGCCATGGAGGAGGGGCAGGTCAGTACGGACGGGAAAACGCATGATTTACCCTCTCCATTTTTTGTGATTGCAACCCAGAACCCGCAATCGCAGGCCGGGACATTTCCGCTGCCCGAATCACAGCTAGATCGATTTTTGATGCGCATTAAACTAGGGTATCCGGATCCTCTCTCTGAGCGTAGTTTACTCAAAGGCGAACACGGCCGGCAGGTTCTCACTCAAATACGCCGCGTGATTAGCGACGAAGCACTACTTAAGCTTCAGCAGGCAACCACACAGATTCGGGTGAGCGATTCGCTGCTGGATTACATTCAGCGTCTGGTAGCCGAAACGCGCCGAACCGACATTTGTCAGCTGGGATTGTCGCCCCGTGGTGCGCTGGCTTTGGTTAAATCTGCGCAAAGCTGGGCTATGATTGAAGGGCGGAATTACGTATTACCCGAAGACGTTCAGCAGGTGTTTGTCGCCGTAGCCGGTCACCGGATTATCGGCCGAAGCGAACGTCACGGGGATCAATTGGCGCGACATATTCTGTCCAGCGTAGACGTCGTTGCCTGAGTTTATAATCCAGCAATAAGTCATTCGCCGATGGCCTCCAGTTTTATAAACGATTTTTTCCCGCAAAATATCTTACGGCGGTATTTCCCTCGTCAGGCAAAGATCCAGCCGCTACGCAAGATTCATTTTCATTTGCGCAACATTTATATTGTACCGACGGCCGCAGGCATGGGCCTGGTAGGCGTGGTGTTGCTCTGCCTGATAGCGGCCATTAATTTTCAGAACTCACTGGTGTATATGGTGTGCTTCTGGCTGGGCAGCCTGCTGGTGGTTAATATTTTGTATACCTTCCGTAATTTGGCCGGCCTGAAGCTTGAATTAAACGGGGTAGAGTCTTGCCACGCGGGCGAAAATATTCTGGTCCGGTTGCGGGCCAGCAGCGACCGGCCAAAAGAATTGATTTACGTAGGCTGGAAGGGTATCGACCTGGCCTTATTTGATCTGCAAGAACCGTTTTCACTGGATATTGCAGTAACGTACCCGGCACCGGAACGGGGCCGCCTCAGCCCGGAGCGTATGGATATTTTTACACGTTACCCTACTGGCCTGAGCATAGCCTGGGCGTATGCTACGATGGATATTGATGCGATCATATACCCTGCGCCACTCGAAATGAAACAGATATCTCCTGCCAGTCAGGCGGGTGAGCAGTTAGATCATGGGCCGGGTATTGAAGGCGGAGTAAACGATTTTTCGGGTTTGCGCAGTTATCAGCCGGGTGATAGCTTAAAGCGTATCCATTGGGCTAAATATGCGAGCACCGGTAAGCTGCATAGCAAGGTTTTCGTTGATTATCCCAGCCATGACTGTTGGCTGGTCTGGGAGGAATTAGCAGGCGGCACTGTAGAGCAACGCCTTTCGCATTTAAGCGCCAAAATACTGGAACTGGATGCAAAACAAGAATCGTTTGGATTGCGTATTCCCGGCAAGGTCATTCAACCGGGAAACGGCGAACGTCACCGCGTTGCCTGTCTCACCGCCTTAGCACTGTTTCCAGCATAGCTATGAATAAACATCACGATCGCCGATCCGGAATCGATTTACAGCTAAAGTATTCCGCGATGGTCTGGTTGTTGGTGGCACAGGTGGCTGTGATGGCGCCTTTCATGGCGTATTTGCCCGTCTGGCTCATGCTGGTGTTGCTGGTTTGCACGGCCTGGCGATTGCGAGTATTGCGCGGGCATTGGGAATCGCCGTCCTGGGCTTTTAAGGGGGCAGTGATGCTTCTGGGTGTCGCTGCGCTGACGATGAGTGGCCTCGATTTAGTATCCCTGGATACTATGTCGTCGCTATTGCTGCTGTCTTTTGCATTCAAGGCTCTGGAGGTGGCGCATCGCCGCGATGCTCTGGTGGTGGTGTTTACCGGCTATTTTCTGGTTGCGGTTCAGTTTTTATTCAGTCAGTCCATTGCCGCTGCTGTGTATGGTGCCGTTTGTTTAACATTGTTGACAGCGGCGCTGGTGGCGGTGCAGGAGTCACCCGATAAGAAGGTGAGCGACCACGTGAAGTTGGCAGGCTTAATGCTGCTGCAATGTCTGCCTTTGATGATTATTGTCTATCTGTTTTTCCCGCGGTTACCGCCATTGTGGGCGGTAAGTTTGCCGGGCGATCAGGCAAAATCCGGTATTAGTGATCACATGGCACCCGGGGATATTGCCCGCCTGGCCAAATCGGATGGCACCGCATTTCGCGTGACCTTCAACGATGCCAGGCCGAGCCAGAACAGGCTCTACTGGCGCGGGTTGGTGCTCAGCTCTTTTGATGGCCGAACCTGGACGCAGTTCTCTGATACGGGGTTGTTTGGTGGAAACAATAAATTAATACAGCAGTATTTGCCAGACTTGCCAACCGTTTCGCGGGAGGGAAGGGTACTCGAATACGATGTGATATACGAGCGAACCGGCCAGAACTGGTTATTTAGCCTGCCCGCGGTGGTTGGCTGGAAGGGAGATGCCTTGCGTGGGCCTGATTATAGATTGATCGCCAGACAGACTTTGAATACGCCGACTTCCCTAACCATATTCAGCGATATAGATTTCCCCCGGGATACGCCGCTAAGCCAGGAACTTCGCCGGCAGAATTTGAGTATCCCGCCGGATCAAAATCCGCGCGCGCAAGCACGGGCAAAACAATGGCGTACGCAGGCAGGATCGGATAGGGCCTACGCGAAATTTGTAATGTCTTATTTTCGTGACCAGTCCTTTTTTTATACCTTACGTCCCCCCCTTACAGGAACAAGCGACACCATTGACCGGTTCCTTTTTGAATCCCGGCGCGGATTCTGCTCTCACTATGCGGGGAGCTTCGTGTATTTGATGCGAGCAGCGGGTATTCCCGCTCGGGTGGTGGTGGGTTACCAGGGGGGGGAGTGGAATGAAT
>JAUVBY010000103.1 GCA_030590945.1 Gammaproteobacteria bacterium | reverse complement strand
TCGTTTATCGTTCCACTGCCAGCCCATGCCCCGTCAAGATCGTAGGCCTTGCCGCTATGTTTCTGACACCAGATATCAAGCAGTGTATTACCCGGCCCGGTATCATACCCGATAGCGGAGTTGTTAAGACCGGGAGCCAGCAGGCTTATATTAGCAAGCCCGCCGATGTTGACGACCATCCGGTATTGATTTTTGCTTGCAAAAAAAGCCTGATGAAACGCGGGAACCAGGGGCGCGCCCTGGCCACCAGCGGCGAGGTCTTTGCTGCGAAAATCAACGACGCAGTCTATCCCGGTCAGTTCAGCGAGTTCTGCAGCCCGATGCATTTGCAGTGTGTAGGCCGGGTTGGCATCCGGGAAGTGGCGTAATGTCTGGCCATGATCAGCAATGGCTCTTACCTTCTTGCGACTGATATCAGCGCACAGATTTTCGACCAGTTTCAGTGCCAGTTGATTTCGCTCAGTAGCCGCCTGCTCGATACGTTCGATTTCGTTGTCTGCAGGCAGGAGCAGAGAGTGTAAGGTTTCTCGAAGCGGGCCCGGATAGGCAAGGCTGGCGTGTTGCAGTACCTCGATTTTGTCGGGCTGGACATGAACCAGTACCGCATCGATGCCGTCCAGGCTGGTGCCGGACATCAGGCCGATGTAGTATGGTTGTTTAGGCGTCATAGCTTAACTAAACAGTGTCTGTCCCTTAAGGGCTTATAGGGCAGATTGATTTTCCTGTACGTCGAGTGCGGCCAGTTGGGCTGCACGCAATGAGGTCAGCGTGCCCAGAAGAGGCTGTGCCTGAATCGTGAAGGAATCCATTTCCTTTTTGGCCAAAGGTTGTGGTTTTGGCAGCTTTACCTTGAGCGGGTCTTTGTGCTGGCCGTTGACGCGAAACTCATAGTGTAAGTGGTCACCCGTCGCCCAACCTGAACGCCCTACGTAGCCAATAGTTTGCCCTTGTTTCACGCTTTTACCGGATCGAACTCCTTTGCCAAATTTAGACATATGTGCATAGAGCGTGGTATACCGGCCGCCATGGCGGAGGATCACAGCGCGGCCATAGCCTCCTTTTTTGCCGGAGTACTGAACAACGCCATCAGCCGTGGCCAGAATAGGCGTGCCGCGGCTGGCGCCGTAATCGACACCAAGATGTTTTTTCCAGGTTTTCTGGATAGGGTGGCGGCGTTTTCCAAAGCCGGAGGTAATGCGCCCCAGCCTGACGGGGGTGCGCAAAAATCCACGACGCAGGCTCGAGCCATCCGGCTGAAAATATGCGGTTACGCCAGCGCTATCGGTATAACGAATCGCTTCAATAGTGCGACCAGTAGAATGAAAAGAGGCGGCAAGAATGTCTCCATCTGCTACCACTTTGTCATCAATAAACGCTTTCTGATAGACCACCGAAAAAGTGTCTCCAGTGCGCACGTCCCGGGCAAAATCGATTTCCCACTGATAAATGTTAGCCAGTTTCTGGGTAATGCCGGGCGATACGCCGGCGGCTTCAGTGGCGATGCCCAGGGTCGTTTCGATTATTCCGCGAGCGGTAAAGGTGCGAAATTCAACTTGCTTTTCGTGTTGCGTGACGATGAACTCGCCTTTATCCGGTGAAATGATCAGGGTGTTAAGATTGTTGGAATCGTATTCCAGTGTTTCCCATTGATTATTTTCATCAAAATAGATGCGAATAATTTTGCCGATGGACAGGCGATTGAGTTGATCTGCGCCCGGATCAAGCGAGAGCTTGATGGCCAGAGAAATGGGCAATTGCGCGCGTGAGAAAATTTGTGTCAGGGTGTCGCCTGATTTGATGCTGAAGATTTCAACGCGGCCCGGTTCGACACTGTCCGTAGTACGGGGTGTTGGAGCAAGGCTGATGGTGTCACCCGGGAGACCGGCTTGAGCATGTGGGGGGACGTTCTCTGAGCGATTTGTTTGTAGCGTGTCAGGTGAACTATCAATTGCCGGGAGCTCAATGTGTTCCGAATCCGCTACGCTGAGTGGCTGCTCGATAAGTGTCGGGTATTGAACGGTCTCAAGTATTGGCGTTGGGCCTGTGGTGGCCTGCTTGCGCTGGCTTTCAGTCTGGATGGTGGGTTTCGAGATCACAGAGCGGTCTGTTATCGAGGTCTCAGTGCCTAATTGAATAGTGTTTTTTGCCTGATCTAGCTTATAATTGGTTTCTTCAGAGACAGGGGTGAAAGTCCAGATGCCGAGTGCGCACAGCGCCGTGACAGCGAGCAATGAGCCTGAATATTTGATGCCCTTCCGTGTGCGCGACATGTTGTTATCTACCAGGTAAGCGTGCTTACCTGAAGAGCAATTTGATTGAATCAAAGCTGTTTCTGTTGTTTACTATATTGTATTTAGAAGAACATGAACACGTTCTTTATGGGCGTGAATTATCTGTATTTTTAGCCTGAATGTCAAAGGCTCGGTAAGTCTATTTTGGGAACTGAGCCAATAAATGAATTAACCCGGAACAATTATCCACCATTATTATGTCGAATACCACTGAACAGCTTGCGCTGCTGAAGCGCGGAAGCGATGAAATTTTACTCGAAGACGATTTACTGGAGCGCCTGAAATCGGGCAGGCCACTCAGAGTGAAAGTGGGGTTTGACCCTACCGCGCCTGATTTGCATCTGGGCCACACCGTACTGATTAACAAAATGCGTCAATTTCAAACGCTGGGGCACCGGGTGATTTTCCTGATCGGTGATTTTACCGGGCTGATAGGCGATCCGACCGGTAAAAACGTTACGCGTAAACCGTTGACACAGGAAGCTGTGATGCAGAATGCGGAAACTTACAAGGAACAGATTTTCAAGATACTTGACCCGGAGGCAACCGAAATAGCCTTTAATTCTACCTGGATGAATGAGCTGGGCAGTGCGGGTTTGATCCAGTTAGCGGCGCAACATACCGTCGCGCGTATGCTGGAACGGGATGATTTCTCTAAACGCTATAAGAACGGTCAACCGATCGCGATTCATGAATTTTTATACCCTCTGGTGCAGGGCTATGATTCGGTAGCTCTTAAATCAGACGTAGAGCTGGGCGGAACCGATCAGAAATTTAACCTGCTGATGGGGCGGGAGCTACAAAAAAACTACGGGCAAAAACCGCAGGTCGTATTGACTATGCCGTTGCTGGAAGGTCTGGATGGAGTCAACAAAATGTCCAAATCGTTGGGTAACTATATCGGCATTACCGATGTGCCGGATCAGATGTTCGGCAAACTAATGTCAATTTCGGATGAGTTGATGTGGCGGTATTTTGAATTGCTGAGCTTTAAAAGCAATGAAGAACTGGCGGGTTTAAAACAGGATGTTGAGGAGGGTAAGAATCCGCGTGATGTAAAATTCCAGCTGGCAGAAGAAATTATTACGCGGTTCCATAGTGCCGGAGAGGCAAGCAAGGCACAGGCCGCTTTTATTGCGCGTTTTCAGAAAGGGGCGATGCCGGATGAAATGCTCGAAGTTGAATTGAATGCGCCTGAGGGCGATCTGGGTATTGCTAATTTGTTGAAAGAGGCTGATCTGGTCAGTTCAACTTCAGATGGAATGCGCATGATTCGGCAGGGAGCGGTCAAAATCGATGGCGAACGTATTGAAGATACCCGCCTGCGTATCAAGCCCGATACTGAGCATGTCTATCAGGTCGGGAAGCGACGATTCGCGCGGGTCAAACTCAGGTAAGGTGGCCTCCTGCAACAATTGACACTTTAGTGAGCAAGGCGGCAGGCTGCGTCAAAAGTGCACGGCCAATTGAGTTACTTTTAGGCATTTAATTGATTTTTATTGCAAAGCATTGCTTGCGATGATATAAGAGCGCGCCAGAATTTTTGTTTCTCACTATTAAAGGTCGAATCACCATGACGACAGGCGCAGACATCCACGGCATCAAGCCCTACACGCCCAAAAAAAATGAAGAATATATGAGCGAAGCCCAGGTAGGGCATTTTCGTTCTATCCTGCTGGCCTGGCGCTCAGGCCTGGTTGACGAAACCAAGCAGACCGTGCATCACATGCAGGACGAGTCAGCGAATTTTCCTGACCCGACCGATCGTGCCAGCCAGGAAACGGATATGGCGCTTGAACTGCGTAATCGGGATCGCGATCGAAAACTGGTCAAGCGTATCGATAAAACTATCATGGCGCTGGACGATGAGTACGGTTTTTGTGAGTCTTGCGGCGAAGAGATCGGCATTAAACGGCTTGAAGCCCGGCCGACGGCAACGCAATGCATTGATTGCAAAACGCTGGACGAGATTCGCGAAAAACAGATGGCCTGAAGGCTTACAATTCGGGCGAAGGTTGAGTCAAAAACCATTAATAATATATAAATCTATACTCAGTCAAGTTGACGCATTCATAGCGGTCTCTTATAGTCAAGGTGTTCTGAGTGAGCAATGAGCCCGAATTGGAAGATTTGAGACGCAGCATAGCACCTAAACTGGCGCCCAAATCGGATGGACGAGTTCTCGCAGAATTTTCGCCGGGTGCGTGATTTGAGGAGTCAACGATGGAAAAAGCCATTGAACAATTAGAAGAACAGGTTCAGGAACTAGCCAGATTGTGTTCGGATCTTTATGACGAGAATACAACTATAAAAAGCGACCAGCGACTGGTCGAGAAAGAGTGTGATCAACTACGCGAGAAAAACCGCATCGCACGTGGTCGCGTCGAGCAAATCGTCGAACGGCTTAAAGGCCTCGAAAACTACTAATCTGCGAGCCTGAATAATCCATGAAAAAAACCAGCAACGGCTTGTCTGTTCGAATTCTCGAAAAGGAATATCAAATCGCCTGTTCTGATGACGAGCGAGATGATTTGATCCAGGCAGCTCGATACCTGGAGGGCAGGCTAAAGGAAATTGCTGACAAGGGGAAAATCATTGGCAGCGAGCGCGCTGCGATTATGGCTGCACTGAATATCAGCTATGAGATGGTAAAGTCACAGGATGTCGTGGGCCAGCAGCGCAGTCATGAACAGCGTCTGGAAAAGCTGCAACAGGAAGTGCGCGGCGTGGTTGAAAAATTTCGTCAATCGAGTATATAAATTCGCTATAAACCCGGATGGTCTTCGGTCAGAGGACGCCCAAACCTGCCACAGCAAACTTTTGTCTAATAGCCGTAGCGTCTGTATGGTATAAACTAGTACGGGATTTCACAGCGCTCCTTCTGCTATATGACTACAAGTTCACAGTTTGATCAAATCTATCAGGCGTCAATAGACCAGCCCGAAACCTTCTGGGCGGAACAGGCGGAAAATGTATTCTGGTACAAAAAATGGGATCAGGTGCTGGATACGTCTGACGCACCACACTATCGCTGGTTTGTAGGTGGACAGACCAATGCCTGTTATAACGCGGTGGATAGACACGTCGAAGCCGGAAGAGGCGACCAGGATGCGATTATTTATGACAGCCCGATCACCGGGGCTAAATCACGGCTGAGCTACGCTGATTTACTCGATCGGGTTTCTAAATTTGCCAGTGTTCTACTATCGCGCGGTATCAAGCAGGGCGACCGCGTTATTATCTATATGCCGATGATTCCAGAGGCGGCGATCGCGATGCTCGCCTGTGCGCGTATCGGCGCGATTCATTCCGTGGTATTCGGCGGGTTTGCGGCCAAAGAACTGGCGGTGCGTATCGATGATGCAAAGGCTAGCCTGATTGTGGCTGCCAGTTGCGGTATTGAGCCCGGGCGCGTGATCGAGTACATGCCACTACTGAACAAAGCAATCGACCTGGCTGAGCATAAACCGGCCGGGTGTGTGGTTTTTCAACGCGAACAGGCCCTTGCTGAGTTGACGGCTGATCGTGATACTGAGTGGCAAACTGCTGAGGCAGAGGCAAAACCCTGTGATTGTGTGCCAGTCGAAGCGACTGACCCCCTGTATATATTGTATACCTCAGGCACTACCGGCCAGCCCAAAGGCGTGGTGCGTGATACCGGTGGCAGCATTGTTTCCCTGCAATGGACCATGAAAAATATTTATAACGTCAACCCCGGTGAAGTCTACTGGGCAGCGTCAGATGTGGGCTGGGTGGTGGGGCATTCGTACATCGTTTACGGTCCGCTGTTTGCGGGCAATACCACGATAATATTTGAGGGGAAACCCGTTGGAACACCGGATCCGGGGACGTTCTGGCGCATCATTGATGAGTATAAGGTCAGTGCTCTGTTTACCGCGCCAACCGCATTTCGCGCGATTAAAAAAGAAGATCCGAACGGCGAGCATATTGGTAAACATGATATTTCGTCGTTAAAGGCGCTGTTTCTGGCGGGTGAACGCACCGATCCGGCGACGCTGGAATGGGCGGAACAAAAACTGGGCATACCCGTGATCGATCACTGGTGGCAAACCGAAACCGGCTGGTCAATTTGCGCCAACTGCCTCGGTATTGAGAAATTACCCGTGGTATCCGGTTCACCAACACGCCCTGCACCGGGCTGGGAACTGGCGGTGCTGGATGAGGCAGGCTTGCCCATGCAAAGCGGCAGGATCGGTGCGCTGGTGGCGAAATTACCCCTGCCGCCGGGCACCTTCCCGACGCTATGGCAAGCCAGGGATCGATACTTCAGCGCCTACCTGGAGCGGTTTCCTGGCTACTACGAAACTGGCGACGCGGGGTACATCGATGAGAACGGCTATGTTTTTGTCATGGCTCGAACCGATGACGTGATTAATGTGGCGGGGCATCGTCTGTCAACCGGTGCGATGGAAGAGGTGCTGGCATATCACCCTGACGTGGCTGAATGTGCTGTATTTGGCGTACATGATGCACTCAAGGGCCAGCTGCCGTTGGGGTTGGTTATATTGAACAGCGGTTGTGATCGTGCGCACGAAGATATTGCGAAGGAATGCATTGCGCTGATGCGCGAGAAAATTGGCCCGGTTGCCGCCTTTAAGTTAGTCGGGATAGCAAAGCGCTTACCCAAAACGCGTTCCGGGAAAGTATTGCGTGCCACCATGCGGAATATCGCCGATGGTGAGCCTTATACAGTGCCGGCAACGATTGATGATCCGCTGATACTGGATGAGATAAAGCAGAGCTTGAAAGCCTTAGGTTATGCGGGCGCTTAGATTTAAGCTTTGTATTATTAGAGGTGCTCTGGAGCCCTGCTCCAGCCTGAATAATAATTTGTTGTCTTGAAGCCGATTCAATTACCCTTATATAGAGTGTAATTCCATTTCTCCTGTAGTTCTGGTAATTCCGGGGTCAGTTTACTTAATTCAAGCAAGAATTAAGTAAACTGACCCCGGAACTCGGGACTCAGCAACCATAGGTAGACACTTTGTCATCAGATAACGAATCAGAAAAAAAGCCCGTTACAGAACCATCTTCAGCGGACACGGTGAAGGATAAGGTAAAGGTATCGGCGAAGCGCAGCGACAGGAACAAAGGCTTGCCCGTGCTTCCATTGCGCGATGTGGTGGTTTTCCCACACATGGTGATACCCCTGTTTGTCGGTCGGGACCATTCAATTAAGGCGCTTGAGCATGCGATTGAGGACGATAAACAAATTTTGCTGGTGGCGCAGCATAATGCGAGTGACGATGAGCCGACACCTGAGCAAATATATGACGTGGGTGCAGTGGCGAACATTTTGCAAATGCTTAAGCTGCCTGACGGCACGGTAAAAGTGCTGGTTGAAGGGATAAGTCGCGCTAGTGTCATCCGTTTTTTAGAAGACGATTTCTTGACCGCGGATGTGGAGCGTCAGCAGGAAATTGAGATCTCCGGGCGAGAGAGCGAAGTGTTGATGCGCGCGGTTAACGAAACCTTTGAGCAATACGTAAAGCTCAACGCAAAAATCCCATCTGAAGTACTGACTTCGGTTGCGTCTATTGATGATGGCAGTCGTATGGCGGATACCATCGCGGCCCACTTGAATGTAAAGAACAAAGATAAACAGACAATATTGTCATTTATCAATCCGACCGATCGGCTTGAATATATATTGAGCCTGATGGAAAACGAGATCGATTTACTCAAGGTTGAAAAACGCATTCGCGGTCGTGTCAAAAAGCAGATGGAGAAAAGCCAGCGGGAGTATTACCTCAACGAGCAGATGAAGGCGATCCAGAAGGAGCTCGGTGATATGGATGAAGGCGGCGGTTCCGAGATTGATGAACTGGCGTCTAAGATTGAGAAATCGGGCATGCCAAAACCAGTGCTTGAAAAAGCCAACAAGGAACTGGGTAAGCTCAAAATGATGTCACCGATGTCAGCTGAAGCGGCAGTGTTACGGAACTATCTTGATGTGCTGCTGGAAGTGCCATGGAAAAAGCGATCACGTATTCACAAAGACCTGGATAAAGCCGAAGCTATTCTTGAGGCGGATCACTATGGTCTGGAGAAAGTAAAGGAACGTATTCTGGAATATCTCGCAGTACAAAAGCGGCTCAACAAAATTAAGGGCCCCATTTTGTGCCTGGTGGGCCCGCCGGGCGTGGGTAAAACCTCGCTGGGAAAATCAATTGCGCGAGCGACTAACCGTAAGTTTCAACGAATGTCACTGGGCGGTGTGCGCGACGAAGCCGAAATTCGTGGCCATCGGCGTACTTATATTGGTGCTTTGCCCGGCAAACTGATTCAGCAGCTTTCCAGAAGTGGCGTCAGAAATCCAGTCATCATGCTCGATGAAGTCGATAAAATGGCCATGGATTTTCGGGGCGACCCGTCTGCAGCGTTGCTGGAAGTGCTGGATCCGGAGCAGAACAATGCGTTCAACGATCATTATCTTGAAGTGGATGTTGATCTATCCGAGGTCATGTTTATCGCCACTGCAAATACCATGAATATACCGGGCCCCCTACTGGACCGTATGGAAGTGATTCACGTGTCGAGTTATACCGAAGATGAAAAATTTCAGATTGCGCGCCGATACCTGGTCAGCCGAAAGCTAAAAGATAACGGTTTGAAAGAAGGTGAAACTGAAATCACCGACGATGGGTTGCGTGAAATAATACGCGGTTATACCAAGGAGGCCGGAGTTCGAAACCTGGAGCGTGAAATATCCAAGGTGTTTAGAAAAGTGGTCAGAAAGCTGCTTTCTGCGCCTCAGAAAACGCTCAGTATTACTGCGAAAAATGTGAAAGATTTTCTGGGTGTACGACGTTTTCGCGATACAGAAATTGAGGAAGATAATAAGGTTGGTCATGTCAACGGTCTGGCCTGGACCAGTGTAGGCGGTGAATTGCTGACCATCGAAGCAGCCATCGTGCCGGGTAAAGGCAAGCAGTTGTATACCGGAAAGTTGGGAGACGTGATGCAGGAATCGATTCAGGCCGCTATGACCGTGGTACGGAGTCGTGCCGAGGGTTGGGGCATTGATCCGGAGTTCTACCAGAGTAAAGATGTCCATATCCACGTGCCGGAAGGCGCAACGCCAAAAGATGGTCCCAGTGCAGGCGTAGGCATGTGCACAGCAATAGTTTCAGCCTTGACGGGTATACCGGTTAAATCAGATGTTGCCATGACGGGTGAGATTACCTTGCGCGGCGAAGTGTTGCCGATTGGTGGCCTTAAGGAGAAATTACTGGCTGCGGTGCGCGCAGGTGTTAAACGGGTACTCATTCCACATGACAATGAAAAAGATCTGGCGGATATGCCCGATACGGTTCTCAGTGGTCTGGATATTGTGCCGGTTCGTTGGGTGGATGAGGTCATGGAAGTGGCGCTGGACGCCCCGCTGAAACCGCTTAAGAAATCAACCCGTGCTAAAGCGGCTAAAAAGTCGCCTAAAGCACAGAATGAATTGCCAACACGGCACTAGGGTGCGGCTGTCTAATTTTGTTTAATCAGAACTATGACTGCCGACCCGCACGGCGAATATTTTGCACTGACCTGTGTGGGCTAAACAGCCGTGTTTGTGTTTTGTCTGTAACAGGGTTTGCGTGCTAACTTTTGTGAGTCAAGTGTTTTTCTGCGCTTTTTTTTAAAAATACTTGCTATAAACCTTGAAAATATGCGCTTTGAAGGTTTATCTCTATCGCCTGCCTCAGGTAGAATAGCTGCTCCACGTTTAAGCAAGCGTGAGACAGCGAGTTGGTTGCGATTTCGATCCAGGTAGTACGATATAAAATGAATCTAATTTCATTGCACTGCTCCGCTGGTAATAAACATACTCAACACTAAAGGAAACATTATGAATAAATCAGAACTGATCGACGCCGTTGCAAGTGCAGCAGACCTAACTAAAGCTGATGCTGGTCGTGCTATCGATGCAACCGTAGCTGCAATTACTGACACGCTGTCAAATGGCGATTCTCTGTCACTTATCGGCTTTGGCACCTTCTCAATTTCACACCGTGCAGCACGTGCTGGACGTAACCCTCGCACCGGCGAAACCATCCAGATTAAAGCCGCAAAATTGCCTAAATTTAAGGCTGGTAAAGCCCTAAAGGATGCCGTAAACTAGCGCGCCTTTTGCGGGGCAGCGAGGGTTGCTGCTTCGAATATTGGGTGCTTAGCTCAGCTGGGAGAGCATCGCCCTTACAAGGCGAGGGTCGGGGGTTCGATCCCCTCAGCACCCACCATATATTGGAGCGGTAGTTCAGTTGGTTAGAATACCGGCCTGTCACGCCG
>JAUVBY010000138.1 GCA_030590945.1 Gammaproteobacteria bacterium | reverse complement strand
TAAGTGTCTTCTGCAAACATTGTTGTACTGCCGTTTAACGTGATCCTACGAAAATTAAACCGGACAGTAGTACCCTTGCAAACAAAGAAGCCCTCGATAATTCTAAACTTGAGGGCTGTTGATTTTCATTATCTGAGTTTGCCTCTTGCTACTCCCATGGAAGAGAATAGGTTTTCAAATTGGTGAAACTTTTCATGGCTTCCAGTACGCCTTCTTTATATCCAAGACCACTGTCTTTTATGCCACCAAATGGCGACATTTCGATGCGGTAACCGGGAACTTCCCAAACGTTTACCGTGCCCACATTTAATTCACGAATAAATCGCTGGATGTCAGGCCAGTTGTCGGTGCAAACACCCGACGATAGACCGAAGGCGGTTGAATTAGAAATTCGAATCACGTCGTTTATATCTTTACAACGGATGATCGGTGCCACCGGGCCAAAGGTTTCTTCACGCACCAGTTCGCAATCAAAAGGCACGTGGTCGACCACGGTTGGCGAATAAACCGCCCCCTCGCGCTGGTTGCCATACATCAGCCTGGCGCCTTTAGAAATGGCATCGTTTACGCGGTTCTGGAACAGGATGGCAGTATCTTCATTAATAACGGTCCCCATGTCGTTTTCTAAATCCGTCGGATCACCGTACTTTAACTTCTGCGCTTTTTCGGTGACCAGCACTACAAATGCATCTGCCACTTCCTCAATAACAAGAATTCGTTTAACCGCTGTGCAGCGTTGTCCCGAGTTTTTAAACGCGCCGGCAACCGCCAGCTCGGCTGCTTTTTCAAGATCGGCATCAGCCATAACAATCAGGGGATCATTGCCGCCAAGTTCAAGGATTTGGCGTCGGTAACCCGCAGTTTCTGCGATGTATTTCCCGATAGGGACGCCGCCGGTAAAGGTCACCAGATCCACCAGAGGATTGGTCAACATCTCATCCGCTATGTCTTGCGGATCACCGGTTACAACCGAAAACATTTCAGGTGGTAAACCGGCTTCATATAAAATGTCGGCCAGCAACAAAGCGGTTAGCGGTGTTTTTTCGGTCGGCTTTAATACCATGCAATTATTGGTCGCGATGGAGGGAGCGACTTTGTGGGCCACCTGGTTCAATGGGTGATTAAACGGCGTGATTGCGCTGATGGCGCCGAGTGGTTCGCGTACAGTAAAGATTTTGCGCGCTTTACCGTGCGGCGTTATATCACATGAAAAAATTTGCCCGTCATCGACGGTGCACGCTCGTGCGGAAAGGCTAAATACATCGTAGGCGCGACCCACTTCGTACACAGAATCTTTTTTACACAGCCCTGATTCTGCGGTGATGACATCCGAAATCTCATCGCCACGGGCAACTATAAGGTCAGCGGTCTTTTGCAAAATTTCATAGCGTTGATGGCGGGTCAATGGCGATACAAAGTCAGAGGCTTTCTGAAAAGCAGCCTGCACATGTTCCGGCTGGCCTTTTGGCACCGTGCCAACCACTTCGTTGGAAAATGGACTTACCACATCAATGGTATCGGCAGTTTTTACACGTTCACCTGCAATACGCATGGCTTCGTGGCGGATTTTTTTAATTTGTGACATGATTTTTCCTGATCTCAATTTTGGCCATAATTTAATGCAATATCAAAAGCATCGAAGTTTCGAAGGCGTTTGTTTACATCCAGCCCCGGCGTAGGGCGGTTGCATAACAATGGTACCCGTTGTTCTGACGTTCCGCCATGAGAACGTAATGGTTCTTTCAATGCGGAAAGATCGTGTCGATCAACGCTGGTGCCCAGTACTTTTCCGGCTTCCGATACAAGAATTACATCGCCTTCGCGGTCTTCAGGAAGCTCAAACAGTTCACAACCTTCCGCACCACTAAGCGCAAGAGACATGCCGTCTACTTCAGCCAGGCGTTTGATCGTGTCTGCACGTACCTCCTCTGGAAGATAAGCGGTAGCGAACGACCCCAAAGCACCGTGGTGAACCACATAGGGATCGGTGATTGGAAGGATGACACGAGCCACGTCTTTACCCAGCCAGCTGTCTAAAAGGTCCTGTACGTAAATAACATCGGCAACACCCGCTTCATCGTGTTTTGCTTTCATGCCATGATCGGCTGTCAACGCAATAACACAACCGCGTTCGTCTAACTGAGCCATGTATTTGTCCAGCATGGCGTAGAATTTGTTAGCGACCGGCGTACCCGGAGCATGTTTGTGCTGTATGTAATCTGTGGTTGAAAGATACATAAGGTCCGGTTTGAATTCATCCATTAGTTTTACACCGCAGGCGAAAATGAATTCGCTGAGTTCTGCCGAATAAACGGAAGGCACTTCTCGGCCGATCCAGTCTGACACATTATCGAGGCCATTGGCGGCAACCGTGGTTTCATTTGATTTTTCCGAAGAGAAACAAATGGCTCGCCCTTGATCAAATGTAAGGCCATGTCCCAGCAAATTGCGCAATTTGTCTTTGGCGGTCACGACTGCAATTCTCGCGCCGGCGTCAAAGAACTCTTTGAAAATGGTTGGTACTTTCAGAAATTTTGGATCATTCATCATGACTTCTACGTCATTTTCTTCATCGTAGAAGTAGTTACCACAAATGCCGTGGACGCTCGGAGGGCGCCCGGTGACAATAGATAAATTATTCGGGTTGGTAAAACTTGGTACAACGCAATCAGCGCGCAGGTCGGTACCCGCTTTCAAGGCTTTTTCCATGTAGGGCATGGCACCGTCGGCAATCGCCTGTTCGATATAGGCAGGTTCTGAACCGTCGATACACACCACCACGGTCGTTTGCTTTGGCCATGCGTAATCGCGTCCATTAACGGAAATCACTTTGTTTTTGTCAGACATTTTCTAAAGTTCTCGTATAAAAAATAATTGATATTAGTAGCTCGTTTCATTGCCTAATTCACTTTGCAACTTACGTTGCTCCAATGCCTCTGCAGGAGGCGAGCAATCGGTCATTCCCATGGCTTCGCACGCGCCTTTAATGGCAGCGAGAACGCCGTGCATATTAGCAGCATCCAAACTACCTATGCAGCCAATGCGAAAGCTGGCGACAATAGTGAGTTTGCCAGGATAGATAATATAGCCGCGCGTTTTGATTTCTTCGTAGAAACGCGTGAATTCAAAATTAGGGTCCGTTGGACAGAAAAATGTGGTAATGATCGGAGAAATCCAACGGTCTGCCAGTAAAGTCTCGAATCCGAGTTTACGCATTCCGGATATCAAAATCTGACGATTATTATCATAGCGCTTGAAACGACCAGCCACACCGCCTTCTTCCTCGTGTTGCAGCAAGGCCTCCAGAAAAGCCAACACCGTATGAGTTGGAGGGGTGAATCGCCATTGGCCGGTGGCGTTCATGGCGGCCCACTGATCATGCACATCCAGACACAGCGAGTGACTATTGCCTTTGGCGGCTTCCAAAGCGGTTTTCCTGGCAATAATAAAGCCAAAACCCGGCACGCCTTCAATGCATTTGTTTGCCGATGAGACCATACATTCGAATGGAATATCCTTCACAGACAAGGCAATTGCACCAAACGCACTCATCGAATCGACAATCAGTTTGCGGTCTCTGGAGATGACCACGTCTGAGATTTCCTTTAGGGGGTTGAGAATGCCGGAACTCGTTTCACAGTGCACCAAAACTACGTGCGTGATATCTTTATCAGCATCCAGTATGGCGGCTACTTCATCTGGCATGGCTGGCAAGTAATCGCCTTTATCTAATGTGACGTATTCGCGACCAAGATAATCCATGGTTTTGGCGGCCCGTTGCCCATACGCGCCATTCATTAAAATCAAAGCCTTGCCTTCTCTTGGAATAAAACTTGAAAGCGCAGCTTCGACAGAGAAGCTACCGCTGCCTTGCATCGGCACGCAATCGTAATCTGCGCCACCATCACACATATCAATCAGGCTTTTGCGAATTCTCGCGGTTACCTTTTTGAATTCCTGATCCCACGATCCCCAGTCACGCAACATGGCTTCTTTTGTGCGCATTGTGGTCGTCAGGGGGCCCGGTGTCAGCAAAAATGGCTCTTCGCCAACAGGTTTCATATTTGAGAGGGGGTTTATGTTTTCAGTCTTCATGGCGACGCCCGGGAAAAAGTTAGTCTTTTACTGGATTACAATTCTTTGGCGTATATTGCCCCTGATTTGTACATTACTCAAATCGATAATACATATATTGTTTATATATAATACCGATACTTCCCCGGGGTGCCATGTTCCGGCAAAAACGAATGACTGGGTGTATACTGGGGCATACCCTGTGTTAAACAAACCTTAGCTGAATATTATTCGATGAAGAAAATCCCTTTGAAGTTGTTTGTATCACAGTCAGTCGGGCATTTAAAAAATTCAATTGAAGCAAAAGGCTTTACCGTTTTTACCGATATTGATCATCAGGCTAACGGACACCCTGTGTTGGAAAAAGTAGAAACACTCTTTGCAACATTAGCTTCAGAGCTTACGTAACTGCCTGTTTTTGTCAATGAAAGAATACAAAAAAGAAACCGCCAAAGTCGATTTATTAACGCCAGAGCAATATCGGGTTACCCAGGAAAACGGCACAGAAGCGCCAGGGAGTGGAAAATACCTGGGTAATCATGAACCCGGCATCTATGTCGATATTGTTTCAGGGGAGCCTTTATTCGCATCTACTGAAAAGTTTGAATCGGGTTGTGGCTGGCCCAGTTTTACCCGGCCGATTGATGGTGCATTTATCAATGAACTAAACGATACCACTCATGGCATGGCACGTACCGAGGTTCGCTCAAGCCACGGTGACAGCCATCTGGGGCATGTGTTCAGGGATGGTCCTCAGGATCGCGGCGGTTTGCGGTATTGTATTAATTCTGCTTCACTCCGGTTTATCCATATGGATGACATGCAAGGCGAAGGTTACGCCGATTACATTGGTCAACTGGATATCGCGGACGCGGACAACTAAGAATCAAACACCTTATGTCGTCTTGAGCAAGTCACGCCAGTCGAATCGATGATGTCGTTCGTATGATACGCCTAATTGTGGCATATCGGCGAGACCAGACTCACGGGCGTGTTCTACAAAACCCTGGTTTTTCCAGAAAAAGGCGCCGGGCAGGGTGGTTGGTATTACGATGGCATAAAACAGAGACCTTCCTATGAACGAACAGCATAACAGGGAAAGCGTAAATACGCCTCCCAAAAACGCACCGGACAGACCCTGAAGCCCGCTTAGGCTAATGGTAAGTGCAGCCACTATATTGGCGCCCAGCAAGCCGTTGCGTATAAGCCAGGGATAAGCAAATTTTGTAGCTTGCAGGTAATACGAAGCCGCGCCTTCATCACCTTTACGCGCAAGCGCGCGGCCGTGAAATACGTGGCCAGTGGCTTCGAGTATAAGGCCTGCAGCTATCAAGCCTGCCAGTAGAGGCAGCAGAAATTCAAGCGGCTGGCCAAAAAGCGCAGCGATCACGGCGATGGTGAGCGCTCCGAGGCTAATAGACGACGCGATAAATGCACTGGCGGTCTGCCAGTGATCCCAATAAGGGCGGGCGGGAATACGATACAGGCGAATCATATAGTAAAGCCCCAGTATGCCGCTAAGCAGAGTCAGGCTTGCCAACACGTTGCTCGATACGGTTATCCAGCCCTGGCCCTGCTGGTATACATCGAGTATCTGCAGGAAGCCCACGCCCAGCAGGCCGCCAAAGAATCCAGAGACGCCAGCAATTTCGCGGCTGACGGGGGAGTGCCTGAGATTATTAAAGCCACGGTAAAAGCGGTGCGGCTTACCCAGATGCATGTTCAGTTTGAACAGGCCGAATCCTATGATGCCGATCATTAGCGCAAATAAAGGCACCCTTAATGCAGAATGCATGAGACTGGAAAGGGGGCTGATACCCAGCCAGTTCCCGAGCACCAGTATCATAAACGTACCCATAACTGCCTGAGTGCACAAGGTGAACAGGGTATGCGAACTCTCGTGTGAAAACAGCAGTTTGCGCCAGTTAGCATGCCGTTCTCTGTCAAATTTCTCGTCTACAACGGGGACAAACAAGTCTTGCTCGTCCTGACGATGATATTTGATCGGCATGGCATCACTTCGAGTCATCTCGCGCTGGGTGGATTTGGTTTGCTGGAAGCGGATATTCGGCTGCGTAATATCCGGGTCGGGAAAGCCCGGAATTGAGGTTTTAAGCTGTTCCTGTCCTTCGGGCAGGTTCTCGATCACGCCGAAATCAAGCGCATTGCCCAGACAGGCTGAAACACAGGCGGGTTTAAGCCCAACTTCGAGCCGGTCCACGCACATATTGCATTTACTGACCTCGCCTTTTACCGGGTCCAGTTGCGGGGCGTTGTAAGGACACACCCAGGTGCAATACCCGCAGCCGAAACAAATATCCGGGTCTTGCAGGACCGCACCATATTCAGCAAATTTGGTGTAAGCCCGCGTTGGGCAACCTTTGAGGCAAACCGGGTCATCGCAGTGATTACAGGCCAGAGAAATATTGATCCGCTGGTAGGTCGGGTAGGTCCCGCCCTCAACAAAACCCACTGAACGAAAGGCCAGGTGCGCGGGCACATCATTTTTTTCACTACACGCGGTTTCGCAGGCATGGCAGGCAATGCAGTTATCTGCATTAAAGAAAAAACCGTGCTGTTTGTAGCGATTGGGGTTCTCACCTATACCCTGGTCATTATTAATATTGAGGCTTTGATCGCGCAGCGTGCTGCCTTCGGGCGCGGTCTCAATTTTGTGCCCGTAGCGATTATGGCTGAGGCTGTCGGTATCCGATAAAAAGGCGTATTCGGGTTCGTTTTTCCTGACCTTAAACATTCTAAAAATCCCTCATCTCTAAACTCATTTGCGCGGCGGCATACTGATCAGGACAGCGCTCAATGCGTATTGCGGATTGTTTGTAGGCGGGTTGCCTGGAATGGGGGTCGAGCAAGCCCAGTGTCAGGCGGTTGGCGCAGTCGTGGAAATGGAAGGGCAAAAAAACCATATCTTTCGGTATACGCTGGGTCAGCATGGCCATGACTACGGCATCGGAACGCCTCGATACCAGGCGCACGTAGTCCTGAGCGCGTATGCCCAGTTCTCTGGCGGCATCCGGGTTGAGTTCGATGAAGGGAATTGGGCTGAATTTATTATTGTGAGCAATTTTCCCAGTCTTGGTACGGCCATGCCAGTGCTCGACCAGACGCCCGGTATTGAGCCAGAACGGAAAGGCTTCATCGGGTCTTTCGTTGTTATCGATAAAGGGCAGGGGGATCAGTTTCGCTTTGCCATCAGCGTAGCGAAAACTTGCAGCTTTGCTATACAGGCGCCCCCCTCCCTGCGGTGGTGGAATGCCCTGTGAACGTTGCTGTTCGGTATAGGGCCATTGAATGCCGCGGTTTTCCAGAATATTCTG
>JAUVBY010000125.1 GCA_030590945.1 Gammaproteobacteria bacterium | reverse complement strand
CCAGTACCCGGATTGCCGCACAGCAAACCACCCGACTGCAACGCAATTTAATCCTGTCGCATTGCTGCGGCGTGGGTGATGCCCTGCCTGAAGAGATTGTCCGCTTAATTATCGTTCTCAAATTGATATCGCTTGGGCGAGGTGCTTCAGGGGTGCGTTGGCAGATTATCGAGCAACTTCAAGCCTTATTGGATTACACTATTGTCCCCCTCATCCCTGAGAAAGGGTCGGTTGGCGCCTCGGGAGATTTAGCACCCCTGGCGCACCTGGCTGCCGTCCTGATAGGTGAGGGTGAGGCATTTTTAAATGGCAGGAAAATGTCGGGCGGTGAGGCCTTAAAACGATGTGGATTAAAGCCGATCGTACTCGGCCCCAAAGAAGGCCTGGGTTTGATTAATGGCACCCAGGTTTCTACTGCATTGGCGCTTGGCGGATTATTTGATGCCTGGCGCCTTGCTCAGTCAGCCTTGATAACAGGCGCATTAGCCAGTGATGCATTGATGGCATCAACCACGCCTTTTAGAGCCGAAATTCACGCGTTGCGGGGATTACCCGGGCAGATTAGTGCGGCTGAAACACTCAGAGATTTACTCGCCGGATCACAAATACGAAAATCACACCGTAAACAGGACCAGAGAGTACAGGATCCTTATTGTTTGCGCTGTCAGCCGCAAGTTATGGGTGCTGCAATGGACCTGTTTCGCCAGGTCGCCAGAACGCTTGAAACAGAAGCTAATGCGGTGACAGATAACCCGTTGGTATTGATCGAAAGCGGGGAGATTTTATCCGGGGGCAATTTTCATGCTGAACCAGTGGCCTTTGCCGCGGATATGTGTGCTTTGGCGATCTCAGAGATCGGTTCAATAACGGAACGTCGAATAGCGACATTGGTCGATCCTTCCTTAAATTACGGACTGCCTGCTTTTTTATCGCCTGAGCCGGGATTGAATTCAGGTTTTATGATAGCTGAAGTCACCGCCGCTGCTCTCATGTCCGAGAATAAACAAAAAGCGGCGCCGTGCTCAATTGACTCAACCCCGACCAGCGCCAACCAGGAGGACCACGTTTCAATGGCCTGCCATGGTGCTCGCCGGATTCTGGAAATGAATAAGAATTTGGCGATTATCATCGGTATAGAAGTGTTAACCGCGACCCAGGGAATATCTTTTCGTGCGCCACTAAAAACGAGCCTGCCATTGGAAAACGTAGTGGATACTTTGCGGATGAAGGTGCCACGTTTGGAGCACGATCGATACCTGGCAGATGATATAAAAATTGCGAGTGAACTGGTTCTGGGAGGCGCGTTGGTGGGCGCCGTAAATAGTATAGACCTGCCTCGCTTATGAACGTGTTCAGTGTGCTTGAGGGTAATAAGCCCATTATTTTCGCTCAGCCGCATGGCGGCACCCATGTTCCGGCAGACATTCTCGTTAAGTTAAATGGCAGGGGCCGGGCGCTGGTGGATACCGACTGGCACATTAATAAACTGTACGATGGCTTGCTGGCGGATGTAACGATTGTTCAATCACATATTCACCGCTATGTTATTGATGCCAATCGGGATCCGGACGGCGTGCCTCTTTATCCGGGGCAAAACACGACAAGTTTATGCCCTTTAAGTGATTTTGACGGGAATTCGATATACAAGCGGAGCCGGGAGCCATCAAATGACGAAATCGAACGCCGTCGTTTAATGTATTACCGCCCTTATCATGAGGCGCTAAGTCATCAGGTACAGCGCTTAAAGCAAAAACATAAATCAGTTGTTGTTTTTGACTGTCATTCCATACGCTCCAGAATCCCCTTCCTTTTTGAAGGCCTATTGTCTGATTTCAATATTGGTACAAATGACGGCCAATCCTGTGGCATGGAATTTCAGAGCGGCATTGAGAGGGTTTGCAGTAACGCTACAGGCTACACGTATGTTGTTAACGGGCGCTTCAAAGGTGGATGGACTACACGTCATTACGGCCAGCCCGGTCAAGGTATACATGCTATTCAGATGGAACTGGCGCAATCAACGTATATGCAGGAAACCGGGCCCTGGCGTTATGATGAACAAAAAGCTGGAAAATTGCGCGAATGTTTAAATGAAATTACAGTAGAACTGTGCAATACAGCGGCATTCCCGCGTAATCATGGGTTTTAGGTCTTTAATGTCTTGTAAATGGTATGTACCATAATATAATTGGTTCGTACCAATTATTTGAAAAGATGAATTATGTCAGTACAAAGTGTGAGCAACAATGCGAATTGGCTTCAAGTCGATTATGATAATGGAGAAACTCAACGTTACCTGGCCAGCTGGTTGAGAGATAACATTGGTTCGGGCCGCCATCTTGATCATGGCCAACGAACCTTTGATTTAAATCTGATGGAAAAAGTGTCAATCACAGAGTCTTTGTCCAGCGCGGAACAGATAAAAATTAAATTTGATGGTGAAGAGACCTTTCATACCTTTGATGAAGCCTGGTTGCGTGGATTTTCAAACGACGGGCCAAGCACTGCCAACAAAAAGCTTTGGGGGGCAGAATTACAAAGTAGCCTTCGCTTTGTGGATTTTGACGCCGCCGCCACCGATGATTCCACTCTGCTTGAGTTGCTTAGTCATATTGACCAGTACGGTTTTGCACTCATTGAGAACGTTCCATGTATACCTGAAACAATATTTAAAGTTGTGGATTTATTTGGTTACGTAAGAGAAACCAATTATGGGTCTCTATTCGATGTGCGTGTTGAGCCTGACCCGGCAAATCTGGCATTTACCAGCGCCGAGATTGGCATGCACACCGATAATCCGTACCGCAATCCGGTTCCGGGATTGCAATTACTTCACTGCCTGGTCAATGACTCTGATGGTGGTGAGAATCAGTTGGTTGATGGTTTTAATGTCGCGGAACAAATGCGTACAAGCCAACCCGAAGCATTTAAGCTCCTGACCGGGACCGCTGTAGATTTTAGATATTTTGAATCAGGTTCAGCGGATCTTCAAAACCGCTCTCCATTAGTCTCGATGCTGGACGGTATGGTGAGTGAGATCCGCTATAACTCAAGATCGATTCAGGCGTTTGATATTCCGGCCAATGAACTGGATGCCTTTTACGACGCCTACCGACTATTGGGCCGGTCGCTGCACCGGGCATCGGCCAGAATAGAGTTTCGACTCGGCCCTGGGCAGTTAGTCATTTTTGATAATCAGAGGATATTGCATGGCCGATCTTCCTACCGGCAGGGTGCGCGCCATCTGCAGGGTTGCTATGCTGATAAAGATGCGCTGCGATCCAGAATACGAGTTCTTGAGGGCACATTATGACAGTTGTGGATGAATTTAGGGCCTTAATGGAGGCCCGCGGCTTTGAGCCGTATGGAGAAAATATAACCATCGCAGAACATTCATTATTAACCGCGCTAGCCGCTGAGGAATCAGGGGCAAGCGAAACGCTGATTGCGGCGAGTTTAATGCATGACGTCGGACACTGGCTGGATGAGCCTGATGACGAATACGGCATTCATTTTCATGCAGCGCTCGGTGGCGACTGGGTGGCAAAGCGATTTGGGCCGGCAATCAGTGAGCCGGTAAGATTACATGTAGGGGCCAAACGCTATTTGTGCGCAGTAGATCCCGAATATGTTGATCAACTTTCTCCTGCGTCCGTCTACACCTTAGGCAAACAAGGAGGACCGATGTCCGAACGGGAAGTGGACGCATTTTCAAACTTGCTGTATTTTGACGATGCCTGCAAATTAAGGCGACTGGAAGATAATTTTGGTAAACGTAGTGGTGTTGAAGTGCCCTCTCTAGATCATTTTGCCACACTGTTGTTAAAGCATTGCTATTAAATATTTCGATGGGGCGAGGTACTTAAACACAGCCTACCATTTGCATTCTATGGCACAATTTCCTCTTTACATGACATTTGCTGATACTTTGATAACAGATATCGAATCAGGTAAATGGAGCGCCGGTGATCGACTGCCGTCTGAGCGAACCATGGCGGATGAGTTTAATATCAACCGTCAAACTGTTCGCCAGGGTCTGGATTTGTTAATAAACCGGGGTTTGATCGAAAAAATTCGCGGCTCAGGCACGTTCATCTCTCAGCCCAGACTTGAGCGCGATGTAACTGAGTTCCTGGATTTTTCTGAGCGTATAAAACGCCAGGGATATTCGCCTGGATCTACAGTGATGGCCTTTGAGAGAATAAAGCCTTCAAAAAAAATTGCCAACGACCTGGCTATAACACAGGATGTTGAGGTGTTTCGCTTCCATCGATTAAGAACGATAAATGATCAACCAATTGTGTTGGAAACTTTCTCAGTGCCGGCTGATGTGGTGCCGGATATTGAGAAATTTGACCTGAATGAGCGTTCATTCTACGAAGTTCTGAGAAGCGAATACCAAATTGAAGTTTCGCACTCTGAGCAGAGCCTCGAAGCCGTTGCCCTGAGTGAGATTGAGGCACAATGGCTACAAGCTGAACCCGCTTCGCCTGCAATGTTAGAACGCCGCCTTTCTTTTGACCAATATGATCGACCGATTGAGTCTGGTACGGATTTATATCGAGGTGATCGAGTTCGTTTTAACTCCGGATCGGTGTGGAGCCTGTCTACACAGGAGTCGTAATCTTAAATCAGTTTGGGTTGATTGAAGGTTCCAGCTTGCACGATATGTATTGATTTTAGGCGAGGCGGTGTTTATGCTTGTTTGAGCCCTATGTCCTGATTTTAGTCAATGTGACGTTTTAATCATGCCTGCCTCAGAACTTGTATTCGTCCTGGTTGTACTATTGGGCATTGCGATGCTGGTTACCGGCCTGTGCCGCAAACTGCCCGTTCCCTTCACCGTGGTGTTGGTGGTGATCGGCGTGCTGTTGAGTAGCCTGGCCGAGCATTGGGCGCCGCTGGAGCCCTTGCAGCATTTCGAACTCAGTCCGGAAGTTATGCTGTTTATCTTTTTGCCGGCACTGATCTTTGAGTCAGGGTTTGCGCTGGATGCGCGCCAGATGAGCAAGGATTTGCCGGCGATACTGATACTCGCGATTCCCGCGATGTTGATGTCTACTTTTATTGTTGGTCTGGGTGTGTGGCTATTGCTGGATATCAGGCTGATCGTTGCGCTGGTATTCGGTGCGTTGATATCGGCTACCGACCCGGTTGCCGTGGTGGCATTGTTTAAGGAACTCGGTGCGCCCAATCGCTTGAACGTGCTGGTGGAAGGCGAGTCACTGTTCAACGATGCGACCGCAATCGTTGCCTTCTCAATATTACTGGGCATCGCTGTTTCGGGCGGCGGTATCGGCTGGTCCGACGCGGATAATATTATTCTGGATTTTGTTCGGGTGTTCATTGGCGGCGTGTTGTTCGGCAGCCTGCTGGGTTTCCTAAGCTGTGAATTGCTATACCGCATGAAAAGCAGCACTACGGTGATACTGACGAGCTCAATCATTATCGCGTATGCGAGTTTTGTGGTCGCCGAACACCTCCTGCATGTATCAGGCGTTATGGCGGTGGTCGGTTCGGCTATCGCGCTTAGGCGTTTTGGCATGTCACGTTTCAGGCGCAACGCGACGCATTCTATCAGCGAGACCTGGGAGGTCATCGCGCTATCCTGCAATTCCCTGCTGTTTTTAATGGTAGGCTTGTCGGTTAATACCGAGAATATCACTTCGACGATAGGGCCGGTGTTGATTGCTATCATTCTGGTGCTGATCGCGCGGGCATTGTCTGTTTACAGTCTGGTTCCATTGGCGACCAGTTTGTTTCGATTGCCACATGTGAGCAAAGCAGAACGCCATATCATGTGGTGGGGAGGGCTCAAAGGAGGGCTGGCGATCGCGGTGGTACTCTCTATTCCCGCCGATTTGCCCGAACGCCAGTTTCTGTTTGATCTGACCATTGGCGTGGTCATGTTTACCCTGTTAATTAGCGCACCCACCATTCGGCCGTTGATGGAACGCCTGGGCATGAATCGATTTACCGAAGGAGAGAAACTGGAACTCAAAAGTTCACTCATCAATGCCCGCAGCAAATCGCAGTCCTATGCCACTAAATTACTGCATAGCAAAGTGGTCCCTAAAGCCTCGAAGGAACATCTTTCCAAGCAAATTCGATCAGCTTTTATACTGGGCTGGTTTGATGAGGACGGCGACAAGCACGACGATGATGAGTACCTGGCCTTGTTGCGTGCCTACCATACTGAGCGCAAGGAGCTCCAGAGCCTCTACGAAACCAGCTTTATCAGCCGCTACATCTACCTGGACATGCTCAATCGCCTGTATTCCATGCGTGAAACTCTGCGCCTTGGAGAAAGTGAGCTCGACAGCCACAGGGAAAGTAGCCAGCAGAGTTTTTTCCAGAAACTGGAGAACGGTTTTCTACGCAGGATTCGCGAGCAAAGCTGGTCGTCAGGTATTTTGACCAGGTACCAGCGAATCCGCATGGTGCAGCAGATACAACGCAACCTGGCGCACGTGCTAATGTGCGATAGCGTGCTCGCGATGCTGGATGAGCAGAAAGATCTCGATAGTGAAACCAGGGAACGGGTTAAGTCGATCTATCAGGAAAGAAAAAAACACTACCGCCGGCATTTAAAGTATGCAAAGCGGCTATTGCCGGGTTTTTACTATCGGTATCGTGATCGGTTGGCAACCCGGACGGTTATCGTCAATGGCTGGAACCACGTTAAGGCAGAATATTCGCATAATGACCTGGGAGCCAAAGGTTTCTTTTCGATCCAGCGTAAGGTGCTTGAAAAACTGGAGCGTCTTGATATGTTAAAGCCAACGGTACCAGGTGAAGAAGAGCCTGTTGCCGCTATGCTGGAGGACATTGAGTTATTCGATGAATTATCCGATTCCGATCGCGACAAGCTGGTGAAAAATGCTACTTCGATTACATTTTTGTCCGGGGATAATATTATTGGTGCCGATGAAGCCGGAGATCATTTTTATGTGATTGCGCAGGGTAAAGCGTCGGTTTGGCGCACAGATGCGGTTAACACCCGACATCATGTGGATGACCTGAGTGATGGTGACATCATAGGTGAATCGTCGCTATTGACGGAACAGGAAAAAGGCCGGCATATCCGCTCTGCCACCATTCGCGCTGAGACACCTTGTACTGTTATTCGAGTATCAATGCGGACCATGCTCTCGTTACTGGAGACGTATCCCGGAATCAGGCATAGCCTGCAACAGGTTCATGATTCCCGGGGAGCTGACCGCGCACCTAAGGTAAGTGACCACTGATAAGGGAAAGTGCAAGTCCTGCTAAAGTCTTTTAGGCAAAGTGTGTGCGCCATACGCCGCAACCAGCATCATGCCGGCAAGGACGAAATAAAACACATGAAAGGGCCAGAAAACCAGCACTGCGATGATTAACA
The DNA here is from genome assembly GCA_030590945.1 of Gammaproteobacteria bacterium. Lineage (GTDB taxonomy): Bacteria > Pseudomonadota > Gammaproteobacteria > Arenicellales > Poriferihabitantaceae > JAAELZ01. Next base: position 933 of record JAUVBY010000125.1, on the reverse strand, counting down.
TTTGAGTCAATAGCTCTGACATCTCTCGCCAGGTAGAGAACACTACCGTCATTTCAGTGCGTTCGCGGGGTTTGACCATGCGCATGAAAGGGATATTGCAGAGCAGGTCCAGGCTTACCCCGCCAAGAGCCCCAAGCAGCCAGAACACCAGGCCCAGCGGCCGGGCCTCTCCTATCAGGCCAATTGCAATTAAGGTGGTACTGGTGAGCAACAGCGCGGATATGATGACATTGCGCGTTCCAAAGCGTTCTGCGATATGCCGAATCAAAGGACTGAAAAACATCAGGCTGGCGGCCACGGAAAGCAGGCCCCCGGCCATCCATATCGGCAGACCGGATTCGACTACGTAAATTGGCCCATAGATAAACAGGGTTAACCAGTAACATGAACGCGTAAGCGTAATAAAATAGGCGATTCGTAAGCGTTTTTGTTTGAAATAGCGTGGTACAACTTTTAGGGGGTTGCTTGCGGGCTTTTTTGCTGCCTGCACCACTTTGCTGCCACCCAGCCTGAGGCGCCAGAAATAAAAAAGCATGCCTGAGGCCAGAACGGCCGCTAAAATAAAGGGCAGTATTTCTAAAGTATTACTCCATAACCACAGGCCCAGCGTCGGGCCGATTAACCATGCTGCACCGCCAAAGGCCACGCGACGTGATTCAGTCCAGCTTAAATCCGCTTTATTTATATACTCCATCACGTAAAGGGACAGACATACGGAGAACAAAGAGGCTGCTGCTGAACGTAAGCCAATCGCGAGCGCGAACAACCAGCCTTCGGCAAAATAAAACAGGAAGGAGGCGAAAATGATGAACAGGCCACCCAACGTCAATACCCAGCGGCGTTTAAGAAGCCGTTCCAGCACGCCGAAATTGAGCGTGACCGTCAAGGTGAAAATTGCCGCGGCGAGATATATCCAGCTTACCGCCTCCTTGT
>JAUVBY010000117.1 GCA_030590945.1 Gammaproteobacteria bacterium | reverse complement strand
TATTAATTTAGGCCATGATTTACGACCACCTTGACTTTGAAAAACCGATTGCTGAGCTTGAAGAGAAAATTGAAGAGCTTGAGCGGGTCAGCGCCAAAGACGAAGATGGCATTGATTTTTCGGCGGAAATACAAAAACTTAAGGTTAAATGTCAGGAGAAAACCAAAGATATTTTCTCGCGGCTGAATGCTTCGCAAATCACGCAGATTGCCCGTCATCCGGATCGGCCGTATACACTGGATTATATTTCCATACTGATCGAAAATTTTCAGGAATTGCACGGCGATCGACATTATTCGGATGATTCTGCGATCGTGGCGGGGATTGGGACATTCAAGGGAATCCCGGTGGCCTTGATCGGTCATCAAAAAGGCCGTGATGCCAGGGAGCGGACGTATCGAAACTGGGGCATGCCACGCCCGGAAGGGTATCGCAAGGCACAGCGTATCATGTCGATGGCTGAACGCTTTAAAATGCCTTTGTTGACGTTTATCGATACGCCGGGTGCGTATCCCGGTGTCGGTGCTGAAGAGCGCGGGCAGGCTGAAGCCATTGCCTGTTCGATCGAGAAATTAACGGATCTTAAAACGCCGGTTATCTCGACCGTAATCGGTGAGGGCGGCTCCGGTGGTGCGCTGGCGATTGGTGTGTGTGATCACCTGATCATGCTGGAGTACTCTACGTATTCAGTTATCTCTCCCGAAGGCTGTGCGGCGATTCTATGGAAAAGTGGCGATAAAGCGAAGGAGGCGGCCGAAGCAATGGGCGTCACCACCAGGCATTTGTCTGGACATGGTCTGGTGGATACGGTGATCAAAGAGCCATTGGGCGGGGTGCATCGCGATATCGCGCCAGTCATTGATAGTCTGGAAGGCATTCTGGAAGCCCAGATAAAACGCTTAAGTGGCATGCCGGTAGAAGAAATGCTGGAGCAACGCTACCAACGCCTGATGGACTACGGGAAATTTACGGAAAAATAAACGTTATGCACACTGAATGGTATTTATTTAAGGGAGAAATGGCGCATTCCGCCAGGTCGTCATTCTCGCGAAGGCGGGAATCTATAACCCTGTCTCTTACGGTATTATGGATACACGCCTTCGCGGGTATGACGATTATTCCGGACAATGCCTAAGGGCCAGTATGTGCCCGCTTAGCCTGCCGGAGAGTGTAGGGGAGGCTTGCAATAGACTCGCGCCGGGCGCGCACGTTTATATCGCCTACAGCGGCGGTGTGGATTCACAGGTCCTGCTGCATGTGGCATCAGAATGGGCGGAACAGCATGCGTTTAATGTCACCGCCTTACACGTGAATCATGGCTTGTCACCCAGGGCCGATGAATGGCAGGATTTTTGTACGCAGCAATGTGAAACCCTGGGGCTTCCCCTGTTATGCAAGTCTGTTGATTTAGGTGATCCAGCCGGCAGCGGGCTGGAACAGCGTGCGCGCGAGGCCCGTTATGCCTGGTTTGAAACGTTGCTCGGCACGGAAGATGTGCTAATGACCGCGCATCACGCTGAAGACCAGGCCGAGACCTTTGTGCTCAGAGCGCTGCGCGGCAGTGGAGTGCGGGGTCTAGCTGCGATCCCGGCAGCGCGATCGCAGGGCGGGGGTTGCGTCATTCGTCCCTTTCTAAGTCAATCCAAAGCAGATTTACAGGCCTACGCCAAATCATTTGGCCTGGGCTGGATAGAGGATGAATCCAACGCTTCGCGCAGGTTTGATCGAAACTTTGTTCGCCATGAAGTCTTGCCCGTGCTAGCCACGCGCTGGCCGCAGGTTTCGCGTCAGCTGGCGCGTAGTGCGCAAAACTGTCGGGATGATCTCGTGCTGTTGGATGAGTTAGCGGCACAGGACGTTAAAACCTGCCAGCTTGACGCAGAGCCTTTATTTTTCGAAGTATTGTTGCCTCTCGATCTGGCCGGATTCACCATGCTTTCATTCGCCAGGCAGCGCAATGTGTTGCAATATTTGCTGCGGCCTTTGCTGATTTATCCCGTACCGTTTGAGCAGATGAATGAATGGCTGCGGCAGCTTAATCAGATCGAGCCGGGCGCGAACAGTGAACTTAAGCTGCCGGGCCTGTGCTTAACATTGCACGATGAAGCTTTGCATTTTAGTCGTTGTCCAGCAGGTAAAGCCATGCCCGTATCGCTTGAATGGCGCACCTCGACACCTCTGTTGATCGATGCATATGCTTATGAGTTGAGACTGGTAGTGCAAGCTTCAGCACCAGTTGCCGAAGTGAAAACCCTTGCATTTGAGCCCGGCGAAACGGTGTGTGTGCATTGGCGTCAGGGCGGTGAGCGCGTGCAGCGACCGGGCGAGGAGTTTTCACGTTCATTGAAAAAACTGTATCAGGAAAAGAAGCTGGCGCCCTGGCTGCGGCGCGTCATGCCCCTGATTTCGCTAGAGGGTTATATCGTATGGTCGGCGTTGCTAAGCGACTTTGCGCCGCGTCTGCGGGATACGCAAGGGCGTTATTATTCCTTCGAACTGCACCGGGCAGATTAAATTAAATTCAATTGTTAATGAATTTGGCGGCTGTTTTTGATAAGCTAATCTCCCGTCCGGAGTGCATAATTTCAGCGCTCCACTCTCAAGTCAAAATCAGGTTCAGTCATTGAGCACTAAATATATTTTTATAACGGGCGGGGTAGTATCTTCCCTGGGAAAAGGTTTATCGGCCGCATCGCTGGCGGCGGTACTCGAAGCGCGCGGCCTGAAGGTCAGCATGATGAAGCTCGACCCCTATATCAACGTAGATCCGGGTACCATGAGCCCGCTTCAACACGGCGAAGTGTTTGTTACGGAAGACGGCGCTGAAACCGATCTGGATCTGGGGCACTACGAACGTTTCATCCGTACCCGGATGAAAAAGATCAATAATTTTACCACCGGGCAGATCTACGAAAAAGTCATTAGCCGTGAGCGCCGTGGGGATTACCTGGGCGGCACGGTGCAGGTGATTCCGCACATTACCAACCAGATGAAAGACTGGATTCGCCGCGTAGGAGAAGGCATGGACGTGGTGATGGTTGAGATCGGCGGCACGGTGGGCGATATTGAATCCTTGCCTTTTCTGGAAGCGATACGCCAGATGCGCGTGGATGAAGGTGTTGAGAATACACTCTATCTGCATCTTACACTGGTGCCGACCATCAATGTCTCCGACGGGGAAATTAAGACCAAACCCACGCAGCACTCGGTCAAGGAAATGCGTTCGATCGGCATACAGCCGGATATCCTGTTTTGCCGCTCGGAAAAGCCATTGCCGGATAATGCGCGCAAGAAGATCGCATTATTCACTAACGTCCCTGAAAAATCGGTTATCTCCGCTTATGACGTGGATAACATCTACAAGGTACCGCGCATTTATATGGAGCAGGGCCTGGATGATATTGTGGTCAGGCACCTGCGTCTTGAAGTACCGCCGCCCGATATGCGTGAATGGGACTGGGTGGTTGAGAATAGCCAAAACCCGGATGACGAGATAACCATCGCCATGGTCGGGAAATATGTGAGCCTTAAAGAATCGTATAAATCGCTTTCCGAAGCACTGAGCCACGCGGGGATTCACACCCGTACGCGCGTCAATATTGAATACGTGGAAGCCGAAGACGTGGAGAAGGATCGATCCAGAGCTCTGGCCAATTGTGATGCCATTTTGATCCCCGGTGGTTTTGGAAAACGCGGCACGGAAGGTAAAATTAAGGCGGTTCAGTATGCGCGTGAGAACAAGGTTCCCTACCTTGGGATTTGCCTGGGCATGCAGGTGGCGACCATCGAATTTGCACGGCACGTGGCCGGGCTAAAAGGCGCAAATAGTACGGAGTTCGACCCCGATACAAAGTATCCGGTGATTGCCCTGATTTCTGAGTGGACCACCGAAGCGGGCGTGGTGGAGACGCGTGATGAGGATTCGGATATGGGCGGTACTATGCGCCTGGGTGCGCAGTTATGCGGCCTGAAGCATGAATCGAAAGCGCGTGAGGTGTATGATTCCGAATCAATTTATGAACGCCATCGTCACCGCTATGAGTTTAATAATAATTATCTTGAAACGCTGGAATCCAGCGGGCTTACCTTTTCCGGGTTTTCTGAGGACGGCCTGGTTGAAATGATCGAACTGGCGGATCATCCCTGGTTTATTGCAACGCAATATCATCCTGAATTCACCTCGAACCCGCGCGATGGCCATCCCCTGTTTATAGATTTTGTTGCGACCGCACGTAAACTGAAAAAATAACATGTTTTATAATTTTAAAACCGGCCCGGGTCAGCCCTTTTTCCTGATTGCCGGGCCATGCGTTATTGAGTCTGAAGCGCTGGCGCTGCAAAGCGCAGCGGAGATGATAAAAATCACCGACGAGCTGGGCATTCCATTCCTCTATAAATCGTCTTTTGATAAGGCTAATCGTACCTCAGGCACTTCGCAGCGTGGTCCGGGCATCGATGAGGGTTTGCGCATCCTCGAAAAAGTACGCGATGAACTGGGCTGCGCGATTCTAACCGACGTGCATACACCGGAGGATATCCGTATCGCCAGTGAAGTGGTGGATGCCATTCAGACTCCGGCTTTTTTGTGCCGGCAAACTGATTTAATCGTCGCAGCGGCGCAAAGCGGGGTAGCAGTTAACATCAAAAAAGGCCAGTTTTTATCCGGGCAGGAAATGACTCACGTGGTCAATAAGGCACGCGAAGCCAACCCCGATGCGTCTATTGCGGTGTGCGAGCGCGGCAACAGCTTTGGTTATAATAACCTGGTGGTGGATATGCGCAATCTGGAAATCATGAAATCAACCGGTTGTCCGGTGGTGTTCGATGCCACACATTCGGTGCAACTTCCCGGCGGCGCGGATGGAAAATCCGGCGGGCAACGCGAATTTGTACCCGTGCTGGCACGCGCGGCGGTGGGCGTGGGCATTGATGGCCTGTTTATGGAAACCCACCCCGACCCGGACAATGCCTGGAGTGACGGTCCCAATGCGGTGCCTTTGCATGAGATGAAGTCGCTCCTGAGTCAATTGTTGGCGCTTCATGAAGTGGCTCGTACTTGAAGCTGCGTGTAGAATCGCTGCCGGCTTTGCGTCTTTTTCGAGCAGGCGCAGTAGCTGTCCGGAACAATCGTCATTCCCGCGAAGGCGGGAATCCATAACCCTGTTTCTATTGGTATTATGGGTCCCCGCCTTCGCGGGGATGACGTGATTCGCCTTCGCGGGGATGACGTGATTCGCCTTCGCGGGGATGATGTGATTCGCCTTCGCGGGGATGACGTATGTTTCGAAGCATAGTGCAACCATGCGTGGATAACGGCCCGTAAATATTTAACTCTAACCTCGACAAAACCATGTTTAAAAAAACCGACAATATTGCAGATCTGGACGCTGAACTTTGGGCTGCGATGGAAAATGAATCCCGCCGTCAGGAAGAGCACATCGAACTGATTGCGTCTGAAAACTATACCAGTCAGCGTGTGATGCAGGCGCAGGGCTCCATGCTGACTAATAAATACGCTGAAGGCTATCCCGGCAAGCGTTATTATGGTGGCTGTGAGTACGTGGATATTGCCGAATCTCTGGCGATTGATCGTGCCAAAGTATTGTTTGGTGCTGATTACGCTAACGTGCAACCGCATTCCGGCTCGCAGGCTAATGCAGCCGTATATATGGGGTTATTGGCGCCGGGTGATACCGTGCTGGGCATGAGTCTGGCGCATGGCGGGCATTTAACCCATGGTGCATCGGTCAATTTTTCAGGGAAGATCTACAATGCGATTCAATACGGGCTGGATGAAGCAACCGGTGAAGTAGATTACGCGCAGGTGGCGGCGCTGGCCAAAGAACACCAGCCGAAAATGATAGTCGCGGGTTTTTCCGCGTATTCCCGTATCATGGACTGGCAGCGATTTCGTGAGATCGCCGATAGCGTCGGCGCGTACCTGATGGTCGATATGGCACACGTTGCCGGCCTGGTTGCGGCCGGTTTGTACCCGAATCCGGTGCAAATTGCGGATGTCACCACTACCACCACGCATAAAACGTTGCGCGGCCCGCGTGGCGGTTTGATTCTGGCCAAAGCCAATCCCGTGATCGAGAAAAAACTCAGCTCTACTATCTTTCCGGGTATTCAGGGCGGCCCCTTGATGCACATTATCGCTGCCAAAGCGGTGGCGTTTAAAGAGGCAATGGATCCGGCTTTTACCGAGTATCAAAAACAGGTGGTGATCAATGCCTCGGTGATGGCCGAAGCGTTTAAGCGACGCGGCTATAAAGTAGTTTCCAACGGCACCGACAACCACCTGTTCCTTCTGGATCTGGTGGACAAAGATATCACCGGAAAAGCGGCCGATGCGGCCTTAGGGCGCGCTAATATTACGGTGAATAAAAATGCGGTACCCAATGATCCACGCTCACCATTTGTCACCTCCGGCTTGCGCCTGGGGTCTCCTGCCGTTACCACGCGCGGTTTCAAGGAAGCCGAGATTGAAACCATGGTTGGCTGGATGTGTGATGTGCTGGAAGATATTGATAACGAGGCGGTGATCAGCGAAGTGCAGGAGAAAGTTAAGGAATTGTGTAAACGGTTTCCGGTTTACGCTTAACCCCACCCAGTCAGAGGGTGTCGCAGAAGTAAAGAAAAAGCCTCCCCCTTTGAAAAAGGGGGATAGAGGGGGATTTAGAATGACAGATAGCGTGTTGATAGTGCAGCATTTTATCTGGCATTCAAATCTCCCCCAGCCCCTCTTTATCAAATAGGGGAGCTTTTACGACACCATCAACCAGGAAGTGGGACTTCAGTCCCGCCTGCCGGGGCTTAAAATCAGTATAAATTCTCCATCTCCGCAGGGGTGCCCGGAAATAATAATTGTGTATCCGCTTCGGGCAGCTCCAGTGCCTTCTGTAGCGCTTCTTTCAAATAGTATTGATACAAACTGGCGCGTTCATCAGTACTTAGCGGCGCTTCCCCCTGCTGATTCTGTGCCCGGTTTTCCAGTGCATCCTGAACCGACAAAACGGGTATTTTGGCCGTTGACTGGTGATGCTTGAAAATGCCACTACACTGATCAAACTCGTACAATGCTAGAAAACGATCACCGTATTCAGCGATAAATTCTACCGCATCAATCAGGAAAGCGGCTTCGATATCATCAAAAACAAAATGAAAGCCGACCCGGCACCAGCCCGGCTTGATGCCGTTAAAACCCTTGTTGATCCAGGCCAGATACGCGTCGGATCTTTCCTCATTAATACCCAGTAACTGATGGCCGTAGGGCCCGGCGCAGGAGCAACCGGCACGTGATTGAATGCCAAACAATTCATCCAGCAGGGTGGTCACAAATCGCGGGTGCAGATAGTATTTGCCACCGCGCAGAATATTAAACGAGATAATGCCGACGCGTCGTTTCGGGTCCTGGTTGCCTAATACCTCGATATTCGGGTGTGCGCTCCAGCTTTCAATGGCGCGGCGCGTTAGTTCCTGTTCACGCGCTTCGAGGTGTTCGATACCGATACTCTCCTTAATATCAAACACCATCGCGGCTTTGAGGGTTTGTAAAATCCCCGGAGTTCCGCCTTTTTCGCGGGCCTCGATGTCATCGATGAAGGTGTGCGATACCGGTCCGACATAATCTACCGTACCACCGGCTGCCAGCGTGGGGGGTAATTCCTTATGGTAGGTTCGCTCGTTAAAGACCAGCACGCCACTGGCGCCGGGCCCGCCCAGGAACTTATGCGGAGAAATAAAGATTGCATCCATAGAAGCATCCTCCTCACTGCCATTTTTTACAGACGGGTTCATGTCGATGGGTACATAGGGTGCGCTGGCGGCGTAGTCAAAGAACGCCAGTGCATTGTGTTGGTGCAGTAATCGCGCGATGTCGTGTACGGGCGAAATGATACCGGTGACATTCGAGGCTGCCGAAAAGGAGCCAATTCGTAAGTGGCCCTGGTATTCAGGCTGTTTTAGCAATTCTTCCAGATGCTTAAGATCGATGCCGCCGTCTGTATCCAGCTGTACTTCGATCACCGTAGCCAGGCCTTCGCGCCAGGATATTTCATTCGAGTGGTGTTCATAAGGTCCAACAAATACCACCGGCTGATTAGTCTGACTATATTCTTCCAGAGATTTCGCCTGTGCTTTACCCAGATATGCCTCCGCCAGTTGTTGCAGGATCATGCGCGTCGCGGCGGGCAGGCGTACGCCGACAATTTGCTGCATGCGATCAATTGCGCCGGTGGCACCGCTGCCTGTAGCAATAATCCGGCCACCCGGCCCGGCGTTCACGGCCTTTTTTATGCGCTCTTCTGCCAGGTGTAATAACTCGGTGGTTACGCGCCCCGTGGTATCGTCTTCGGTATGGCTGTTTGCGTACAATTCCTGTTTACTCAGCAGATATTCTTCGACAAAGCGAAGCGAACGCCCGGATGCGGTATAGTCCGCGTAGGTCAGCAAGCGTGTTCCATAAGGCGTGGTCAGGCGCGTATCAATGCCAACGATTTCGCTGCGCAGGAACGCCAGGTCGAGGGGGGCTGAATTGTTCATTGGAAATGATTACCTTAAATGAATAAGTTAAAACGGTTAAACACGACAATTTTAATGGATATCGACGATGTAAGTTTCAGTTTTACCGTGCAGCGTTTAAACTACAAGCTTGTTCGCCGGTGAATTGAACCTGAGACTATGCAATCCAATAAACCTGCTTTAAATACCCAAGAGGATGGTCGCGATAAGCGTATTGTGCTCGGCTGGCGAGAATGGGTGACTTTACCCGATCTTTGCCTTCCTGCAATCAAGGCAAAAATCGATACGGGCGCGAAAACCTCTGCCCTGCACGCCTTTGAGGTCGAAAAGTTCAGGAGGGATGGGCAGGATTTTGTCCGGTTCGGCATGCATCCACTGCAAAAAACAACCGGGCTGGTTGTGCAATGCGAGGCTCGCCTGATCGATGAACGGCAGGTCACAGATTCAGGTGGGCACCGCGAAATGCGATTTGTGATTGAGACCAGCCTCGTGATTTGCGATCATCAATGGCCGGTCGAATT
>JAUVBY010000003.1 GCA_030590945.1 Gammaproteobacteria bacterium | reverse complement strand
TTTTCCCTGCTCACGGCTTGCGTCGCACCACTTTTCCGCGGCCTGCGGTGAAGTGAGATGTTGTATCACACTATATCCCGTTTTATCGTCATCCTCGCGTATGCGGGGATCCATAATACCGTCAGAAACAGGCTTATGGATTCCCGCCTTCGCGGGAATGACGCTTTAACCGGACAGTAGTGTTTTAGGTGCAGTTAACGTTGATTTGATCTTCCTGGCAGCAGTGAAACATTTTACAAAATTAGATACTGGATAACACCATGAATGATTTCTTGAAAATTAAAGACCTGTGGAAACTGTTTGGCAATTTTGTTGCCCTTCGCGAGATAAGCCTTGACGTAAAAGAAGGCGAGTTCGTATGCTTCCTGGGCCCTTCCGGCTGTGGCAAAACCACGCTTTTACGAGCCATTGCTGGCCTGGACATTCAAACCAGAGGCTCCGTATCCCAGGCTGGCAAAGATATCTCTAATTTACCGCCGGCTGAACGAGATTTCGGCATTGTTTTTCAGTCATACGCCTTATTCCCTAACTTAACAATTGGTGAGAACATTTCTTTTGGCCTGGAAAATCAAGGTGTCGATAAAAACACTATAAAAGAACGTGTTGCCGAATTATTAGATTTGGTAGGATTACCAGAACAAATTAGCAAATACCCCGCACAACTATCCGGCGGTCAACAGCAACGCATTGCTTTGGCTCGCGCTATTGCATCCTCGCCTGGATTGTTGTTATTAGACGAGCCATTATCAGCACTGGATGCGAAAGTGCGCGTATTCCTGCGCCACGAAATGAAGAAATTACAGCGCAAACTAGGCGTAACCACCATAATGGTGACTCACGATCAAGAGGAGGCGCTTTCCCTGGCAGACCGTATTGTGGTCATGAATCAGGGCGTAATTGAGCAAGTAGGCACCCCAACTGAGGTATACAACAAGCCCGTGTCTCTTTTCGTCGCTGATTTTATTGGTGAAATGAATCAGATAACCTCAAAAATGAATGATGATGGCACAGTACAATTATTTGGCCAGGCGTTTGATTGTATTGAGCATGAGGTTAAAGCTGGTAGTGATGTGATTGCAACAATACGGCCAGAAGATATTTTTGTAGTTGAAAAAGACACGACCATTGAGCAGAGTTTAGTCGTTAAAGTTAAAGAAATGGAGTTTTTAGGTTCATACTGGCGCTGCTCTTTAGCGATTGATAGTGGAGTAGATGGTAATGAACTAACGGCTGATTTTTCAATTAATGCAGTGAGACGATGTCATATTGTAGCTGGAGGTAATTTACGGATTGAATTACCAAAGAATCGCTTACAAGTATTCTCAGCAGCATAAAGGTAGAAATCATGAGCCAATTAATTTCAAGCTATGAACAGGCTATCTCCAAGCCGGCAATCAAAGAGAAGATTGGCAGAGACGGCGCAATTCAGCGATTTTTTATTGCTGTTATTGGCTTGTATCTACTTATTACATTAGCCTTTCCACTATATACCGTCTTTTCAAAGGCATTTGACACTTTTTATTACGACCTGAGCCAATTCAGCATCCAGGTAAGTAACGAAAGTGGTGACTTCGTCGAAGAGCCGATTAATTTGCAAGAACTCAATAAGCAATTAGCGATTAAAACCATCGACGATCTTAAAACCAAGAGCGACGGCCGCCTTAGTTTGCTTGATTTTTTTCCAGATTACAGCTTTAAAAGCCCGATTAAATACCGGCTACAAGGCTTGACTGATGATACGACGTTTCTATACGGCTCTGATCGTAACAAAGGCAAAGTATCCGTTGAGGTTGATAGCAACTCTTTTCGTCGAATTTTAATTCGCCCCGTGCAAGAACGAGGGTTTGGCAACTTTACCAAGTTTTTCTCAACCCCCGCCCTGTCAAACTCAATATACAATTCCCTGACCATTGCTATTATCTCAATGGTCATTACCGTATCACTGGCATTTTGGTTTGCTTACGCACTTAAACGAAGCTGTATGAAGTTTAAAGGTTTTTTCAAACTGGTTGCCATGTTGCCTATTTTGGTGCCCTCCTTATTACCGGGCATTGCATTGGTTTACATCTTTGGTAACCAGGGATTTTTAAAGGACTTGCTGATGGGAGAGTCTATCTATGGTCCTATTGGTATTGTCATGGGCTCGGTGTTTTTTACTTTTCCACACGCCATGATTATTATTAGCGCAGCATTGTCCATCTCTGATGCGCGCCTGTATGAAGCAGCTGATTCCCTTCGGGCAAGTAAGTGGCGTAAATTCTGGACAGTAACCATACCGGGGGCAAAGTACGGAATAATATCTGCCTGTATTGTGGTGTTTAATCTCGTCATTACAGACTTTGGCCTGCCCAAAGTTATTGGTGGCAACTTTAATGTGCTAGCAGTTGATATCTACAAACAAGTGATTGGCCAACAAAACTTCCAGATGGGCGCGGTAGTTTCTGTGGTGTTATTGTTACCGGCGATCCTTGCGTTTATGATTGATCGCTATGTGCAAAAGACACACGTTGCGGGCTTGTCTGCACGCTCGGTGGTATTTGAACCCAAACCCAGCAAAGTGGCGGATGCTGCGTGGTTGGCTTATAGCAGTTTTGTGGCTTTTTTTATTGTCAGTATTTTGGCTGTTTGTCAATTTGCAGCACTAGTGACCTACTGGCCTTACAATCTTAGCTTTACACTTGCCAATTATGACTTTTCTAAAACTGATGGCGGTGGATGGGGCTCATTTATTAATTCTATTGAGCTTGCCATCTTAACGGCTGTGATTGGTACGGTCGTTATATTTCTCGGCGCCTATATGGTTGAAAAAACCAAAAACTTTACCAAAGGGAGGGCGTTGTTCCAAATGCTGGCGATGTTGCCTATGGCCATCCCGGGAATGGTGTTGGGCTTATCTTATATTTTCTTCTTCAACCATCCGGACAATCCGCTGAATTTTATCTACGGCACCATGATCATTTTGGTTATTTCAACGGTAACACATTTTTATACGGTAACACATTTAACAGCAGTAACCGCATTAAAACAAATGGATAACGAATATGAGAGCGTTTGTTCCTCTCTGAAAAGGCCCTTTACAAAATTATTAGGACGAGTAACGATACCCGTCTGTATGCCTGAAATTCTTAATTTGTCTATTTATTTATTTGTTAATGCGATGACAACTGTTTCTGCTGTGGTCTTCATCTACTCAACCGACACAGAATTGGCTTCAATTGCAGTATTAAATATGGATGACGCCGGGGATATTGCTTCAGCCTCAGCGATGGGCATGATGATTTTCTATGCCAATGTTGCTGCACGTACGCTCCACGCTGTTGCCTCCCGGTCGATTTTGAAGCGCTCTAGAGCTTGGCGCACACAATCCTAAGAATTTACAAAGTCAATAATCGATCTTTGGTTTCGTAACAAAGCTGTCTCTGCCACATTAATCTGATCGATACCTCTAAACGCAGGCTTTTTCAGCCTGCAAACAAGTCATCGCGATGGTATTAATAATCGATTCGATATCCGCCCCACGCGACAGGTCGTTCAACGGTTTGCTCAAACCCTGCAGTACAGGACCCACCGGCATGGCTCCCCCTATACGTTCTGCCACTTTAGCGGAGATGTTTCCGGCATCCAGGTCGGGGAATACATACACATTAGCCGGGCCCGAAAATTCTGCCCCGGGCATTTTTAAATCGCGGACTGTTGACGAAAAAGCGGCATCAAATTGCACTTCGCCAATCAACTTGAGTTGCGGGTGTGTCTCTCGAACAAGGCGCGTTGCGCGTTGCACCTTGTCCACATCGGGGTGCTCGGCGCTCCCCGCTGTCGAGAAAGACAACAGCGCAAGCTTTGGATCAAGCCCAAACAGGTTCCGCGCGCTATGGGAGGTAGAATTCGCAATTTGCGCCAATTGATCAGCATCCGGGTTCACGTTAATTGCGCAGTCCGCAAACAGGGCGTACTCAAGGCCATTCGCCGGGGGATGATCAAACACCATCAGGAAGAAGCTTGAAAGCAAGGGGCTATCGATGCTCGTGCCGACAATACGAAGCCCGTTTTGTATGACTTGCGTGGTGGTATAAAGCGCGCCCGCCACGCAGGCGTCAACCCCACCGGTAGCAAGCATACAACACGCCAGGGTTAAAGGGTTTTGCAGTGCTAAGGCCCGTTCTGCTCCGCTTAAATCCGCATAACGCTTACGCGACTGCAGGTAGTCTTGAAGGTCTGCAGACTGAGCCAGAATACGGCTATCAGCCAGATCGATACCCTGCAAATCAAGACCAAAAGCGTCTGCAGCGGATAGAATTTCATCCGGAGATCCGAGCAATACCGGTTTGGCTATGCCCGCGGATTTAGCCTCAATGGCAGCACGCAGAATCCGTTCATCCTGCGCTTCAGGCAACACCACCGAGCAACATTTTGCCGCCGCATCAGAGCGAATTTTGTCTATTATACCCTGCATCGATTAACCAGTTTACGGGTGGCTAGTGTTCTCCGCCCGCCTTAAAGTTAAACACCGCACCAGAGCGTATGCCGGATGGCCAACGTGAAGTAACCGTTTTCAGACGTGTATAGAATCGTACTCCTTCAGGGCCATGGATCGCATGATCACCAAACAGGGATCGCTTCCAGCCACCAAAACTATGAAAAGCCATCGGCACCGGTATTGGCACGTTTATCCCAACCATGCCAATCTGCACACGGTTGGTGAAATCACGCGCACAATCACCGTCCCGGGTAAACAAGGCTGTGCCATTCCCGTACTCATGATCATTGATCAAGGTGACGGCTTCTTCGTAACTTTCTGCGCGAACAATACTCAGCACCGGCCCAAAAATCTCCTCGGTGTAGATGCTCATGTCTTTGGTCACTTTGTCAAAAATCGTCGCACCGACAAAACAGCCGCCCTCATGACCGGCCACGGTTTCTTTACGACCATCGTAGATCAGCTCAGCGCCTTCTTTGACACCCGCATCGATATAACCTTTCACTTTAGCCTGCGCTTCAGGGCTAACCAATGGCCCCATTTCAGAGGCTGAATCAGTGTAAGGACCCACTTTTAAGGCTTTGACGCGTGGCAGTAATTTTTCGAGAACCGCGTCCGCTGTGGCATCATCTATCGTCACCACTACCGCCACAGCCATACAACGCTCGCCCGCAGAACCATACGCAGCCCCAATAATCGCATCGACCACCTGGGCAATATCCGCATCCGGCATCACCACCATGTGGTTTTTCGCGCCACACAGTGCCTGCACGCGCTTACCGCTGGCCGTACCCGTCTGGTAAATATATTCACCGATCATAGTCGATCCGACAAAGCTGATGCCCTGTACGCGCTCATCCGTCAACAATGTATCCACTGCTTCTTTGTCGCCGTTTACGACATTCAGTACGCCATCGGGCAAACCCGCTTCTGTCATCAACTCGGCGAGACGCAAGGCGACGGAAGGATCTTTCTCAGAAGGTTTGAGCACAAAGGTGTTACCGCAGGCAATCGATACCGGAAACATCCACATCGGCACCATTGCGGGAAAATTAAAGGGTGTAATACCCGCGCACACACCAAGTGGCTGGCGCATATTCCAGGAATCTACCCCACCAGCGACATTTGCACTGTATTCGCCCTTCAGTAGCTGTGAAATGCCGCATGCAAATTCGACGACTTCCAGGCCGCGCGTCACGGAACCGGTGGCATCTTCTATCGTTTTGCCGTGTTCTGCCGATAGCAGCACAGCCAGTTCCTGCATATGTTCGCGAATCAGTTCACGAAAACGAAACATAACCTGGGCGCGGCGCCCCGGAGGCGTAGCAGCCCAGGCCGGGAAGGCTTCGTGTGCAGAGGCGATGGCGCCCTCGACCTCCTTTTTGGAAGCAAGCGCAACCTGCCGCTGAACAACGCCTTTTGCCGGATCATAAATATCACCAAACCGACCGCTGGTACCTTCAACATACGCACCGTTGATATAATGTTTAATTACTTCTTTATTGGACATAATCTAACCTTCTAATTTCGATTCTAAATTTCTAATGACGGGAACATACCAACAATAGTGTAAAGCCCATAGCACCAGGCTATTCTATTTCTATAGGCCAGCTGCCATACCTCACACCAGGCGCGCAGCCTGACAAAGATTTGTCAGTTTTGCAAATGCCAGATCCCAACCCAAAAACCCAAGGCCGCAATCGGGTGCAGCAATGAGTCGCCCGGCATCTATGTGCTCCAGGGCGGCCAGCAATCGGTCACGAATTTCCTCGACCGTTTCAAGACGTGATTCTGCGATGGCCACCGCGCCAAAAATAACCGTGGTATTCCGGAACCGCTCCAGTAAGGTCAAATCGTTGTATCGATGTGCATCCTCTAAAGAAATTGCGTTAATACTCGATGCTTCTATAGCATCCGCTAAAGCAAAATAAACATCGTGATTTGCCTTTGGGTAGTCCGGGTCATCAAGCGAACCGGGATAACCACAGCACATGTGTACGGTACGTGTGACCGAATCAGGACAGCCGTTAAAAGCACGTTCCAGGTTCTCAAAGCCAAACGCCAGTGCTTCATCCGGATAACGAGCAAAGACAGGCTCGTCTATTTGAACATGTTGGCAGCCCGCTTCTGCCAGCGCGAGCACATCGACATTAATGGCATCAGCCAGCGCAGCACCCCTTTTATCCGGCGAATCATAAAAATCATCTACCGTGGTATCGCCTATGGTCATCGGGCCGGGAATGGTGATTTTTACCGGTTTATCGCCTAGAGTGCCGGCATGGCCTTGCGCACGTTGCCAGTCTTTATATAAAAATGGTTCGCGCGCTTTAACCGCTTGAACGATGGTGGGCAAGTTGGCTTTGTAAGCACCATCGCGCAGTACTTTTTGAGTCAGCCTGGAAAAATCGATGCCTTCTATGTGACGGCACTGGTAGTGAATGTAATTTTCACGCGGCACCTCACCATCGGTTGGAATATCAATCCCGGCCAGGATTTGCTGGCTAACGACGTCTTTGACCGCGCGATCCAGCGTCTCCTCTGCATTTGGCAAGGCATCGAACGCTTTTTGCCAAAGTTCCGTCGGATTCTCGGTATCCACGCCATCCGGATTGTTAAACCAGTCCGGCAATGCCAAATAGTCAGGTTTTGGATACGCTCCAATACAGGTCGTTATTATAGACATTAAGTAAGGCCTTAAATATTAAGTACAATAATTATAAAAAAGAGCCAGCTTACCTAAGCAAACCAGCTCTCCTTAAGGAATCAAAACTCTGATTACCTAGTTGCTCTCGCCTTTTTCATCTTTAGGTGCGATTTCATCCAGATTACCGGATTTCCATATAGAGCCAAAAGCACTTTTGCCAGGATTCTTTCCTACAGCTTCAGTCTTATTTGTGGTACCAGCAGCCTCTTCCAGGTTATCTGTCTTGAACACGCTGCCAAAAGTTTCCTGACCCGGGTTCTCTCCAGATTTTTTCTTGTCCGTTGATTCAAAAATCTTCGGCCCTTTCATCTGCTTTTCGCGCTGCTGATCGAGCGCTTTTTGCTGCATGACTTCAATCGCTATTTTTTGCTTAGCGCGTTTGTCCTCTTTGAACACTTGCTTAGCCGGCTCCGGGTCATACACCTGCGCAAAAGTAATAACAGCAATCGCGCCGACCACGAAAACAGCAAACATAATCGCTGCTGGATTGCCTGAGAAAAATCTGGGCAATTTAAATCCTTTAGTCACCGCCTCGACAGGCGCACCATTTGCAACAGCCAGTTGTTTACGGCGATTTAGCACTTCGTTCAGCAATGCAAAAAACACGGTTAAACAGACAATAATAAACGCCAATGCCGAAATAGACGGGTCTATTCCGTAGCGTACTTTTTGCGATAACACGATGGTTAAGGTGGCAAATTTCTGGTGCGTGAATATAGTCGTATTATAGTTTTCAAATGAAGCCAGGAATGCCAAGACCGCCGAGGAGGCCATTGCAGGCATTAAAAATGGCAGTTGAATTCTTCTGAACGCTTTGACATGAGATGCACCTAAATCAAGCGCAGCCTCGGTCAGGCCGGTGTCGTAACGCTGCATGCGGGCAACAAAAACCAGCATGCAGTACGATGCTATAAATGTAGACTGCCCCAGCACGGTTAAGAAAATTCCATTGGCCAGGAAACTATCTGGCTCTAAACCCAGCATGGTATTAATACGCGCCCAGAATACCAGGGTAGAAATACCAATGACGACACCCGGAACCAAAATTGGCGCGATGATAATCGTATAATAGGTTGCACGCATTTTCGGCCAGATCTGGGTCAAAATCAGTGCACCCGCCAGGCCCATAGATACCGATAAAATAACCGTGAAGAAACCTACGATTAATGAATATTTCAAGCCATTAATAATTCGGTCATCGTTGAACAGTTTTGGAAACCATTCAAACGATAGCACTTCCCAGGGCGTAATTTGAGGAAATGCGGCTGAGTTAAATGCCGTAATACTCATCAAGATCAGCGGACCGATCAGATAAGTAAAGAACATGATCAAATAGAGCGCCAGCCCTATGCGTATAAGGAGAGATTCTGATTTCATTTGCCGATATCCCCCATGTTAACTTTGAAAAGTTTCATCACGCTGAGCACGATGATTAAACACGCCACCAGCAACACAATGGCGTAAGCCGCCGCCTGTGGCCAGTTTCCGCCCGTGTTAAACCATTGATATACCAGCTGAGTAAACCATAAGCTTGATGGGCCGCCCAAAATTTGCGGTGCTGCCAGGGCGCCCGCAGATAACATAAATACCATGGTACAACCCGATGAAATGCCCGGCTTCGCATAGGGGATTACGATTCGTTTATGGATCATCCACCAGGGTGCACCCATATCGCGTGCCGCTTCAATCTGATTACGATCCAGGCTTTCGATAACATTGTACATAGGGAATATCATCAGCAGGATGTAGGCGTATCCTAATCCGGCATACAGCGCCACATTGGCCCGAATGAAGTCGATCGGCCCGTCTATTACGGCAAAGAACATCAGGAATTCGTTCAACACACCGCTATCCCCGAAAATAATCTTAAACGCGAAAGCGCGTAAAATCTCGTTGATCCAGTAAGGGATGATGAGTAACAACACCAGCAAGCGAACGAAGCCGCCTCCCGTAGACTGCCCCAGATAATATGCTATCGGATAACAAAGTAACAAATCGACCACAGTGACGAATGCCGCAGCCGTTAATGTTCTGATGAACACGGCCAAATCCACCTTGTTATAACCATCCGGATTACCCTCTGCGCCGAAGGCAAGGTACTTATAGTTTTCCAGGGTTAAATAATCATTCGGCCCGCCCATTTCAGGCGGCGGAAGATGGGGGTGAAAGGATAACTCAAACATATAAAGTTGAGGCAGGACGATTAACATCACGATCCAGAAAAAGGTCAGCCCAAGCAGTATCCAGCCCATCATAAGGCCGTTGGTTTTAAAATATTCTTTTAAGATCATGGCGCTTACTCGCTCGCCAACTCGCCCGCAGGCACCACGACGGCGCGCTGAGGGTCGAATTCAAGGTTCAATGCTGCACCGGAGTCATACATGTGGGCATCGCCGCGATTGGTAACTGAAACCGAAATTTCTTTACCGCCATTTCCCTCTGTGTAAACATTATAGCTGGTACCTTCAAATTCCGAGCGCTGAACGTTTGCCGCAATCTGGGTGCCGGTTTCAGTTTTTTGATCAACAATGCTAAACGCTTCCGGGCGAATAAACATCATGGCATCATCACCTACGCCGAGCTTGCCGGTCGCTCCTGTCGAAACGCGTGCTCTTAAGGTTCCTGAACGATTGGTATCAATGGTCGCAATACCTTCTGAAATATCAGTCACCTTGCCACGAAATAAATTGTTGGTCCCGACAAATGATGCAACAAAAGACGTGGATGGATCATCGTAAATACTCTTGCCGTCAGCGATTTGATCGATGACAGCGGTACGCATGACAGCAATGTTGTCAGACATGGTTAATGCCTCACCCTGGTCATGCGTAATATAAATAAAGGTGATACCTACGCGTTGTTGAATTTCACGTAACTCTGCGCGCATATGATGACGCAATTTTAAGTCGAGCGCAGATAATGGCTCGTCTAGCAACAATACATCCGGTTCTGCACAGAGTGCGCGAGCAATGGCTACTCGTTGTTTTTGACCTCCTGACAATTGAGAAGGAAGTTTGTTACCCTGATCAGGCAGGGCAATCATGTCTAGCAATTCGTCGGCTCGTTTGCGTCTTTCGCCTAGTGTAGCCCCTGCTACTTCCAGAGAAAAAGTGATGTTTTCCCATACGGTCATCAGCGGGAACAAAGCCAGATTTTGGAAGATCAATGCCGTGGGACGCTCGTTGGGCCCCTTGCCGACCATATTATTACCGCCGATTAATATCTCGCCTTCCGCCGGATCCAGAAAACCCGAAACAGCTCTTAAGATCGTTGTTTTACCACAACCGGAACCACCCAGAAAGGAGAAAAAATCCCCGCCATTAATATGCACATTGGCATCTCGAACAGCGACGAAATCGCCGAACTTTATCCAAAGGTTTTTTAGATCAACGTCTACACCTGAACTCATAGAACTTTCCTCTTTTGGCCAAGTTTAGAACAGGCCTTTAATTTTTAATAAGGCCTTTGCACCGTACAGTGAGACGACGGAAAAATGAGCGTGAAATTCCATGTTTATCATAAGGCCCACAGAAGTTATAGAAAAACTACCGCTAGAGCCTTTTGAGTCGACATGGAAAATCAGCTATTTGGTTCGTTATACCTCTGGTGCGAAGGACTATTTATTTAACCCTCAGGTGCACGGTGCACCTGAGGGGGTTTACGCAAATTAAAACAAACGATAAATCAAGAACTCTTGAACTTATTCACATACTCGGTGCGAATTTTTGCGTACCATGGCGCTTGTGGCGGCCAGGGGTTAAGGTTCGCCAGTGCATCACCCGGATAAGCTTCAGCAAAGTTTTTCTTGTAGTTATCGTTGGCATGCTGGTCCGCGCCCAGTACAGGAGAGTTGTAGCCATGATCATTAATGGCAACACCCGCTGGCTCTGCTTGATAAGCATACTTAAGAAACTCATAGATTTCATCGATGTTTTTCGCGCCGACAGGTATCGCAATGCCGTCAACCCACGCCATAGCACCTTCTTTAGGGGCCTGGTATGAAACCGGCTCACCTGCTGTTTTAAGCGAAAGCGGTGGGCCATCCCACGCCTGACCAACGGTAATGCCTTCTTTAAGCAAGCCGTTTTTCTGACTATCTGCGTCATTCCAGAGCAATTTGACGATATGTTTACGCGCTATCGTCCAGTCGGTAACTTTCTGCCAGATTGGGCGCATAGCGTCTTCAGACTCATAAGCTTTCCACATAGAGCCTTCATCCAGTTCGCCGATGCTTTCCATATAAAGGCCCGCAGTTAACATCATAGAGTGTGGACGGCCCATCGTATGTCCTGCATTTGCTTCATCCCATATGGCGCCATAAGAGGGCACGCCGCCTTCAGGAACATATTTATCAGTACGCCAGGCAACGCCTTCTGTGCCCCAGATATGAGGAACCCAGTGCACACCTTTACCATTAAACGTCCAGTCTTTATCACCAATTGCAGCCATCGCGGGGTTAACCTTATCGATATCAACACGGCTCATATCAAATGGCTGTAATAATTCCAGGGGGCCCCATTCCAGACCCTGATTGTTAGTCGGCGAGACCAGATCAAAGCCCTGACCTTTATTGGCTTTCATCTTGTTGATGATTTCTTCGTTAGAACCAATGCCGGTGAAGTTGATCTGAATGCCTGTATCTGCTTTAAAACCTTCAACGAAGGTCGCGGGAAGATAATCAGACCACATTAGAATGTCGAGCTCACCTGATGAAGCAAAGGCGTTCCGTACGAATGCGGGGGCAGCCAACACGCCACCAACAGCAGCACCTGCTTTAAGTATGGTACGACGATCGATTGAGTTACCAGCCGATGCAGTATCTGGGGTTAAATTTGAGGGTATACTTTTTTTCATGCTTTCTCCTACCATTTGATGTTTAGTTTTTCGAATAAAAATATCGAAACTTTGATTTTCTGCCTATTCGTATGAGGCAGTTAATTAAGCCTTTATAGAACAACTACGGCTCACTTTAATAATAAATATAGCGGTACTAAATATACTATAGCCATAATCATTACACGCATTTCACCCTCTAACACTTGAAATGTCAAGGATCTTGGGCTGTCACGTCAAAGATCCTTATCCCTTTTAGGATATTCAGAGACTTACTACACTGGATACAGGGTAGCCTTTCAGTACTAGAATTGTATAGGTCCAGTCTAAATAGCTTTATGGCGCCACACTGAAGCAGCTTGATCGGCATGGCTTAGCTTTCGTTGTTGCATGTTGCGAGCAGCAATTGACTTTAGGAACGCCCTTAAGGTTTGGGCTCTTGTTCCGAAGCTGTACACCAACCCCTGTCTTTAACGCCTGACAAATAATCGTAAAACGCACCTGTTTCGAGATTAAACCAGACGATGCTGTATTGGTCTCGAGCAGAGGGTTTGAAGCCCGACAAAACCGGCGGATTACATTCGCTGATTGTCAGGGCAGTATCAATTTCGCGCCAATAAATTTCGCAGGGCCTGGTATTGATTTTAAACGTATAGCTTGCAGAATGACTGCTTGCTTTTGCAAGACAACGATACCACAGGAGTTTTTCCGTATCAGCAAAAGCGCCTGAACTAGAAAATAATAAACCGGCGAACAGGACAAACCCAACCCCTGTCAGGGCAGTTGAAACAAATTCGGCACGATTGCTGACTACTGGTATGTTTAAAGCATCAACAAGCACTGAAAACCGGGCTGAAGCGCTCAGACTAAGCATGATACAACTGGTTGGTGAGAGTGTAACAAAGATCTAAACAGTGAAAAAATGCTGTATTGCTATGCTTAGCCAACATTATGGGGGCCCTTTACTTTAATTGGTGACAAGCAGGTAAATAAATAGCAGTTCTCTATTTTGACAGCTTCTGTAATTCTGCTGAATCAGGTCGTTGCTTGCTGAGCATTTCCCAGTACTTTCCTGATTCAACAGCAAAGCCCTGCTGTTGCATAAATCTGGCATAGATTAGCAATTCAGAAAATGAGGCCTCTTTTGCCGGCCTGAGCCCGTTTACTTCTTGTTGAACTGAATCAGATACCAGCTCAAAGCCGGCTGATGAAACATATGCCTCATCAGTATCCAGCCGTGCCTCAAGCATCCACCTGTACAGCATTCCCGGTGGCAACTTAACAGAATCTGGCAATTTGAATTTATTGCCAACGATGAGAGTTTCAAACAAGTTCCTACCCTCGCCATCCATCAATGTGAACCGGTATTGCATATTGTCCGCAAAACTTTGCCAGTGAAAGTCCGTTTGATTGTGAAGAAGCTTAGAATTTACCGGGCTAAGTAGTTTAATTTGCCTTTTTTTAATTACCAATCCACGCATTACTATTGCAGCCTGATTCAGGTAACCATCATCAAAATCGAGACCAATTTCCTTTATAAGCTTGAGCTCTCTGCTGCTAGCAGCCTTACCATTGAGCAAGTCTGGTTCCTCATCGCCAAGCTCAATAGTGGCCGGACCAGTAAAAGCATATTCCCTGCCAGTTGAATAGTAGGCCATAGCAAGCTTTGTATTTTTTTCTAAACTCAGCTTATTCCCCGGATAAAGACTGTTTAGAATTTCTGCAGGCATTGAGCTTAAATCATTGCTCAGCGTCGCCTGACCCTGCAGGTCCGTGATCATGGCTACTGCTTCAGCCCGGGCTGTTTGAGCCTGAGCAATAAACAGCATGGAGAAGAGGAGTAATGACAGCCCGGTATTCATGAATTTCGATTTCATAGGCACACAGTATATCTGAATAAACTCAATTATTCCGGCGCCCAGCCATAAGCAAGAATCGGCAGATGACCCTTTACGGACATCTCATCAAGAGGCACCAGGCTGACATTCAGCTGCTCCTTAACGGTAAGGGAACAAATAACCGGGTAGTCTACAATTTTGCTCAAGCCCTCAATTCTCGATGCCAGATTAACCGTATCTCCGATTGCAGTATAATCATGCCTGGCATCTGAACCCACATGCCCGATAATAGCCTCACCCTGGTGAAGACCAATACCTATAGAGATAGGTTCGATACCCTCCTCCTCAAGCAACTGGTTAAGATCTTTCAGCCGGGCAATCATTTCCCTGGCGGCATTGAATGCATTTTCAGCCATATCCTGCTGCGGGTTTGGAGCGCCGAAAAAAGCCATCAGACCATCACCAATAAACTTATCAACCGTCCCGCCATGGCGATGCACTACATCCGTCATTTCATTGAAATAGCGGTTAAGCAGCTTAATCGTTACTTCCGGTTCCTCACCTTCGCTGCGTGCGGTAAACCCACGTATATCAGAGAACAGCATACAAACCGTGCATCTTTTCCCGCCTACACCAGGCTTAATTTTCCCTTCAATAATTTCAGCCATTACCTGCGGGCTAACATAGCGGGAAAAAGATGCATTTAATTGTCGCCTGTCATGCCAGGCAAAAAAACCCGCCATAGCCAGACGAGACAGAACAGTTATATACAATATAAGCAGCAGTCCACCAATTGGTAACCAGATTTCCCCGCTCAACAGAAAAGTCGAAACCACGGGTAATAGAACAGTGGATAACACAAGTACTAGTATAGCCAGCTTATGCCTGCTCCCCAGCCACCAGGGCAGAGTAATCATAAAAGCGAATATGAGCATCCAGAATTTGCCCATTGGAATGATGGCTGCACCCTGCATTATCGTAGCGGCAGATTGCGCATGAAGCAGAACGCCCGGAACAACCAGGTTTTCTGCTTCCCAGGCTGCAATAGGTAGAGGGGAACGGTGGCGGTCGACAAAGGGCATTACACTACCAATGAAAACAACTTTGTTCGAAAAAGCTTGCTTCAGGGAGCCTATATCACCAGCACGACTCCAGTCGTTAAGCTGAGATAGGGAAATATATTGAAAACCCGAGTTCAAGGTATAGTTAATAAGCCCCTGTTGAGGGTTTAGTTCTAATGATGATGCGAGTGCACCCGTCAGAGTGTCAGCGGTGGAACTTCTCGTTTGAATTTCCAATAGAAGCTGTCGTACAACATGATCGGTATCGGAACGAATCAGTGCCAGGCCAATATTTTTCTCACCCAGCAAAGAAGCAATTGGAGCAAACAGTGGCCTATACATGCCCTTTTTATCTACCGTCCGGGCGACAATAACCGGCACGCTTTTTTTCAAAACCAGCAGGCCCGACAGGAGTTGACGATCTATTCCCTGCTGCATGAATTCATACGACTTATCCGGCAAAATCAAATCTACAACTACAGCCTTTGGCTTCGACAATGCCAGTGCTGAAAATGCTCGCCCCAGGTGCGGGTGCCAGAGAGCCAGAGGCTCACGGTAAAGACGCTCAGTCTTTTCATCAATACCAATTATGACTATGTCTTTGGCTAATTCCGGAAGGTATAGTTTATTTAATAACTTAAACTGCTTATCAAGCAAAGACTGATCAAGACTTTTTACAACTGGTAGATACATTAAGGCAATAGCGAGTGACACTATAAAACAAAATGCCATCAGGTATTTTTGCGATCTTTTCATTGACTCCCGGCTGCTGAATGATCAATTTATAAATGTTTATTTTATCGCGCTATATTACCATTCTTAACGTTCTGGCCAAATCTTCACTATCCGAAGCGAAAAAGCGAGTGAATTTCAATGTCAATAGAGCAGTGCTATTGTTCATTGACCCTTCTCAGCATCTTTAATGATGACAGGATTCGAGTGTCCGACGGATAAACACCCTTCCCCTTCATGCAGCCATCAAATGGCTTTTATTACATCACGTAAGCGTTCTACGATCTGATCAATATGAGACTCTTCCGCGATAAAAGGCGGGGCCAGCAAACCGGAATCACCTGTCATTTTCAGGTTTAAACCCGCATGAAATAACTTTTTCTGCACCTCCAGGCCGCGCACACCCGGCGCAACTCCCGGCTCGAGATCGAACCCTGCCAACAGGCCATAGCCACGAATATCCGTTACCAGGGGTAAGTCGCT
The DNA here is from genome assembly GCA_030590945.1 of Gammaproteobacteria bacterium. Taxonomy (GTDB): domain Bacteria; phylum Pseudomonadota; class Gammaproteobacteria; order Arenicellales; family Poriferihabitantaceae; genus JAAELZ01. The sequence goes on along the minus strand of JAUVBY010000003.1, from coordinate 46,237 downwards.
CAGAGAGAACATGCCATCGAGAAAATACTCCGACAGTTCGTTAGCACGCTCGAAAAGATTTTCTTTCTCAAATACATCCATGACCGCCAGACCCGCAGCACACGCCGCTGGATGCGCCGAATAGGTATAACCATGGAATAACTCAATCGCCTTATCAGGCGCGGCATTGAAGATAGCATCGTGAACTTTGTCGCTGACGGCTACCGCGCCCATTGGCTGCGCCGCGTTAGTGAGCGCTTTCGCCAGAGTCATAATATCGGGGATCACGCCAAAACTATCAGCGGCAAAGGCTTTCCCTGTGCGGCCAAACCCCGTAATTACTTCATCAAATACCAGCAAAATTCCGTATTGATCACAAATCTCGCGCAAACGTTCCAGGTAACCTTTGGGTGGCACCAGGCAACCGGTTGAACCGGCAATGGGCTCCACAAAACAGGCTGCAATGGTATCCGGGCCATAATTTAAGGCGATTCTTTCCAGATCATTGGCCAGCTCTACGCCGCCCGTTTCGGCCTGCCCGCGCGTAAACCGGTTTTCAGATTGCCAGGTATGGCGCATATGTACCACACCCGGAATACCCGGGCCAAAGGCCTGTCGATTTTTGATCATGCCACTTAAGGATACGCCACCCATATTAACGCCATGATAAGCTCGCTCTCTGGAAGCAAACCGGGTTCGCTGACCTTCGCCGCGTGCATAATGATAGGCGTAAGCGATTTTCATCGCGGTATCCACCGCCTCGGAACCCGAGTTGGTAAAAAATACATGATTGATACCGGACGGCAACATATCGGCCAGGCGCTTAGCAAACTTAAACCCCAGCGGGTGCGCAGTTTGAAATGGTGCGACATAATCAAGCTCTGCCATCTGGGCGCTTACTGCCTCGGTAATTTCATCGCGGCAATGCCCCAGTGGAGAACAGAATAATCCCGATGAACCATCAAGAATTTCCCCACCCTTATCATCATACAGGTACATGCCCTTAGCACGTATCACCATACGTGGAGATTGTTTAAAATCGCGGTTGCCGGTAAATGGCATCCAGAAATTATCCATCGCAGATTGATCGAGTTTCATTTTGGTTAAATTTAGTGGGTTTCTATTCAGGGTATATAGCATAATATCATCCCATAAAATGAACATAGAGCCAGCTTACTTCTATACGTGATACCAGCCAGACTTTTTAGCTATTCAAAATGATAGATTACCTTTTTCGCCTGCCTGAACATGCGACTGGCACGCTGCAAAGCCAGATCCAGGAGATGATGGTGGATGCGATCACCCGGGGACATCTCGCACCGGGTGCGACTATGCCGTCCGGCCGCAAACTGGCCGAACAGCTTAAGGTTGCACGCAACACGGTTGTGCTGGCATATCAACAACTACTGGATGAAGGCTTTATCGTTGCTCGTGAGCGCAGCGGGTTTTATGTCAGCGAAGATGTGCGCGCCGGTTTTGTGCATTCTCCTGATACCGATTCAAATATTCCGTCGCCGCCGGCTAATAAAACAGATTGGGCCAGCAAGCTAAGTTTCTTCCCCGATGCCTTTCCTTATCTGCACAAACCTCAGGACTGGCAGCGTTACCCCTACCCTTTTGTTTACGGGCAATTTGACAAAAAATTATTCCCCATTGCCGACTGGCGAGATTGTTGCCGTGAAGCTGCGGGTATCGCGGCTATCCACAATTGGGCCTCGGACCACGTTGATCGCGACAGCGAGCTACTGGTTGAACAGGTTCACAGTAAATTGTTACCCCGACGAGGCATCTGGGCGGGTCGCGATGAAATCCTGATTACCGTGGGCGCACAAAACGCACTGTTTCTGGCGGCGCAGCTACTATTAAAATCCAGTGACACCATCGGCATGGAAAACCCGGGATATGTTGATGCGCGTAATACGTTTTTGACCCAGACACAGCGCATTGAATTGCTGGACATTGACGAACAGGGCATGGTGATTGATGAGCGCCTGGCAAACTGTCAGTGCGTTTACACGACACCCAGCCACCAATTCCCAACCACCTATACCATGAGTAAGCCGCGCCGGCTGGAACTACTGGAACAGGCCAATAAGCACAACATCATCATCATAGAAGACGACTATGAATCGGAATTCAATTATGGTGCCGAACCTATTCCGGCACTCAAAAGTCTGGATACCGAAGGGCGCGTTATCTATGTTGGCAGCCTGTCAAAAACACTGGCCCCGGGTATTCGACTCGGATATATGGTGGCGCCCCGTGAGTTTATTCGCCAGGCAAAAGCGCTGCGGCGCATCATGTTACGTCACCCTCCCTCGAATAATCAATTCATCATTGCACAGTTTTTAAAACGGGGTTATCACGATGCCCTGATCCGCCGCACCAGCCACACGCTTTTCCATCGTTCAAAAATCATGAAAACACTGCTTGATGAACATTTCCCGGGGGGCACTCAGAAACCTGATTTTGGTGGTTCATCATTTTGGGTACGCGGCCCCGAAGGCCTGGATTGCCGGGTACTCGGCGAAGCAGCCAAACAACGTGGCATACTTATTGAAACAGGCGATACATTTTTCTTCCCCGGCACAGAAAAGCTGAACTATTTTCGCCTGGGGTTCTCTTCGATCAGCATTGAGCAAATCAAAACCGGTCTGCCTCTGCTCGGCGAACTGGTATAAACCTGCTTTAGAACCGAATACTATGCTGCCTGCCTACGCTGCACGGCGGGCGGGTTGATCCTGAGCATGTTTTATCGAATTATCGAACCGGTCATACGCCATGAAGTCAGCCTCATATTCAACCAGGGTCGCCCATTCAGACCCTTTCAGCAGTGCCGCTGCAAATTCATCAATACTCTGAAATCGCTTTGATACGTCATATAACAATGCCCGATTTATCGCATTCATTAAATTTGGGCAACAGGTATTTGAGTAGCGCTCTATGATAAGCCGGGAATTTATTTTTCGATCTTTTGATTTAGCGGGCGGATTACCCGTGATACTAAAGTACATGGTCGCAGCCATCGCGTAAATATCTGTCCACGGACCTAATAAATCATCGCTACTACCGTATTGCTCGGGGGGCGCAAAGCCATGCGTGACGACCTGTTTATGTTGGGGCAGCATTGCCGTGCCGATCAATTGTGCCGCACCAAAATCCAGCAATACAGGTTCACTATTCGGCTGAAGCAGAATGTTGGCGGGCTTAATATCTAAATGTAATAGCCGTGCATCGTGCAAAAAATGCAAGGCGCTCAGTATGGGCGTAAAAACCCGGTAAAACATTTTTTTCCTCAGGGCACCGGGGTACGAAGAAAGGAACCACTTCAGATCGCGGCCGCCCTTGTTCGGAGAAACCAGGTACGTCGTATTATTTGCAGGAAACAAATCATGCACATCCAATACATTTGGATGGCTTACCTGTTTCAGCACCAGAGCCTCGTTATAAAAATGCTTCACACCTTCACAATAGGCTATCTGTTTGTGCCCGGTTAGCGGTACGATTTTATTGTCAGTTTTGCGCCTTGCATAACGCTTCGGAAAATACTCTTTAATGATGAGGCTTAAGTTTGACCTGATTTCGGTCGCGGAATAAACCAGACTGAAACTGCCCATGCCGATCAGCTTATCGATTCGGTACTCCCTATCGCGGGTTCCCAGTCGTGTATTGCTGGCAAGTGGCACGCGCGCCGCCGGCCTGACAGATGTGCGTGGTTTAGTTTTGACACGCACTCGATGTGCAGCCACTGAATTGGCGTCAATATTGGGCCGAATAATACTCATTGCATTCCTCCAGTGCGGCGATCGAATTTTCGATGTATTCCGTTATTCCTGAATAATATACCGCTTATCTGTGTTTTGCAACGTTAAATCATGTTTTACTGCCCAATGAATACCATTTCAGAAACTGAAAACAGCCCATGAAAGTGCCTATCCGCAGCTACGGTTGATACTCAAATCAGATACCACTCCGAGATGGTCGGAGACGACTAAATCCACAGACCGATAGCTATTAAAGTTAATTTCAGGCGACACTAAAATCCAGTCCAGGCGCTCGCCAAATTTTGGAAATGTAACCAGAGCTTCGTCATCAGGTTTGAACGGATGCAAGTTCAATCCATCGGCCATCTGGCGCACCACGGAACGGCTGTGTTGCCATTCAGCGTTGAGGTCTCCCATTAGAATTACCGGGCGATTTCTTTGCTTTAAAACGGCAATGAGTGCGGCTGCCTGTTCGCGGCGCATTTCGCTGCTGGCAAAATCCAGATGGACGGAAACCACATCGACTTCAACACATTCTACGCCCGGCCAGCGGATGGATGAAACGACGAACCCTTTTGAGAAAAATACCTCGGCGCCGCTAAAGGCGACCGACTCTGCTTGATTGAGGTCCAGATTTGCAACCAGCGCAGTACCATAATCCAGGCCCAGGCCTTTTACATGCCTCCCGGAAACAGACTGCTTAAATCCGCTATGTTTAGCAAGAAAGCCTACATGGTCAAAACTACCATTCCAGAATGATCTACGATCTGCTTCCTGCAAAGAAACAATATCCGGCCTCTCCTGTTTCAACAACGATACGATATTGTCTAAATTCATCCGGGCTTTATCCGTACCCTGTAGCAACTGATTAATCCCGGCACCACGCGCATGCGCCATGTTCAGGGTCATGACCCGCAAACCGGTATCGTGGCTCGTGTTCCGCAAGGCGGTGTTATTCTCCGTATGGGAGTTTATCTTCGGTTGATATGTCTGTTCAAGGCTGGAACACGCAGCGAACACCACCGTAGCCAGCGCGAGCAAGGCCATCCGAATGATTATTCTCATCAGGACTCCGGCCTGTTATTTTTGTTTTCGCGATAGCCATTTAAGGCGCCAAGTAACCAGTCCCGCGTTTTGAACGTGTTACCCTGCGGGTCAATTACATGATATTCACGCCCCGTTAGTAGGCTTTTACTCGCGCACAACTCAATGAACATCTCGGGGCTATCAATTTCATCCAGGAAATGCTTGTACTTTTTACGAATATGGCTCGCAGCACCTTTGGCGTTGTGTTTGCCAAAGTTACGCACGAATAACATTTCTGAATCGCCAACGTAATCAATCAGGAACTCAATCGTTAATTTGTCGCTTGCGTTTGGCGCAGCGTGAACAGGCGTCGAGAGGGCAAGCCCGGCCAGCAAAAGCAATCGGAAAAACGATTGGCTGCGAACCGTGACATCAAAAGGTAGTCGAAGTAATTTCATGCCGCCAGTATATTCATGTCTGGCAGATTTCAAATGGCACAACGCGCCAATTTTTTGACTTTGTACGCCAGACGTGCTGCCCGAAGATTATGAAAAACAGGTTTAAAAGCCATACACTATGCGGCTCAAAATCCATGCTAATATCGCGCCTACCGCTGTAAACTACTTAGACTATTGGACGCCACTCATCAACTCGCAGCACAGCCGCTGATTGCCTGCCACGAATGCGATTTACTACAACGCGAACCTGCTACAGCAGATCATTGCAATGTGAAATGCAGCCGCTGCGGAGCAGCACTGTTCCGAAATGTGCCAAATGGCATTAACCGCACCATAGCGCTGTCACTTGCCGGCCTGATACTGTTTATCGTCGCCAATGTATTTCCATTCTTAAGCTTTGAAATCGGCAGCCAGTTCACACAAACCACTTTGTTTACCGGTGTTCGAGAATTTTATTCTCAGGGAATCTGGTTGCTTGCCCTGCTGGTGTTTATCACCAGCATCCTGGCACCATTACTCCAGCTGCTGTTGATGCTGTATATTTTTATACCCCTGAAATTTGGCCGCCTGGCCCGCCAGACCAGGCCGGCATTCCGCCTGCTACAACATATTCGTGACTGGAACATGATTGAAGTGTTCATGATTGGCATTCTGGTGGCCCTGGTCAAGCTAACCAAGATGGCAGCCATTGTTCCCGGCATCGCGATGTGGTCATTTGTAGCGCTGATTTTCCTGGTAACCGGCGCGCATTCCTCTATCGATGGTCGAGTTGTGTGGCGCCGACTGGAGCGAGCACAATGAGCCCGGGTGCTGAAACCCGGAGCGACTCATCTCAGCCTGAATCAGCATTGGAAGCTTCATTAACAGCTTGTCACACCTGTCATCAGTTGGTACGCATAGACCAGAATCATCAACAGCAAAAGTTAAGCTGCCCTCGTTGCGGTTCGGCGATTCACCCCAGAATTCACAACAGCCTGCTGATTACGTGGATGCTGGTGGGGCTGGCACTGGTATTTTATATCCCCGCCAATCTCCTGCCCATGACCCGGGTAGTCGGTCTTGGCCAGACTCAGGAAGATACCATTATGAGCGGTGTAATCTATTTTATTCAATCAGGCAGCTGGTATATCGGCCTGGTCATTTTTATAGCCAGCGTTTTCGTACCCTTGCTCAAACTGACCCTGCTAATGTATCTGCTGGTTTCAGTACAACGAAAATCACAATGGCGTCCACGCGAGCGGGCGCGCATTTACCGAATAACCGAATTCATCGGCCGATGGTCAATGGTTGACATATACGTGGTAACTATACTCATCGCTTTAGTAAACCTTGGCACGCTTGCGAATATTGATTCCGGCCCCGCGGCCATGTATTTTGCCACCGTAGTAGTTCTAACCATTTTCGCCGCAAAATCATTCGATCCGCGTCTGATATGGGATAATATTAAACAAGAACCAACACAATGACAGATTCACTGCCAGAAGCCATCGTCTCCCCCAGAAGCCGTTTTTCCGCGGTCTGGATTATTCCATTACTGGCACTGGCACTCGGTGGTGGTTTAACATTCAAATACCTCCAGGAAAAAGGCACAACGGTATACATTGAATTTGCCTCTGCTGACGGGCTCAAAGCGGGTAAAACTAAAATAAAATATAAGGATGTTGAGATCGGCGTCGTGGACGACATCGCTTTTTCCCGGGACCTTTCTAATGTCATTGTAACCGCGACGATAAACCCCAGTATGCGTGGGCATCTCAACGCTAAAACCCGTTTTTGGGTGGTGCGCGCACGTGTTGCAGCGGGTGAGGTAAGCGGACTGGGAACGCTGCTCTCCGGAGCCTATATCGGCATCGAACCGGGCGAAGGCAAAAGCAAAAAACAAAAAAACTTTGTGGGTTTGGATAAACCGCCCGTCTTATTAACCGAAGATCATGGCAGTCTGTATACGCTTACCTCCAAAACGCTGCATTCTTTTGAAGCCGGCGCTCCCATCTACTATCGGCGCTTAAAAGTCGGCGAAGTAATCAGTTACAAACTCGATAAACAGGGCACTAAATTCACGGTTGAAATATTCGTCAGAGCACCGTATGACCAGCTGGTATTTGAAAACACCCGGTTCTGGAATGCCAGCGGTATTGATGTCAAACTGAGTGCAGACGGCTTTGAAATGCAGTCCGAGTCGATGATCGCTTTATTGCTCGGCGGCCTGGCCTTCGATAATCTGGAAAATGAAAAGGGCCCACAGGCGCAGGCGGGCACGCGTTTCGAGCTGCATAAAAACCGACAGGCAGCCATCAGCGACGAATACGTCCAGAGTGAACAACTGTACAGGCTGTACTTTGATGGTTCTGCACGCGGGCTCAACGTGGGCGCGCCCGTCACCCTTCGTGGTATTACCTTCGGGCGCGTCACGGGCGTAAAACTAGAGTACGATATGCGTGACAAGAGCTTTAAAATTCCTGTCACCATCGAATTTGAACCCGACAGGCTGGAGATCATCGGCAAGAAATCACCCGATGAAGCGCCGCCCACCGCTTCTGACCTGGTGAGCCACGGGCTGCGGGCACAGCTCCGCTCTGGGAGTCTTCTGACCGGCCAGATGCTCATTGATTTTGATGTTTATCCGGACGCTGAGCCGGCTGAGATAAAGTATGAGGATGAATACATCGTCCTGCCAACCGTTGCGACATCGATAGATTCGATCAAAAACAGCGTGTCAGATTTGATGGAAAAAATAAGTAAAATGCCGCTGGATGAAATCGGCATTAATTTGAATAATATACTCAAAGGCGCGGATGCCCTGGTCCACTCGAGTGATGTTAAAGATATAATGACCAACGTAAATCAGGCTTCGGCACAGTTAAGCAGTTCGGCCGAGGGTTTAAATACGCTGGTCAATTCGGCGGATGTGAAAACCATTCTGAGCAATTTTAGCGAGGCGTCTGTACAGATAAATAGTTCCGCCGAAGGGATAGATAACCTGGTGCACTCTAATGATGTTAAGGCAATCCTGAGCAATATCAATCAGGCCTCCGAGCAACTCAAACAAACCCTCGTCCAGACCAATGAAGTCACCGCGGGCCTCACTGAAGATTCTGAAGCCTACCAGGAAGTATTAAGAACCCTGCGTGAATTATCCGGTGCAGCCCGTTCATTACGCCAGATGGCCGAAGTTCTGGAGCGGCACCCGGAAGCGCTACTGAAGGGTAAACCCCGATAATATACTGATGAAAGCAATGATGAGAAGACCAACTCTAAAAATAATTATGCTATTGATGGCCATCTGGCTACTGGCAGCATGTGGCACAACGCCTCCGACAAAGTTTTACACCCTCAGCGCGGAAGTACCGCCTGGCACGCCGCCGGCAAATAAGACTGCCAGAGTGATTGTAGGCATCGGACCGGTTGAGGTTGCGGCTTACCTGGAACGCAACCAGATTGTGACGCGCAGCGGGCAAACTCGCCTGATCCTGACCGAGCTGGACCACTGGGCAGAACCCATTGAGAGCAATATAGCCAATATCCTCGCCACCAATCTTTCCCGGCTGCTCCCGGCTACGCACCCGATCGCGCGCCCCTGGTCAGATGCGGAAGCCGAGTTTCACGTATTACTTAAAATAACGCGGTTTGACAGCGATCCCGCGGGTGAAGTCCAGCTCAATGCCAGCTGGGGCATCCAGGGGGATCGTACGCATAAAATAGCAGTTATTCGTGAAACATCCATTACCCAGCCTTCCGCTGGCACGGGATATGAGGCTATCACCAGAAATATGAGCCTGGCTCTGGCAAGCCTCAGTGAAGAAATCGCGCTGGAACTGGGCAAAATGACAAGCGCTTCCAACTAGAATTAGCTACGCAATAAATTATTGTATGTACAAGCTACTGCGAGCGAGCTTTGCCCTTCTTGCATCGCTTTTATGCGTATTTTCGATTAACGCTGCCGAAGTCGATCAAGAAGAAATCCCGGTTAACCTGAGCTACATTTACGCACCACTTCTGGGCACAGGATTCTATGAAGCCGGGGCAGAACGCGCCTTTGTATTCAAATTTTCACTGGAAGATGCACTTGCTAAATCGAACCCCGAAAAGCGGTTTCGCTGGTTATTGCCCGTCACGCTGGGCTTACGCAAAACCGAATTCGCTGAATTATTCGATCTGGGAGATGGATTGCCCGATAAGCTTCACTCGGTCAGCGTCATGCCCGGCCTGGCCTGGGATTTTCATCCGGGCTTGAACTGGCAGGTAACACCCTCGGTACAGCTGGGCGTAGCGCGTGATTTCAGCCTCAACACCACAACGGCTATCTACAGCGCAAACCTGCGTGGCCTAAGGCGCTGGAAAATGGACGGCAATACCTTGTCCTGGGGAACCCGGGCCAGGGCTGCCGGGCAGTATAATTATGACCTGAAAATAGATCAGGGCTTCGTTTTACTGGAAACCGGCCTCGACTGGGAATTTGCGACACCCACGCGAGTCGCAAACCGGGCCGTATCTTTAAGCGTTTACACACAACTGCAGGCGTACCTGCCGGATATTGGTATTCGAAGATTTAGTGGTGAGCACGTCGATGCAAAAAATTTGCTATACCTGGGCTTGACAGCAGGACTGGATCAACCCCGTCGCGTTCTTGGTTTTCCGATACAACGGCTTGGGATATCGCTGGCATATGGAGAAAACTTACGAGGCATCACCCTTAACCTGGGTTTCCCTCTGTTTGTTGATTGAGTTCGCTGAATTTCGGCTCAAGCTAGACTGATATATCCAGATTGATCAAAACAATTCTCAATCTTTCTTACTCCTTATCTATCGCTCTCTGGAGCGCTTTTTTAAAGGGTGCCATCAATGCAGCGGTTGAGACACCAATCATCAATACACCGTTGATGGCTTCCAGCGCACCCAGTAATTTATGCCGATCTGACATCACAATATCACCATATCCCAGCGAACCAAAGTTCACCGCTGAATGATAAAATGCCAGATCAAAGCGCTGGAATTCACCCAGAAATTGAAACAACAATGCCCATATGGCAATTTGAGCCAGGTTGCCCAACACCAGTATCATCATGACCATGGAGATCAGCAACAAGCTGGGCCAGATGGAATGTTCGTCCAGCGAGCTTCTATGAGCCACGTAGTAGCGAATCATCAGAATAAGCCACATAACCTGCAATATCAGGCAAATAACCATGGTTGGTAAACCCAGGAACATATTGATCAACATAATTTAACTCCGAACATTAAATAGCATTGCTTGCTTGCGATTCTTTATTGAATGGCCAGAACGCATCGAAAATAGTGATCACTACCGAGCCGTATAGCGCGATAATAACGAACAGTAGTAAACGACTGAAAAAAGCCATACTGGCACCATCCGCTGATTGCCCATCCAGTAAAGCCGGGGCCAACACTATAATCATAGTAATAAAAGCATAGGACCACATGCTCGCCCTGGGATGCATACCTTTTCCAGCAAATATTTTCGGACCAAATAGCAGCCCTGATAAAACAATCACAAGGCTATACATCAACAATGATGGCCAGATACTCATCAGCTGCCAGGCAACAATGGCAGCCAGGCCTCCCCACAGGGTTGATTCAATCTGATCGCGGCCCATTTGGTGACTGTCATCCGAGTTCGCCTGCTGGCCCATTGTAGCCACCTTGATCATAATGGCGACATAGGCGGCGCTGGAACTACTGAAGAGAAAAAAGATCGCCAGTGGCAACACGATTAACATCGACCTGAGCGCGCTTTTCCGGGCTGCCTCCGCTGATGGCGGCGCCTGCTTTACGCGCGTAGCACCTTGCACAGGCTCCATGGCCAACTCCGGTAATATCGCGTACGCCACCCAGACGAATACAATCCCTGAGACCGCGCCCACCGCCAGTCCATTTATAATAGCCAGCAGTGCGTCCAGGTTGACCGACCCGACTGCGATAATAATGGTTAAACCAACGGTCATGAACATGCCCATAATCGCCGAGCCGCCTCGCGCAGAATAGTAAAAACTGGCAAACAAAGCGAGCGTGATCAATAAAATACTAACCGCGTGCGCATGCTCGACAAACGGTATTAAAATGAGCGCCCCGACGTAGACTGGAAATAACAGGGCCAGTACAAATTTAAGCCCCGCCTTCAGGCTTGGCGCGGGCAACGGCAAGCCCAAAATCAGCATGGTGAATATCGGGGCGATAAAAGACAGGGGCCAATTGATCGCCTGTGAAAATATCAACGACAGGCTGACACCCAATGTCAGACGAAAAATGCGACGGCTCGCCACTTGCTCCTGCGTCGCGAGCTCACCCGCGCGCGCTAATGACCCGATACTATGCGGCATCGAACTCAATAGGCATAACTAACCCAGCTGTTCAGCCACATCTGAAATTTGGCCAGCAGATTAAACAAGCCTCCCTCCCGGGTTAACACGACTACCGTAGCCTGTGAACCAACCCGGATATCCGTGCCATTTTCACGTCTGGGCAGCTCAAAATCTATGAGAACAGGGAAACGTTGTGATGCACGCAACCAGTCACGATCATTTTCAATGGTGGGTAAACTACCCAGGGGGGTTGAATCAACCGCCACGCCAAATCCGGTTTCGCGCACGGTGCCAGTAAATACCTGACCAGGCAGCACATCAAACACCATTCGCACCGCATTGCCCGGGCGAATATTACCCAGGTTGTTTTCTGTAAAATCGGCCTGTATCCAGATATTTTCGATCGCAATAAAGGTTAACTGCGGCGAGCCTGCATTGGCATAGTTACCATTGTTCACGCGCACATCCGTCACCAGGCCTTCTTCCGGCGCCCGAACCTTGGTTTTTTCCAGATTTAACCGGGCCTGATCAAGTGCTGACTGGGCCTGAAGCACACGCGAATTTTGCTCTCCGGTCTGACCCAGATCCTGTTTAGCTTTTTCGATATTGGCTTTAGCTGCTGCAACCTGCCCCTCTGCGGCGGTCAGGGACGCGTCTGCTGACTCAACACGGCGAACGGAAATAGCACCGGGGTCTTCCTTTTGAATACGCCTCAGGCGGACCGCATCTTTTTCTGCCCGCACCCGACCCGCCTCTGCCGTGACCAATGCTGCCTCCGCAGCACTCACGTTGGCCCCGGAAGCCCCCATAGATTGGCGCGCGGTTTGCAAATCCGCCTCTGCCGCCTCAACCGCAAGCTGGTTGCGATTCGGGTCGATTTGAAACAGTTCCTGCCCTGCTGTCACGCGTTGATTATTACCGACGGCAACTGAAATTACGGTGCCGGAAACTTCAGGCGATACCGGAATCACCAAGGCATGCACGCGCGCCTGTGAAGTGTAGGGCGTCACGCGATCCGAAATGAGATACCAGATCAGCAAAACGGCGGCCAGCGCCAGAATGATGAACGTCCAGGTACGCACTGGATCTTTTACCCGCTCCGTGGAAATGCTCTCAACCTCTGTGCTAGCTTCCTGATTTTCTGTCATGGTGGTATACCTTTTAACCCGTATAATTCATGAATCGCATGCGCTCTCGCTTGTCTGTTGATTCTACAGCAAATTTTTTTCAATCAACCGTACACATAAAGTACGGCGTTCAATCAAATAATTCACTGTAAAACCAACATACTGCGCGATTATCACACGGATTCATGAAATATACGGCTTAGATTCATCACTGCCGATTCTTAGTATCGATTTCTAGATTGTCCGACTCTAAATAATCACCCCAGTTTATACGCTCGTTCATTAGCTCCCGGCTTTGCTCGCTAATTAACGGCCGACCAGCCTGGTCTTCCCATCCACCCCCGAGCGCCTTATACAGGGCGATCAGGCTACGCGTGGACTCGCCATAGGAAGTCACCAGACGTTGTTGCTGGCTGAATAAAGACTGCTGAGAATCCAGCACACGCTGATAATCAGAAAATCCTTCCTTGTATCTCAAGGTTGAAAGTTCGTTGGAACGTTTTGCTGAAACCACCCCTTTGGTGAGAATATCTACCTGCTCGCGAGTACCATTTAAAGCAGCGATGGCGTCTTCAGCCTCCCGGGAGGCCTGAATAACCGTTTCCCGGTAGGCAAGCAGGGCCTGTTGCAGGCGCGAATCCTGCACCCGCACGTTATTAACGATACGCCCGTAATTTAGAAAAGGCCAGACAAATGATGGGCCAAATGAATAGCTTAGCGAATCGCTGTTAAATAAATCCCCGAAATCGCTGCTACCTGAACCGCCCGACACCAGGCTAACGCTACCGATCAGGCTGAAACGAGGATACAGGTCGGTTTGGGCGAAGCCAACGCGCGCATTTTGCGCTTTCGCCAGCAGTTCCGCCTGACGTACATCCGGCCTACGTCGCAACAAATCTGCCGGAAAGCCAATCTGAACTTTCTCCGGCAGCGCGGGGATGCTTTTCCCATCCGTCAATAAGGCATCAACTGCACCCGGCGGCATACCCAGCAAGGTGCTCATCGCATTACGCGCCTGCTTTATAGAGATCTCAAAGCCGGGAATCGTTGCCTGCGTACCCAGCAATAAAGTTTGCGCCTGCTGCATATCCAGCTCTGAGTCAGCCCCGTTGCGATACAGCACACTGGCAATTTCATAACTGCGTTGCTGGATTTCCTCATTATCGTATGCAATGCGTAATTGCTGTTCAGCAATACGGATCAGAACATAAGTATCTACTACCTGAGCCGTCAACAGGATCAGCACCTGATCCCGTGCCGCTATTGATGCGAGAAAAACGGCATCGGCTGATTCTATGCCTCGCTTGAAGCGGCCCCAGAAATCCAGCTCCCAGGCGGCGCTTGCGCCCAGAGTATAGGCCGTGAAATTTTCACCACTTCCCGTCGCCTCGGCCGGCGAAACCCTAATGGCGTCGCCAAACAAATTCTGTGATTGCGGGTATCGACTGCCCGTTGCAATGCCCAGCTGGGCTTGCGCTTCGAGCACGCGCAGGCCTGCAATTTCAAGTGAATTATTCTGCCGCCAGGCTATATCCAGCACCTGGTTAAGCTCGGGATCATTGAATAGCTCCCACCACTTTGTGTTTTGAATTGCTATGGTTTCAAGCTCATCTCCCGTGGAGATGGCCCAATTATCCTCCAGACCCGCTTCTGGTTTTTTGAATTCCGGGCCCAGCGTGCATGCGGAGAGAGAGGCCAGCAGCATGATGCTCAGGCTAAATCTAAGGAACGTCATAGCTTCAACTATATACCATACCCGGTTTTATCGCTTACTCCTGTTCAGCAACTACCTCGACCTCCCCGGCGTCACCTACCTGCATCCACGCCTGCAGCAACTTGTATCCGAGCGCCAGAATTACCGCACCGGTAAACAGTCCCACAATACCCGATGTAATCATACCGCCGATTGCACCCAGGAGGATCACCAGCATGGGTGCATCAACCCCGCGCCCCAGCAGCATCGGTTTCAATACCATATCACTCATGCTCACCAGGAGAGCCCAAATCATAAAAATGACGGCCACTATTGTACTGGACGCTGAGAACACATAAAAAATAACCGGAATTAGTATCAGTATGGGAGGCAATTGAGCAATCGCGAATACCAATACAACGAAGGCAATCAAACCGGCCGCAGGTACATCGGCGAGCATCATGCCAATACCCGCTAAAATCCCCTGAATAACTGCAATTCCCAACACACCAACCGCAACACTGCGAACCGTCGCCGTTGACAAGTTCACCAGCTGTGCGCCACGCTCACCCGCCAGGCGAATAAAGAGCCTTTGCAAGGCTGCACCCATAGTATCAGCACTTGACAGAAACGCACCCGCGATCAACATGGATATAAAAAATTGCAGTATACCCCCACTGACGCCCGCAGCTAGGCCTAACAATTTCACACCGATAGTTGCTATTTGCTCGGGGAACTTTTGAGCGAACGCTATTAAATTGGCTGAAGCCAGGTGCCATAAACCATATACCTTTTCTCCTATTAAAGGCCACGAGCGAACATCTTCCGGCGGCACGGGTAACTTTAGCGTACCGTCTGCGATCTGGGTGCCCAGAGACGTTGCACTTTCCACCATAGACGCCGCCAAAAAAATAACCGGGGTTAAAATCAATGCGATCCCACCCAGGCTAAATAATGTCGCTGCCAGTTTCTTTTGTCCCCCCATCTTTTCGGTCAAAGCCAGAAAAGGCGTATAAATTGCAATCGCGATGATTGCGCCCCAGACAATCAGAGAGACAAATGGTGTCAGGATCATCAGGCACCAGCCTACGATTAAAAAGATGAGTCCCAGGCGAATGGAAATTTCGATAGCCTGGGTAACAGCCTCATCCGATTTATTGGGTTTATTCATATTTATCGCTGGCTTTGTATGGTAGGTGTACTTGAATTTATGATGCCGGCCAGGCTGTGTTATTTGTTTGCCCCGCCAATGTCGAACGAGAAAATTCGCTCGCCATATTTGCAAAAGGATAATACACTTTTTTATCCCCGAAATATTACCTAATAATCTGCTCGCAGACACAAATCTCGCATACCCAATCAAGAACCGAAGCGTAACCCAATGAAGGCCAAATTAAAGATAAACGAGCTTATCGCGAACGAGCAGACCGGGACTATTTCAAAACGCCAGCAAATGTTTTTTTAGACATACCTACATGGTGCTGATCGATCTGACCGTACTAAATCTGTTCAATGAATACTGGGATAACGTCTATATCGCAAGCTTTAGCATTTCTATACTCGCCGCCTTGTTCCTGCAGGTTTTATTGCAGCTAACCATTTTAATCGAACACCGTGTTGCCGACTATTTTAAGAAGAAACCCGGTAAGCAGGCTAAAATACTCCGGGGCGTGTCAACCTGGGGCACACTCTTCGCCTCAAAATTAGTCATTCTTGAAGCAATCGACCAGGCCTTTGGCTCGCGCGTCCTGTTTCACTGTGTCGTACATGGCCTGATCACATTTATCGTCGTGGTGATCACGATCATTCTGGCTGAACAGCTGATGATGCGATTATACCGATCTCTGGGCTGATCAGCATCCCGGAATTAATAGCATTAGTTTATTGTATGTGTTACTACTGTCCGGTTATAGCGTCATTCCCGCGAAGGCGGGAATCCATAAGCCTGTTTCTGACGGTATTATGGATCCCCGCATACGCGAGGATGACGATAAAACGGGATTTAGGTTTTAAGTCTCTAAACATAAGTGTCTTCTGCAAACAGTGTTGTACTGCCGTTTATCGTGATCCTACGAAAATTAAACCGGACAGTAGTATGCGCAAGACAGCAAATATAGCATCGGGTTCAACAAATATGATCTGCATGGGGTTAGTGTTCTTGTCCCGGTTTAGTGTAATAATGCTTAACTCTGAATAGCGACCGGGAATAAGCTATGAAACGATTGATATTAATGCGCCACGCCAAATCAGACTGGAGCCAGGGTGGGCTCAGCGATTTTGAACGGCCATTGAACAAACGCGGCGTAAATGACTCCAGCAAATTAGGGAAATGGATGGCTGACCATCTTGAGTTACCGGATGTCATTCTCTGCTCAAGTGCACGGCGAACGCAGCAGACCATGCAATTATTGCTGCTTGGTATGACATCATCAGGCCTCGACCCCAACAGCATAGAGCAATATAATTTCGAATCGATGTACCTGGCCTCTACCAGCACCTTAAAACAGCTAATCCATCTACATATAAACCAGCATGAATCGATTATGTTAATCGGCCACAACCCGGGCATGGAAGGCCTGTTGATGCACTATTGCCCGAATGCCCCGCTCACACGTAGCGGTAAATTGATGACGACCGCAAATGTGGCGGTTATCGAATTTGACGATTTACTCAACCCTGTCCTGGTGATATTTCAGCGCCCCTGCGATCTATAGGGCACCTCTAATAATTCATGAATACGCCCAAAACAGATTTTCCCGGGAGTCCAATATTTCCAACAGCTGCGTGACTAAGTCATTGCAATAAAATAACTCACCATGTCTTTTCTATCACATGGCACCTTGCTCCTGGAAATATTGAGTCTCAATCTGACGCATCCAGAATTAATAGAGGCGCCCTTTAAACTCAGAAATCCGATTTGAACGTAAAATTACCGGCCATTGATAGTGGCCTGCTCTACGCTTTTGGCGCCGCCCTTCTATTTTCATTCAAGCCTGTATTGGTCAAGATGATCTATGTCTATGAACTGGATACCATCACCCTGTTAGCGTGGCGCATGCTCATCTCGATGCCGATTTATGTCGCAATCGGTTTGCTCTTGTATATGCGCAACCGTCAACGCGGGATAACACTTGAGAAACGCTGGGTCATTAAGACTTTATTGGTGGGGTTAGTAGGGTATTACCTCGCTGCCTTGTTTGACCTGCTTGGTTTGCAAACTATCACAGCGCAACTTGAACGCCTAATTTTATTCAGTTACCCCACCTGGGTCGCGGTATTCACCTGGTTGCTGCTTAAAAAGCCGATGGAAAAGAAAATACTGATCGCACTGGGTTTGTCGTATATTGGCATCGCGGTTATTTTTGTAAGTGACTGGCAGCAATTGGGTAATGACGTAGTCGGTGGTACGATATGGGTCTTGCTTGCCGCGCTGGCATTTTCACTGTATGTGGTACTCAGCAAGCCGATAATCGACCAAATCGGCGCCAAAGAGTTTACGGTTATTGCCATGATCTCCAGTAGCTTGATGACGTTGGCGCATTTTTTTATAGTACAAACTCCGCAGGCGCTGGTGATCCCGCTTCCCGCATTTAAACTGGTCATTGTGATGGCGATAGTTACTACCGTATTGCCCACGTTCTTACTCGCCGCCGCCATTTCACGCCTGGGCCCATCTAAAACTGCGATTACCGGAACGCTTGGCCCCGCTATGACCTCCATGTTTGCGGTGATTCTTCTGGATGAATTCTTTGGCTGGCCGCAGGCTATCGGCCTGATACTGGTTATTGCCGCGATCGGTGTAATGCAATATAAGCCGCGGCCGGTGGTTTAAATATACCGCCCCTGCCGTTACAATAGCGCGCTCAACCCCTCATGGCGAAATATACCGTGTCTGAAAGAACCGCGCGCGTCGAGCGCAATACCAATGAAACCCAGATTAGCATCGAACTCAACCTCGATGGCTCAGGCCGGGCCACATTTGAAACCGGTGTGCCTTTTCTGGATCACATGCTTGATCAAATTGCACGCCACGGCTTGATCGATTTAGATATAAAGGCCAAAGGCGATCTTGAAATTGATGCCCACCACACCGTTGAAGACATTGGCATTACGCTTGGTCAGGCTGTCAACAAAGCCATCGGCGATAAAAAAGGCATCGTACGTTATGGCCATGCTTACGTGCCTTTAGATGAAGCTCTGAGCCGCGTGGTTATCGATTTTTCCGGTCGCCCGCAACTGATCGAAGATATTCACTTTACCAGTAAGGCCATCGGCACCTTTGACACCGAACTGGTACACGAGTTTTTCCAGGGCTTTTGTAACCACGCGCTGGTTACTTTGCACATAGATAATCTGCGCGGGCATAATTCTCACCATATTGTTGAGACCATATTCAAAGCCTTCGGGCGCGCGCTGAGGATGGCTATCTCACTCGATCCACGTGCTGAAAACGTGATTCCGTCTACTAAAGGTTCACTTTAAGTATTTTCTGTAAATGACTGTTGTAGTTGTAGATTTAGGAACTGGAAACCTGCGCTCAGTCGCCAAGGCGGTTGAGCACGTTGCCGGCAGGCAAAAAGTCGTCGTCAGCCATCTGCCCGACGTCATTCGCAGCGCTGACCGGGTAGTACTGCCCGGCCAGGGCGCCATCGGCACCTGGATGAAACAGCTTGAGCAAGAGCATATCCGCGAGGTCATCATGGAGGCACTGCTCAACAAGCCAGTGCTGGGGATCTGCCTCGGCTTGCAGGCGCTATTTGAATCGAGCACTGAATACGAGGGGCACACCTGCCTTGGTCTGTTACCGGGGAAAGTCGAACATTTTGCCCAATACCTGACCGATATAGATTCTCACCTGACCATACCGCACATGGGTTGGAACAATGTAAAACAGTCCGGTGCGCACCCGCTGTGGAACGGAATCAAAGATCAGGCACGCTTTTATTTTGTGCACAGTTATTTCGGCCGTTGTGTAAACCCGAATCACGAAACCGGCTCCTGCGACTATGGGATTTCCTTTACCGCTGCAGCGGCCACTGACAATATCTTTGCTACTCAGTTTCACCCCGAAAAAAGCCAGCACGACGGCCTTAGGCTCATAGAAAACTTCGTTAGCTGGAATATATAATTTAAAATTATGCTACTCATCCCCGCAATTGATCTAATAGATGGCCAGTGCGTGCGTCTGCGTCAGGGCGATTACGCCGATAAAACCGTATTTGACATAGATCCCGTCGCGGTTGCCAGTAAATGGGTTGAAGCCGGCGCGCGCCGCCTGCATATTGTTGATCTGGATGGCGCTAAGGCGGGTAAACCAGTCAATGCTCATATCGTTAAAGAGATTTGTGAAAAATACCCGGATTTGCCCGTGCAGATCGGTGGCGGTATTCGTGATGAAGCCACGGTTAAAACCTATCTGGACGCGGGTGTTTCCTACGTCATCATCGGCACCAAGGCCGTGAATGAACCTGAGTTCATAAATGTATTATGCCAGTCCTTCGGTGGCGATCATATTATCGTCGGGCTGGATGCCAAAGGCGACCAGGTCGCTACCGACGGTTGGTTAAATGTAACTGATCTTGGCCTGCTTGACCTGGCACGACAGTTTGAGCAGGATGGCATCAGTTCGATTATTTACACCGACATCAACCGCGACGGCATGATGATGGGCGCCAACGCGGACAACACCAGCAAGCTGGCTGAATCGGTCAATATCCCTGTGATCGCCGCAGGAGGTGTTCATCAACTCTCCGATCTTGAGCAACTGGCTAATACCACGCGCTGCGGGCTCGAGGGCGTCATTACCGGTCGTGCGATATACGAAGGTTCGCTGGATTTCGCTGAAGGTCAGGCCCTGCTGGACAGACTCTGCAAGGAAACCAGCTAATGGGCCTGGCAAAACGCATCATTCCCTGCATGGACGTCGAAAACGGGCGCATCGTCAAGGGCGTGAAATTCGTCGAGATCCGTGATGCGGGCGATCCGGTGGAAGCCGCGATTCGCTACGATGAGCAGGGCGCGGACGAAATTACCTTTCTTGATATTCGGGCCAGCGCGGATAACAAGGAAACCATTATAGACGTCGTTAAACGTGTCGCTGAAGAGGTATTTATACCGCTAACCGTCGGTGGCGGCGTTCGTGTACTTGAAGATATACACCGCCTACTGCTCGCAGGGGCGGATAAAGTCGGCATCAATACCACCGCAGTATTTAACCCTGATTTTATCATCGAGGCCAGCAAACACTTTGGCAATCAATGTATCGTAGTCTCGATTGATGCCAAAACGGTCAGTGCAGACGGCGAAACACCATGCTGGGAAATATTTACGCACGGCGGGCGCAAGCCAACCGGGCTCGATGCGGTCGAGTGGTCGAAAAAAATGCAGG
Organism: Gammaproteobacteria bacterium; assembly: GCA_030590945.1. GTDB lineage: Bacteria > Pseudomonadota > Gammaproteobacteria > Arenicellales > Poriferihabitantaceae > JAAELZ01. The sequence continues at coordinate 25,482 of JAUVBY010000003.1, read as the reverse complement.
ATAATGGTGCCGGTGAAATATTATTAACCAGCATGGACCGCGATGGCACGCGCAATGGCTTTAACCTGCCTTTGACGCATGCGATTACTGAAGCCGTTAGTATTCCGGTGATTGCCTCCGGTGGCGTGGGCAACCTTGATCATCTGGTCGATGGCGTACTCAAAGGCGGCGCCGATGCGGTGCTCGCCGCCAGCATATTCCATTTTGGTGATTACACCGTACAGCAGGCCAAAGCCCACATGGCAGCGGCTGGCATCGAGATGAGGTTATGAACGCAAAAAATACACCCTGGCTGGACGAAATAAAATGGACGGCTGATGGCCTGGTGCCGGCACTTGCCCAGGACTATAAAACCGGGCAAATCCTGATGATGGCCTGGATGAACCACGAGGCGCTTGAGGCTACCGTGGCCGAAAAGCGCGCTATTTATTATTCCCGATCAAGACAAAAACTGTGGCGCAAAGGTGAAGAATCCGGTCATGTGCAAAACCTCAAAGAAATTCGTCTCGACTGCGATAATGATGTGATCCTGATGCAGGTCGAACAAATTGGCGGTATTGCCTGCCATACCGGACGCAAGCATTGTTTTTATAAACGCCTTGAAGATGGAGAATGGGTGGCGGTGGATCCCGTCATAAAAAACCCGAAAGAGATTTATAAATAGCGGAATTCCGCGAAATTCCGGGGACAGTTTACTTAATTAGTTAGAATTAAGTAAACTGTCCCCGGAATTCTCGCCTAAAATAGGCTCATGAGTAAACACATCCTTGAGCAACTTGATAAAATCGTTGCACAGCGAAGCAAGCAGGATCCGTCTGCGTCCTATGTCGCCTCTCTTTTTGACCAGGGCCTGGAGAAAATACAAAAAAAAGTGAACGAAGAATCATTGGAAGCAATACTGGCCGCAGAAACAGACGACCATCAGGCACTGGTCTCGGAAGTCGCTGATTTATGGTTTCATTCCATCGTATTATTAGCGTACAAAAACGCCAGCGTGGGTGACGTGGTCGCTGAACTCGAACGCCGATTTGGCGTGTCGGGTATTGAAGAAAAAGCATCACGCACCAAATAGAGTAGAACACGCGGTTTTTTACCGCTTCTGGCCTGCTGAAAATAGCCCGGATGGAATGAAAATTCACGTATAGATTGTGTGAAACTCAAATATCTTTCCGGCTAAACTAGGCGGCATTACATAATTATTAATTTAGAGGTTTTATCATGGGTTTAGGTGGCATCAGTGTTTGGCAACTTTTAATTGTTCTGGTGATTGTCGTACTTATTTTCGGCACCAAGAAATTAAAGAACATGGGCGGCGATATTGGCGGCGCGGTAAAGAACTTTAAATCGGCTATGGGCGCAGAAGAAAAAGCTGACGCGGAAGCCAACGCTGAAGACGGTGATACATCCGAAGAAATCGATAGCAATACCAACAAAGAAGAAACTAAGGAAGACAGCAAGGAAGATAGCAAAGGCGCCTAACTTCTTTGTATTGATCTAATTTACCTCTGAAATCATGATAGACGTAGGCTTTTGGGAAGTCGCGATGATTGGCGTGCTCGCGCTAATCATCCTCGGGCCCGAGCGATTACCCGGTGTAGCGCGAACTGCCGGTGCCTGGATGGGCAAAGCACGACGCATGATGAATGACATCAAATCCGACCTCAAAAGCGAACTGGATGAAGCCGATTTAAATGAGCTCAAGAATATCCGTGACGATATTCAGCAGGCCGGAGATAGCTTCAAATCCCAGGTCGAGAAAAACGAAGATACACTGAAAAAAGAAGGCTCAACTATCGATAATGCAATCGCGGATGCCTTGAACAAACCAATGCCGGGCACTGCCGCGAGCGAGGCGAAGGAAAAGACGGAAACGAACACTAAAGCAACGACGAAGACCACAAAAACTACAAAGAAAAAAGTCTCAAGTAAGAAAACAGCCCGCAAAAAACCCGGCAAAAAGAAAGTGACCGGGAAAAAAACCACCACCCCTAATAAAGAGAAATCCGGCTGATGGTAGAAGGATCATTAGTTTCGCATCTGCTTGAATTACGCGATCGCTTATTGCGTTCGGTTCTAGCGGTCATTATCGTATTCATTCCGCTGGCCTTCATCGCGAACGAGCTATACGAATTTCTCGCCAAACCGCTGATGGAACAACTTCCGGAAGGCACCAGCATGATCGCAACCGAACCGCACGCACCGTTTTTCGTGCCGTTTAAATTTGCCTTTGCGGTGGCCTTTGCGGTTTCTATCCCCTATCTGCTGTATCAGATGTGGGCATTTGTCGCACCCGGCCTGTATCGTCATGAAAAACGCATGGTATTTCCCCTGCTGGTTTCCAGCAGCGCACTGTTTTACCTCGGTATTGCTTTTTCATATTTCGTTGTCTTCCCGCTGATTTTTAAATTTTTTGCCAGTAGTGCACCCGACGGCGTCTTAGTAATGACGGATATCAACTCCTACCTGGGGTTTGTGCTCAAACTGTTTTTTGCCTTTGGCGTGGCGTTTGAAGTGCCTATTGCAACCATTGTACTGGTAAAAATAGGCGTTACTACGCCCGATGCTCTGGCAAAAAAACGCCCGTATATCATTATTGGTGCGTTTATTCTTGGCATGCTACTCACCCCGCCGGATATATTCTCGCAGACCATGCTGGCAATCCCCGTCTGGATACTATTTGAAGTTGGCCTGTTCGCTTCGCGAAATTTTTTCAAACCGGCGAATCGAGATGAAGAAGACGAAGAAGAATTCGATATGGATTCCGAGTTTGAAGCCGCTGAAAACCAGCTGGAATCGCTCGATAGCCGATCTGATGAAGGGCCTTAACGGCTTGCAGTAAGACACCCCGGGAAACGAGCCCTTAAATTGTATTGCGGGCCTGCAGAGAATTCTGAACCAAACCCCGCCGCGCTAGTCTTAAGAGCTATGCAAATATTCATTAGATATCACTTTATTGCGGTTTGGTTGTTAACCCTGACGCTAGTATTGACACCCACCCTGGTATCAGCCGCAGTTGAAGCAGAGCTCACAGGCGTTCAACCGCTGCACAACCAGTTAGCGAACCACCCTTCCCCTTATCTGGCGCTGCACGGCAGCGACCCTGTTAACTGGCAGGACTGGAGCCCGGAGGTGTTGCAGCGCGCAAAAAAGGAAAACAAATTAATTTTACTATCCAGTGGTTATTTTTCCTGCCACTGGTGCCACGTAATGCAACGCGAAAGTTATAAGAATGCTGAGGTCGCCGAAGTTCTCAACCACTTCTTCATTCCCGTAAAAATCGACCGTGAACTCGAGCCAGCACTCGATAAGCGCTTGATGGCCTACGCCCAGGCAACGCTTAAACGTGGAGGCTGGCCGTTGAATGTATTTATGTCCCCCGATGGCCTGCCTGTATTCGCGGTGCTTTACCAGCCTCAGATGGAGTTTCTTGGACTGCTAACGCGACTAACCGGCATCTGGGAGCAACAAAGTGAACGCATTCGTAAGCTGGCACTAGAAGAAAAGCTGCCGCTTAGTTATCCTGACAGTGAACCTGTTTTGAACGCCTCGCTGGTGACTGAACTGCGCACTCTCGCCGTTCAGGGAATTATGGCGCGTGCTGACGACTTACAGGGTGGTTTTGGGCAGAGTAATAAATTCCCTTCTGTGCCTCAGCTGAATTTTCTGCTCGACAGCCTGAGCAATAGCCGTAACCCGGAAGTGGTAGAGTTTCTTGAATTAACCTTATCCGCAATGGCTGACAATGGTATGCAGGACCAACTGAGCGGCGGGTTTTACCGTTATGTAGTCGACCCTGCCTGGGAAATACCCCATTTCGAGAAAATGCTCTACGATAATGCCAATCTTGCACAACTTTACCTCAAGGCCGGTACGGTTCTGAAGCAAGCTGCCTATACAAAAATTGCGCGCAGGACGCTGGATTTTATGGCGCTGGAGATGAGCGATAGCAATGGTATTCTGTATGCCTCATTTTCGGCTGTGGACGATAACGATATTGAAGGCGGCTACTATTTATGGGAAACCGAACAGCTAAAATCACTGCTTAGTGCGCCAGAGTACCGCGTTTTTTCAGAAATCTGGCAAACCGAACGACCGGCCGATCTGGAAGAAGGCAATCATTTACGAGGTGCCATTTCTGTTACTGAGGCGGCACAATCGTTGCAGTTGAGTAAAACCGAAACCGTCAAGCTTTTACGCACAGCTCAAAAAAAGCTAAAGGTGGCACGTAACAGTCGTGTCTTACCTACCGACGACAAACTGCTGGCTGGCTGGAATGCCCTGTCTCTTTCAGCTTTTTCGAACGCGGCGCTGACCCTTGAAGATTCTGCCTATCGGGCCCGGGCAGAAAAAATCAAAACGTTTCTTCTGGATACACTCTGGGATGGAAATCAGCTTACCCGCAGCCTGGCCAAAGGCAAACTGGTGGGTAGCGCATCAATAGAAGATTATGCTTATGTCGCACGCAGCCTGTTTGATTGGGCTCAATTAACGAATGATAACGAAGATTACCGGCAGGCTGAACGAGTTTTAAGCCAGGGTTGGGCGCGTTTTTATCATAACAACGTATGGTCTTATGCAGATGCCTCACTGTTACCTCCGGCTGACGGCGAAGAGATGCTCTCTGAGGACTCCAGCGCTTCTCCGTCTGCGACGCTGATTGCAACCACCATTGCCTTGCACAATGCCGGGAAACTAAACGATTTGTCCTTATATAACACCGCGCTTTCCGCACTAAATCGGGGAGAAGCACAACTGCGCAACAACCCCTTCTGGTATGCCAGCCAAATTGGCGCAATGCAACTCGTTAAGCAATAAGTTTACCGGGGCTAAAGCCGCAGCTCCATTTTGGGTATTTATTGAATCCTGTTAGATGAATCGTTAGACTAGCGCAGTCTTAATTTATGCCTTCCCTTTGCCATGCGTACCTCCCGGTTTTTACTCGCCACTCTCAAAGAAACACCCGCTGACGCGGAGGTTATAAGCCACCAGTTAATGTTACGCGCGGGCATGATCCGGCGTGTGGCATCCGGCATTTACACCTGGCTACCGCTTGGTCTCAGGGTTCTGCGAAAGGTCGAAAATATCGTGCGCGAGGAAATGGACGCTGCGGGTGCTCAGGAAGTTTCCATGCCGGTCGTTCAACCCGCTGAGCTATGGAAAGAATCCGGTCGCTGGGAGCAATACGGCCCGGAATTGTTGCGAATGCATGATCGCCACCAGCGCGCGTTTTGCCTTGGCCCGACGCACGAAGAAATCATTACGCTGATGGCACGCAATGAAATTCGCAGCTACAAAGAACTGCCCGCAAACTTTTACCAGATCCAGACCAAGTTCCGCGACGAGGTACGCCCGAGATTTGGTGTGATGCGTTCGCGAGAGTTCATTATGAAAGACGCGTATTCATTTAATCTCACACGGGAATCCTTACAGGAAACCTATGATGAGATGCGCGCTGCATATATCCGCATTTTCGATCGTATAGGTTTTGATTACCGCGTTGTAAGCGCTGATTCAGGCAGCATTGGCGGTGATTCATCGCATGAGTTTCACGTATTGGCCGATTCAGGCGAAGATGATATCGCCTTTTCGAGCGAGTCTGATTACGCTGCCAATGTCGAAATGGCCGAAGCCATCCCCGATATTAGTAAACGTGCGGCGCCTGTCGAAGAGCTCATTTTGAAGGAGACACCGAACACCAAAACCATACAGGCACTGGTCGAAAAATACGATTTACCGATTAAAAAGACCATCAAAACGCTGATCGTAAAAGCAGCCGGGGGTTCAGATACTGAACTGGTCGCCCTGCTGATACGCGGAGATCGCAGCCTGAATGAAATTAAAGCAGCCAAACACGCAAAAGTGGCGGAGCCTCTCGAGTTTGCTAACGAAGACGAGGTGCGCAACGCTATTGGTGCCGGGCCGGGCTCTTTAGGCATCATCAATATGCCACTACCCATTATCGCGGATCGTGAGGTCGCGCTGATGAGTGATTTCGGTGCGGGCGCCAATATCGATGATCAGCACTATTTCGGTATCAACTGGGGTCGTGATGCTGCTGAACCTGAAACAGCGGACCTGCGAAATGTCATTGAAGGCGATGCCAGTCCGGATGGCAGAGGCACGCTGGAAATCAAGCGCGGTATTGAGGTTGGGCATATTTTCCAGCTGGGAACAAAATACAGCGAAGTCATGGGTGCAAATGTGCTGGATGAACAGGGCAAGGCGCGCACGCTGGAAATGGGCTGTTATGGTATTGGTATTACACGCATCGTCGCAGCGGCTATAGAGCAAAATCACGATGATCGTGGCATCATCTGGCCCAATACTATTGCGCCTTTTCAGGTCGCTATTGTGGCCATTGGCTATGGTAAATCCGATTCGGTAAAAAAACACGCTGATGCGCTCTACCAGTCATTCAGTACAGCGGGCATCGACGTACTGTTGGATGATCGCAAAGAGCGTCCTGGTGTGATGTTTGCCGATATGGAATTGATCGGTATCCCGCACCGCCTGACGGTGGGTGATCGTGCCCTGGAACGCGGTGTGATCGAGTATGCGAACCGGGCCAGCGGTGAAAAACAGGATCTTGAAATTGCTAGCGTGCTGGAGTTTATAAAAGGTCAAATATAAGCCTACAGGCGATTATGGCGCATCCAAACTTCGAGACAATTTAATTGTTTAAGACAGCGAAACTAGCGCACATTTGAAAAACTAAAGCATTGCGCGAGAATGTCTTGCAATCGAAACTCTAAATTGCGCGAAAATCACGCTTATTGTTAGAATCATTATTCGATCATGTCCAGAAATCCAATGCCCCAAACAGCACTTGCTATCGTAGATGCCGGAATCGGCGGTCTCGGGACCTGGCGTGCGATAAAAGCACGCAGCAATATTCCTTTAATGTATTTTGCAGACAGCGGGTACGATCCTTATGGGAACGTATCGACAACAACGCTCAAAGCGCGCCTGCAGCGTATTTTTCAGTTTTTGTATACGCAAGGCGCGAGCAATATTGCGGTTGCGTGCAATGCAGCCAGTTGTGCGCTGCCCGAGGATCCTAACGTGGAAGGCATTATTCGCCATGGCGCAAATGCGATAAAACAATCCGGCTTTAAACATGTTGGTCTGATAGGCGGCGCAAGAACCATCCGGTCGCAGGCTTATGCGCGCTTACTTCGTCCAAAGAATATCCGCCTGACGCAGCGCATTGCACAACCTCTGTCCTTGCACGTAGAGGCCGGCACACTGAATGGCGAAGCTTTGTATAAAGACCTTAAGCACATACTTGCCCCACTCAAAAATACCGATGCGGTTTTACTCGCGTGTACGCACTACCCTGCTATCAGCGATCAAATTAGCCAGCATCTTAGTAGCACCACTCAGCTCATCGATCCCGCTGAACTAATGGCGGACTGGGTACTAAAAAACTGGAATTTTGAACAAAGCAATCGCCCCGATCGCTGGTTTACAAGCGGTGATCCCGCTAAACTAATCGAAAATGGCTACCGTGCGTTTGATGTACGCATTAAAAACCCGGAAACAATAACCCTCTGAGCAATTATATAGATCTTCAAATGAAACTGTCCAAACTCGCCGAAGGCATTACCACCTCACCTATTCTTACTATCGCTGCACAAATAAACGAAAAAATAGCCGCTGGAGATAAAATATTCAATTTCACGGTGGGCGATTTCGATTCGGATATCTTCCCGATTCCGGATCTGCTCAAAGCCGAAACCATCAAAGCCTACGAAGATAATCAAACCAACTACCCGGGTGCGTTTGGTACCCCCGGATTCCGTGAAGGCGTGGCACAAACCTTGAACCGAATCTGCGGGCTGGACTATACCGCTGCCGACATCCAGATTGCCAGTGGGTCACGCCCGTTGATTTACGCCTGTTATAACGTGATCGTTGATCCGGGAGACAAGGTCGTATTTCCGGGTCCATCCTGGAACAATGATTACTACACCCTGCTCACAAACACCAGGGCAACGGTGGTCGAAACCTCTCCTGAAAATGATTTTATGCCGACCGCAGAAGAACTGCGCCCCCATCTTGACGATGCCCAACTGCTTGCGCTGTGTTCACCGCAAAACCCGACCGGCACGGTTTTTACGCGTGAGCGCCTGAAAGAAATTTGCGAGATGGTGGTCGATGTTAATAAGCGCCGTTCCGCTGATGAAAAACCGCTTTACGTGATGTTCGACCAGGTGTACTGGTTACTGACCTTTGGTGATGTTGAGTTTCACCACCCGCTAAAGGTTTGCCCCGAGATCAAAGATTACGCGGTATTTATCGACGGCTTATCCAAGTCCTTCGCCGGCACCGGTATTCGAGTTGGATGGGCCACCGCCCCGGCGCATATACTGCCAAAAATGCGCGCTCTGATCGCCCATATTGGCGCCTGGGCACCCAAACCGGAACAGGTCGCAGCCGGCAAATTCCTGCTCGACACCGAGGCGGTTGATTCTTATTTGAGTCAGTTCCGGGCTCAATTACAATCACGCCTTCAAGGCTTTTATGACGGGTTTATGGCGCTCAAAGCCAAAGGATATCCGGTGGATGCCATCGCGCCTCAGGCTGCGATTTATCTGACCGTAAAAATCAACCTGGTGGGCAAAACCACCAGCGATGGAATCCTTCTTAAAGATTCCGATGCCGTACATCAATACCTGCTCAACACCGTAAAAATTGGTGTATTACCCTTTTCCTGGTTTGGCGCGAAAAACTACGGCGACTGGTTTCGAATCTCGGTCGGCACCTGCCGTCAGGAAGACGTGGCGGAAGTGATTAAAATACTGGAAGCGGGTATGGCAGACCTTACTTAAACCAGGGCAAACAATACAAAGCTAAACGACCCGGATGAACTTTATAAATCTCTTCCGGTCGAAGACGGTACCTATCTATAAATAAAGGAGAATTCCCCAATGTTCAAATCCCTGCTAACGACGGCCAGTCTGGCCAGTCTGTTTCTAATGGTTCCTGCGCACGCAGCAGAGTATAAACTCGACCCCGCGCACTCGTTCATTGAATTCGAAATCAACCATCTTGGCTTCAGCATGTTACACGGGCGTTTTAACCGCCTGACCGGGGAATTGAGTTATGATAGCGCCAACCCCAACGACAGTCGCATCGAAATCGACATCGACCCGGCCAGCGTCGACACCAATCACGCCGAACGCGATAAGCATTTACGCAGTGACGATTTCCTCGATGTCGAAAAGCACCCGGAAGCCAGTTTTAGCAGTACCTCTTTTGTATCTAACGAGGCGGGCGGCACGCTAACAGGCATGCTTAACATGCATGGCGTCAGCAAAGAAATTTCCATCGAAGTTATTAAAATCGGCGAAGGCGAAGACCCATGGGGCAATTATCGCGTTGGCTTTTCCGGCGCCACTGAGCTGGTACGAGAGGATTTTGGCATTGGCTACGACCTCGGTCCGGCCGCCAAAACGATGCAGTTTCAATTCACAATCGAGGGAATTCGCCAGTAATAAGCCCGTGTAACATGCCTTACAAAAATATCCCCGATCAATACAGCCTGATCGCCAAATTATTACACTGGCTGATCGCACTGCTTATTATTGCTCTATCGGGCATAGGCTGGTGGATGGTCGGATTGAGCTATTATGACCCCTGGTATCACGATTCGCTGAACTGGCATAAGTCACTCGGCATAATCGTTCTCCTGATGGTGGGTTTTAAGGTGATCTGGAGCTTTGTAGACAAAGCACCCGAACCACAGGCCACGCTTAATGCCTTTGAGCGAATCGCGTCGAGCCTGGTGCATTCTATTTTGCGCCTGGCGATGATGATCATACCGATCACGGGTTATCTGGTATCCACCTCCGAAGACGCCGCCATCGAGGTGTTTGACTGGTTCAGTTTTCCGGTTTTACTGCAAATCAATGAACGCGCGCGCGATATCGCCATCGACATACACTATTATTTCGCCTATGCCACACTGGCGCTGGTAGTATTACACGCTGCAGCGGCGCTTAAGCATCAGTTTATTGATCACAAGGGCACCTTAAAGCGTATGTTATAGGCTTTAGGAGGCTGATTAAGCAAGTTCGCCGCAGTTAAGACCCCTGCTCCAGGGACTTCAATATCTGTGCGTAAACGGTACGCGTTTGAAACGCCCGCCCCTTTACCTGACGCGTTAGCAGCATTCGTAATAGCTGCTTGCTTTCTTTTTGCACTTGCGGGTTATCAAACTTTTTACTCGACAGCGCCATCAAAGTTCGCCCTGAAACGGTCAAGCCGGCCTGACTGTCGCTTTCACGCACCTCTATCGGACCTTTTTCCGGGTAATAATAGTAGCGCGCATTGGCATTGACGGGCTTTAAGCTTGCTGCATCATGCTCCAGTTGTAAGCCGTAACCTACCTCACCCAACAAACTGCATTCAAAACGCCGCAATACCGATTCGGCATCCTGTTGCTCACACAATTGCCCGATAGCTTCCTCGTATGCTTCAAACAGTGATTCATGCGCATCATGCGCGTGCAAAAACTTAAACAATAACTCAGACATATAATAGGCCGAAGCCAATTGCAGCGCACGCAAACGAGAATGGTGAGTTCGCGTTTCGACACCGGTTAAGGTGCCTAAACTCCGCCTGGCAGACCACGAGATGCTTAACGGTTGAAACGGCTGCAATAAAGCCCTTTGCCCGTTTTTTGGTCGCCGCGCACCCTTGGCCAACAAACGAAAACGGCCGTGTTCGCGCGTAAACACATCCACCAGCAAACTGGTCTCGGACCAGGGCCGGGCGTGCAACACGTAAGCGGGTTGTTGGTTTATTCGCACCGGGGAAAGGCGTTCACTACTCTACTCGGTATACCCCAGGGATTTGAGCATGCGCGCGTTATCGGCCCAACCTTTACGAACCTTCACCCACAAAGATACGTGTACCCGTTTTCCAAATAATGCCTGCATCTGCTCACGGGCGCGAGTTCCGATTTCTTTTAATTTAACGCCCTTTTTACCAACAATAATTCCTTTTTGCCCGTCTCTATCAACCCAGATCGTCATATCCATGGATAGAAAATCTTCATCTTCTGCTTCAAATCGAGTAATTTCCACCGCTGTAGCATAAGGAAGCTCCTGGCCAAGCTGACGAAACAGCTGCTCCCGTACCAGTTCCGAGGCCAGAAAACGCTGACTTTTATCCGTCACCTGGTCGGGCGGAAAACCATAACCCATTTCGTCCGCTGTCAAAGCATTCAATAAGGTTTTCCACAAGGCATTGGTATCCTTAATTTGCATCGCTGAAATAGGGATGATCTGCTCAAAATCATGGCGCTTTTGCGCCGCATCAATAATCGGCAACAATGCCTTTTTATCACTGAGTTTGTCTACCTTATTTATTATCAGATACACTGGTGCTTTAGGTTGCCCGATGGCCTTAAACGCGAGTTCTACTTCGTCATTCCAGCCTCGGTCATCCATCATAAATAGCACAATATCAACGTCTTCGATGCTGTTGATTGCTGTTTTATTGATTACTTTGTTGAGCTGGCGTTTACCGGGATCATGTATGCCGGGCGTATCGACAAACACGATCTGTGCATCATCCGTGGTTTTAATGCCTAGAATACGATGGCGCGTGGTCTGTGGTTTACGCGAAGTTATGGCTATTTTCGTGCCAATCATGTGATTCATTAACGTCGATTTGCCCGCATTCGGTGGGCCAACCAACGCAACAAACCCAAATTTCTTAGCTTGATTGTCTTGTTTACTCATCGCACTCATTCAGATTATTTAATTTTAGCCAATATTTTAAGCGCTGCGGCCTGTTCAGCACTACGCCTGCTTTTACCACTGGCGGTTTCACTCACATCCATATCGACCAAACGGCATTGAACCACAAAATCCAGATCATGCGCCCGCCCGGTTTTGGATAGAATTTGATATTCTGGTAATACGTTCCCCTGCTTTTGCACCGCTTCTTGCAACAAGGTTTTAGGGTCTTTTTCTATATCTGGGTTCGCTTCGGCGAGGCGTGACTGAAACAGGTTTAAAATCACCTGCCGGGCATGACCAAATTCACTATCAAGGCAGATTGCACCAAATAACGCTTCAAGTGCATCCGCACGAATAGAACGGCGTTGACGACCACCAGCCTTCAGTTCGCCCTCACCCAGGATTAAATAGGTCTGCAGCCCGATTTCTTCTGCAATCTCTGACAAGGTATCACCGCGCACCAATTTTGCACGCATGCGGGTCAATTTGCCCTCGCGCGCATCCGGGAATCGGTCAAACAAGGCTCTAGCGATCACCTGGCCCAGCACAGCATCGCCCAGAAACTCCAGGCGTTCGTTGTTTAAATGGTGCGCACTTCGATGCGTAAGTGCGGTATTCAGATACATCAGATCATTAAACTGATACTGGATACGCGCCTGCAATGGATCCAGATTAGGGCTCACATTCGAACCTTCATGCAACGATAACAAGCTTCATCCCGCTAATAGCGTATACCGGCAGAGCTTTCGTGCTTAAAATGCATCAGGGCACTGACATTGTAGAGTAAACCCGTAGCCACTTCATAATTAACCCCAATGATTTTTTTGCCATCGCGCTTTACAATATACAAAATTTTATTCACATCCAGCGTAGATTGATTCATTCCTGAGTTTCTGCGTATCCCTTCCCCAATTCTGCCAACTATTTGCCGTTTGCTTGCCGTCGCAAAATCATCAAGCCTGGCCACGTCATCCATCGAACCGGCCAGAATCTGATGTTCGATAAAAGGACCACCCAGACGAAAGCCAAAAAACCCTATAACGACCATAAGGGAAATGGTTACCAACACACATCCGGTTGAGAACCCACGCTGCTGATGCGACTGTTTATATAATTTCATGATATTAACTCCTGCTTGACTGCTGTACTTTAATCGATCACACCGCCAATTCTACCCCAATCTACCCCGCCACCGTTGACAACATCCCAGGCCATCCAGATAAAGAACGCCCGGCCCACCAAATTCTCTTCGGGCACAAAGCCCCAATAGCGACTATCACGGCTATTATCACGGTTATCACCCAGCACGAAATAGTGCCCTTTGGGAACCACACCATCAAACCCTTTCGAACCACGTCCGCCACGGCGCACGAGTATATTGTGCGTCATGTCATCCAGAGTTTCCAGGTATCGATTTGAAATGTAAGCGCGTCGATCATTGGTTTTATGGTTATCATCAAGCAGTTGTTGCTGAATTTTATTGCCATTGACGTACAGTGTACGGCCAACGACCCGAATATGATCCCCCGGTAAACCAACCACTCGCTTGATAAAGTTAATTTTAGGGTTCTCTGGAAAACGAAAAACCATTACATCGCCCCGATCCGGCGAGCCGGTCGGAATGACCTTGTGATACACAATGGGCAGGCGCAGGCCATAGGCAGCCTTGTTTACCAGTATAAAATCACCCAGATGCAGGGTAGGCAACATCGATCCTGAGGGGATCCTGAAGGGTTCTACTATGAACGAGCGCAATACAAATACAATCATAATGACCGGAAACAAAGAACGGCCATAATCCACTAATGTAGACCGCCCCTCAGGCATACGCTTTATTTTCCCCAATAGAACCAGCGCGCCAGTCAGCACCGCCAGACCTAGTAATATCCATTCTAAAACCATCTTGTTATTCCAGTTTATTAATCATCATCTACGCGCAAAACCGCGAGAAAAGCTTCTTGCGGAATCTCTACCGACCCCACCTGTTTCATTCTTTTTTTGCCTTCTTTCTGCTTTTCCAGCAATTTTTTCTTACGCGTGATATCTCCACCGTAGCATTTTGCGGTCACGTTTTTACGTAACGCCTTTACCGTCTCGCGCGAAATCACTTTCACTCCGATTGCGGCCTGAATAGCCACATCAAACATTTGCCGGGGAATAATTTTACGCATCCTGCTCACCAGTTGGCGCCCGCGATATATGGATTGCGCACGGTGTACAAGGACCGCAAGCGGATCTACTTTTTCGCCATTAATAAGTATATCAACTTTTACCATGTCCGCCGATCGATATTCCAGGAATTCATAATCCAGAGAGGCATAACCTCTGGTTGATGATTTAAGCAAATCGAAGAAATCCAGCACCACTTCGTTGAGCGGTATCTCAAAATCCATCATCACCTGGTTGCTGTGATAGTGCGTATTGATGAGGTTTCCGCGTTTTTCAATGCACAGGGTAATCACCGCGCCGACATATTCCTGCGGCGTGAGGACGCGTGCGCTGATATAGGGTTCGCGTATTTCGCCAATTTTATTAGGGGGCGGTAACTGCGCCGGGTTAGCAATTTCAATCACTTCGCCGCTGGTCAGTTCAATCTCGTAGATTACGGTCGGCGCAGTGGTTATCAGATCGATATTGTATTCACGCTCGAGCCGCTCCTGGATGATTTCCATGTGTAGCAGCCCGAGAAAACCGCAACGAAACCCAAACCCCAGAGCCTGCGATGTTTCCGGCTCATAATGCAGCGCCGCATCGTTAAGGCTGAGCTTGTCCAGCGCGGTCCTGAAATTTTCGAAATCTGAGCTTTCAATCGGATATAACCCTGCGAACACCATCGGTTGCGCTTCCTGAAAACCTTCCAGGGACTCTGTAGCCGGGTTGGCGGCACTGGTTATGGTATCACCTACTTTCGCCGCGCGGATATCTTTGAGCGAGGCGGTGATGAATCCGACCGTGCCTGCAGTGAGTTTATCGGTACGGGTTAATTTTGGAGTGAATACTCCCACCTGGTCGACCGCGTGCACCGCACCCGTCGACATCATTTTTATCTTGTTTTTCTTGTTGCCGATTAACTCGCCGTCCATTACGCGCACCAGCGACACCACCCCCAGATAGTTGTCAAACCAGGAATCAATGATCAGCGCCTTGAATGGTTTATCCAGCTCACCAACGGGCGGTGGCAGACGTGTAACAATGGCTTCGAGAACTTCATCAATTCCCTCGCCGGTTTTGGCGCTGGCTGAAATTGAATCCGTGGCATCAATACCCACTACATCCTCGATTTCCTGCATTACCCGCTCGGGATCCGCGGAGGGTAAATCGATTTTATTGAGCACGGGTATAATTTCCAGCCCCAGATCGGTCGCGGTATAACAGTTTGCTACCGTTTGTGCCTCGACACCCTGCGAAGCATCGACAACGAGTAATACGCCTTCACAGGCCTTTAAAGAGCGCGACACCTCATAGGAGAAATCTACATGACCGGGTGTATCAATAAAATTAAACTGGTAGGTCAGGCCATCCTTCGCGGTGTAATTGAGCGTAACGCTTTGTGCCTTGATTGTAATGCCGCGCTCACGCTCAATATCCATAGTATCGAGCACCTGTTCTTTCATCTCGCGATCCGCCAGACCTTCGCAAGCCTGGATCAGTCGATCGGCCAGCGTAGACTTGCCATGATCAACATGCGCAATGATGGCGAAATTACGGATTAGAGACAGATCGGTGGTTGACATACAGGGTTCAGCTAAAACAGCATATTTATTGAGGCGCGGATTGTACCTAAATCAGGCATTTATTGGTAATGGCAATGCACACGGAAGATGGATTAATTAGCGTATTTGACCTGCCTGCCTTAATCTCGACAGGCCAAGTACGAAATGCAGGGTGATCGAATGATTTTAGTGGGCGCAGCGCATCCACCGAATTAATCTAAAAATGGTGGATGCGCCTTTGGCTTATCCACCCTACTGGACCGAAGCCGTACCCGTGAAAATGACTAAAGTTGCTTATATTAATGGTAAACTTTGGTAATTCCAGAATCACAGGGACCAGGTAACGCAAAAGCGGGCGAATTCAAGTGGTTAAGCATTATATCATCAAGGCATTTCGTAACGGTAAAATCGCACTGATATTGGCCTGTATCGGCCTGATATTTAGCTTCATAACCGCCGCCACTTTACACGCCGCTAGCGCTGTGGAACCGGTTGCAGGCCCGGGCAATAATCAGCCCGTCGCCGCTCGCCAGATAATCGCCCGGTTTAAAAACAACTCGGACGTTTCCAGGGCGCTGTCCGGTTCAACTACCCCTATTCACGGCAAGTCGATTCCTCTTAGCATCCCTGGGCTAAAAATAAAACGCAATATGCGTTTTGAAAAAAGGCCGTCCGGGTTTCGCGCAGCAGCCTCCTCCTCTGCACTGGATGGTTTTGATCTTTCGGTATTAGAAATTACCGATGCGAGCCTTTCTATTGCGGAAGCCATCGTCCGACTGGAAGCCTCGGGCCAGGTTGAATATGCTGAACCAGATTATCTTCTGTCAATCGACACCACGCCTAATGACCCGAATTTCGGCTTTCTTTACGGCTTAAACAATACCGGACAAACCGGCGGTACAGCAGGCGCCGATATTAACGCTGCAATCGCCTGGGACACCACCACCGGTGATTCAAATATTATTGTCGCGGTGATCGATACCGGCGTGCAGTATGATCATCCGGATCTGGCCGCAAATATGTGGGTTAATCCGGGTGAAAGCACCAATCCTGCTCACCGTAACGATGGCATCGATAACGACAATAACGGGTATATTGATGACGTGTATGGCATCGATACGTTCAACGGCGATTCCGACCCGATGGATGACAACAGCCATGGCACGCACGTTGCCGGCACCATCGGCGCAGTAGGCAACAATAATATCGGCATTAGCGGAGTGAACTGGAACGTCAGTATCATGGCGCTGAAATACCTCAGTCAATCCGGTACCGGAAACACCTCGGATGCAATCGAGTTGCTCACTTATGTCTATAATATGAAGCAATTTCATGGTCAGGACATCAAAGTAAGCAACGCCAGCTGGGGTGGCGGCGGGTTTAGCCAATCCCTGTACGATGCCATCGAATTAACCGAATCTGCCGGGATATTATTTGCGGCAGCGGCAGGCAATGATGGCACAAACAATGATACCGTCGCGCATTACCCGTCTTCTTATGAGCTGGACAGCATCATTGCCGTTGCAGCCACTGACGACAACGACGACGCCTACACTTTAACCAATTACGGCCTGACCTCGGTTGACCTCGCGGCACCCGGCGTCTCGATTTATAGCACCATACCGGGCGATGGCTACGGCCTTAAAACCGGCACTTCCATGGCAACACCCCATGTGGCCGGTGCGGCGGCACTCTTATGGGCAGCTAAACCGGACTTAAGCATGCTTGAAGTCAAGCAAACACTGCTTGGCACCGTAGACCTGCTTGCATCGATGAACGGCATCACGCTAAGCGGGGGGCGCCTGAACATATCCAGCGCGCTTTCGTGTTCGATAGGTAACCCGGTTATGGACCTTACCTATCCGCAGGAAAACAGCACGTCCATCGTAGGCGAAAATACTCTGTTTCAGCTCAGAATATCCGATTGCGGCATCGCGATAACGGGCGCAAGCGTGAGCGTTTCGCCTGACTCGGCCGACCCGGATTTTAATTTGCTGGATAACGGTATAACGCCCGATTTAACTGCCGGAGACGGCATCTACAGTGGCAACTGGAACCCGGCCACCGAGGGTACGACTATTTTGACGATCACCGCAAGCGATACGGGTAGCGCAGACCTGAACCTGCAACGATCTCTGACGGTGATCAATATCCCGACGTATTCGGCGAGCAATACCTATCCCTATGCCTGGTCTGATGCCAGTGATGGCACAAATATATTGCAGGGAGGCGTCGATGCCGGAAACCTGGATGACGGTGATGTAAATATCCCCATCGAATTTGATTTTAAATTTTACGGATCTGTATACAATGATGTCTGGGTTCATACCAACGGCATGCTCAAATTCGGCGCCTCAAACCCGCTGTCTTTTTATGAGGCTCTGGAAATTCCTGATAGCACAGAACCCAATAATTATATCGCACCCTTCTGGGATGACCTGAATCCGGCCGTTAGCAGCGGCGGGATGTATTCCAAATTAGAGGGCAGCGCACCCAACCGTCGTTTGGTAATCCAGTGGCATGATCTCAAACATTTTAATCAGATCCAGTCAGGCGGCCCGACCGGCAGTGTCACCTTCCAGGCCATACTATATGAAGGCACGAACGATATTGTGGTTCAGTATCTGGATACGACCTTTGACAATCCCTTATATAACCAGGGTGCCAATGCCCTGGCTGGCATCGAGTTTCTGGATGGCTCACGTGGCATTGAATTCGCCAATCGAGCGGGCGGTTTAAATGAGGAGATGGCGATACTCTATAGCCCGGACAGCAGCAGTAAAAAAGTCCTCACGGTTAATGATGATTTTGTCGGCGGGGATATCAGTGATGATCAAAGCCCTTCACAGATTAATTGCCCGCAGGCCTGTTATGGCCAGTACAGTAATAATGCGACCATCGTACTCACCGCAGCCGCACAAGCCGGGTTTACCTTTGCCGGCTGGAATGGTGCGGGCTGTAGCGGCACGGGCACGTGTAGCGTTACCATGGATACACATAAAAACGTATCTGCGAGTTTTGTTGTAACGCCGGTAATACAGGTCACGCCGAACAGCGGCCTGACCACCACAGAAGCGGGCATGGGCAATGCCACGTTTGATATGAGCCTCACCACCCAGCCCGCGAGTAATGTTACGGTAGCGCTGAGCAGTGATGATTTAAGCGAAGGCACGGTTAGCCCGGCCAGCGTCACATTTACATCAACAAATTGGGTCCAGGCACAGACTGTGACCGTTACTGGTCAAAACGATGATCTCGACGATGGCGATGTTACGTATCACATCATCACCGCCCCGGCGAGCAGTGGCGACCCGGATTATGCCGGTTTGAACCCAGACGATATAACGCTGAACAATATCGATGATGATGCTGCCGGGTTCACCATCATCCCGCTCAACGGCCTGCAAACCACCGAAACCATTGGCGGCACCGACAGCTTCACCGTCAGGCTCAATTCCGAACCGACCGCCAGCGTCACCTTGACGCTGGCGAGCAGCGATACCGATGAAGGTACGATTGATAAAGGCTCCTTGAATTTCACGGCATCAAACTGGAGCCAGCCGCAAACCGTGACCGTCACCGGCGTGGACGACGATGTGGATGATAATAACCAAACGTATTCCATCATTACGGCTGCTGCTACGGGTGGTGATTATCTGGGAATTAATCCGCCAGACGTGTCTGTTACTAATGAGGATAACGATATTGCAGGATTTACCATCACTCCGCTCAGCGGTCTTGTCACGACCGAAGCCGAGGGTAGCGATACCTTTACCGTCAAACTTAACTCTGAGCCCACCGCCAGCGTCACGTTGACGTTATCGAGTAGCAATATTGATGAAGGCATCATCGATAAGACTTCCCTGGCTTTCACGACATCAAACTGGAATCAGCCGCAGACTGTCACCATTACCGGCGTGGATGACGATGTAGCCGATAACAATCAGACGTATGTCATCATCACCGCAGCAGCGACAGGCGGTGATTACCTGGGGATCAATCCGCCAGACGTGTCCGTCTCCAATGAGGATAACGATACGGTCGGTTTTACCATTACCCCGCTTACCGGTCTTGGCACCACAGAGGACGGCGGCACCGACACCTTCACCGTTAAACTTAATACTGAGCCCACCGCCAACGTCACCCTGGCGCTGTCGAGCAGCAATACCGGTGAAGGCACAATCGATAAAACCTCCCTGGTTTTCACGATACTAAACTGGAATCTGCCGCAGACTGTAACCATTACCGGCGTGGATGACGACGTGGCCGATGCCAACCAGACGTATTCCATCATCACCGCAGCAGCTGCGGGTGGCGGGTATCTGGGAGTCAATCCACCGGATGTGTCCGTCACCAATGAGAATAACGATACCCCGGGAATTACTATTGGTCCACTTAGCGGCCTGGAGACCACTGAATCTGGCGGCAGCGATACCTTCACCGTTAAGCTCGACTCTGAACCCACAGCCAACGTCACCTTAACGCTGTTGAGTAGCAATACCGCCGAAGGAACGGTCGATAAAGGCTCCCTGAACTTCACTACAGTGAATTGGAATCAACCACAGACCGTGACTGTCACCGGCGTGGACGATGATGTGGATGATAACGAACAGGCGTATTCCATCATCACAAATGCCGCCACCGGTGGCGATTACGTGGGAATCAACCCTTCAGACGTGTCTGTTACAAACCAGGACAACGATACCGCGGGATTTACCATTACCCCGCTCACCGGCCTTGTCACGACCGAAGCCGAAGGTATCGACACCTTCACCGTCAAACTAAATTCTGAGCCCACTGCCAGCGTGACCTTGACGCTGTCGAGCAGCAACACCAACGAAGGCACCATCGATAAGATTTCTCTGGATTTCACCACAAGCAATTGGAATCAGGTTCAAACCGTGACCGTCACCGGCGTGGACGACGATGTGGATGATAACGACCAGACGTATTCCATCCTCACCGCGACAGCTACGGGCGGTGATTACGTGGGAATCAACCCGCCAGACGTGTCTGTTACTAACGAGGACAATGATACCGCGGGATTTACCATCGCTCCGCTCAGCGGGCTTGTCACGACCGAAGCCGAAGGTACCGACACCTTCACCGTCAAGCTAAATTCTGAGCCCACCGCCGGTGTGACCTTGACGCTGTCGAGCAGCAATACGGCGGAGGGCACCATCGACAAAACTTTCCTGAACTTTACGACAATAAACTGGAATCAAGCTCAAACCGTCACCATCACCGGCGTGAACGACGATGTGGATGATAATAATCAGACGTATTCCATCATCACGGGCGCTGCTACGGGCGGTGATTACATTGGGATCAATCCCTCTGACGTGTCCGTTACCAACCAGGACAACGATACCGCGGGATTTACCATCACTCCGCTTAGCGGCCTTGTCACGACCGAAGCCGGGGGTACCGACACTTTTACCGTTAAACTTAATTCTGAGCCCACCGCTAACGTTACTTTGACCTTATCGAGCAGCAACACCAACGAAGGCACTATCGATAAGACTTCCCTGGACTTCACAACAAGCAATTGGAATCAGGTTCAAACCGTGACCGTCACCGGCGTGAACGACGATGCGGATGATAACGACCAGACGTATTTCATCCTCACCGCGGCGGCTACGGGCGGTGATTATGCTGAGATCAACCCTTCTAACGTATCCGTCACCAACCAGGATAATGATACCGCTGGTTTTACCATCACCCCGCTCAGCGGCCTGCAAACCACCGAAGCCGTCGGCGGCACCGACACCTTCACCGTCAGACTCAACTCTGAGCCGACCGCCAGCGTGACCTTAACGCTGTTGAGCAGCAATACCGCCGAGGGTACGATCGACAAAGCCTTACTGAACTTCACGCCAGATGACTGGGATCAGCTGCAAACCATTACCGTTACCGGCGTAAATGATGATCTGGACGATGGAAACATCGCCTATACCATCCTGACAAACCTAAGTAGTAGTGTTGACCCGCTATACACAATCAACCCAGCCAATATCAGCGTGACGAACATCGATGATGATGACGATACCGATAGCGATGGCCGCATCGACACGCTGGACAATTGCCCGTTAATCTCCAATGCGAATCAACTGGACACCGATTTTGACGGTGAAGGCGATGTCTGCGACAGTGATGATGATGACGACACCATACTGGACGGCGATGATAACTGCCCGCTTGACGCTAACCTTGCACAAAAGGACACCGACCAGGATGGTGAAGGCGACACCTGTGACATGGATATTGATAACGATACTATTGAGAATGACGTCGATAACTGCCCGTTGGATTCCAACCCCTCACAAACAGACACCGACCAGGATGGCGAGGGCGATACTTGCGACCCGGATATTGACAACGACGACTATTTGAATGAAGGGGATAATTGCCCCAATACACCTAACGCCGACCAGCTGGATAGCGATGGTAATGGTATCGGTGATGCCTGCGATACCATTAACCAACCAGTAGACGACTCAATGTGCCTTCCCATCCGCACCCAGAACAGCGGGATTGTTATAATTTGCCTGTAAAGTGCAGCGGCTCTTTCTATGCCGGTCTCTATTCGACCGGTTCTACGCGTAACACTGCTGAATCAATCCCAACGACTTTAACTTTCTTACCTATTCCAGCATCCGGACCGCGCACCTTCCAGGTCGTATCACCCACGCGAACCCGACCCGTACCATCTACGATAGCCTGTTCAACTTCAAACACTCGCCCGACCAGCGATTGACCACGGCGATTGAGATTGGGCTCGTCCGTCGCAATCGGATTGCGCTTGAACCAGGTGCGACCGGCTATAACACACGCAACACTTAGCACGGCGAAGGTAAAAAACTGCGCCTGCCAGCTAAATTCTCCGACCAGCAGTAACAAGCCCATCAAGCCTGCTGCAAAGGCTATCCAGATAAAAAAAGCAGCAGGCGAGAAAATCTCGAGTATGAATAACACAATCGCCAGCACCCACCAGTGCCAGAAATCAATCGCTTCAATGCCAAACATCAAGACTTATCCGAACTCTTGTCTGCGGCACTCTTGACCACATCAGCAATGCCCGCCAAAGAGCCAATCAAGCTGGTCGCTTCCATCGGCAGCATCAGCAGCTTCTGGTTGTTTGAGGTACCAATTTCCTTAAGCGCCTCGGTATATTTCTGCGCAATAAAGTAGTTGATCGCGTTCACGTCACCCGCGGCAATCGCATCAGAGACCATGCGCGTTGCATTGGCTTCGGCTTCAGCTAACCGCTCGCGTGCCTCAGCCTCACGAAACGATGCTTCTTTCTCGCCTTCCGCTTCCAGTATCTGTGATTGCTTCTGGCCTTCTGCGCGTAATATTTCTGCCTCTCGCTCACCCGAAGCTTCCAGAATTGTCGCGCGTTTATCCCGTTCCGCCTTCATCTGACGCGCCATAGACTCCACCAGGTCCTGGGGAGGTGTGATGTCTTTTATTTCGATACGAGTAATTTTAATCCCCCAGTTCTGCGCCGCTTCATCCACTACAGAGAGTAAGGACGCATTAATTTTCTCGCGCTGGGAAAGCAGTTCATCTAGATCCATAGACCCCATTACCGTACGAATATTGGTCATGGTCATGTTCAAAATGGCCCGATCCAGGTTGGTTATTTCATACGCCGCCTTGGCCGCATCAATGATCTGAAAAAACACCACACCATCAACCTGCACCATTGCATTATCACGCGTAATAACATCCTGCGACGGCACATCACTGACCTGCTCCATCATATTGAGCTTGGCGCCAAGGCGATCGATAACAGGGATAATCACATGAAACCCCGGCACCAGGGTATGCGTATAACGCCCCAGACGTTCAACCGTAAATTCCTGCCCCTGCGGCACAATCTTGGCCCCCATCACCACGATGGCGATGGCAAATACTAAAATAATTAACGAAAATAACTCCATGACGATTCCTTCTTAATGGTTTTGTAATGCGGCTAATTTACCATACTGTAGGGGTTAAAACCCCGCTTACGAACAAGAAGTGGGGCTTCAGCCCCGCCAGGCACGCACCTCGACGTAAAGTGTCCAATGAAGAAAAAATTGGCGTAGCGCAACACCCAGGACCAGGTCTGTGGATACGCTTCACTTATCAAAACCAGTGGTCGTGATATCAGCAGGTTGCTACGCAGTCATGCAGTAGAGTCAATGTGTAGGGTGGATAAGCCACAGGCGCATCCACCTGTATTTCACACTGACTGCTTGACCATACGCAATTCAATGCGCATAATAATGCGCATAGATAGTTTCAGAGATAAGCTCATGTACGCACTTTATAATCATAACGCCCCAAAAAAGGCCACAAACTTAAGCATAAACAGCGATTTGCTAAACAAATCTCGCGCCCTGGATATCAACTTATCCGCGACACTGGAACAGGCATTAAGATCTGCACTCGCCAATACTGAGGCGGAAAAATGGAAAAACAACAATAAAAATGCCATCACAGAATATAACAATTTTGTTGAGGCCAATGGTTGCTTTGGCGATGAATATAGGCACTTCTAGTGGCACAATTTGACGTATACAAAAATCCAAGCCCGGCAACAAAAATAACCTACCCTTTTATTGTAGATATTCAAAATACTTTACTTGAGGAAATAGCAACTAGAATAGTTGTGCCCCTGGCATTACCAGAAAACTTTATAAGGCAAGGCATGAAAAATTTAACTCCGGAAATAAAGTACAATGGTAATATCTATCTTCTGGCCATTCCGCAAATCGCCTCTGTTCCGACATCTATTCTAAAAGTGCTCGATGGGACATTAGCCCAGCATCGAAATGAAATAGTATCAGCCCTGGACTTTGCTATTACTGGCATATGACCCGACCCATAACCATGTCCACTCAAAAATCCCAAACAAAATCCATCACCATCACCACCCTGCAAAAAATGAAGCAGCAAGGTGAAAAATTCACCTGCCTGACCGCCTACGATTACTGCAGCGCCCACGCCGCCTCCAGCGCGGGCATTGATGTCATCCTGGTCGGCGACTCCCTCGGCATGGTAATCCAGGGCCACGACAGCAGCCTGCCCGTCACCATTGCAGACGTGGCTTATCACATTAAATGTGCCAAACGCGGCTCACAAAACGCCCTGCTGATGGCTGACCTGCCCTTTATGTCTTATTATGCCGAAATGAAAACTCTGGAAAGCGCCGCCACCCTGATGCGCGAAGGCGCCCAAATCGTCAAACTTGAAGGCGGCGCCTGGCTGGCTGAATCCACGCGTTTGCTAACCCTGCACGGTATCCCCGTCTGCGCCCACATGGGCCTGACCCCGCAATCTGTCAATCATCTAGGCGGCTACCGCGTACAAGGCAGAGACCCGGAAAACGCACAGAAAATTGTCGACGAAGCACTATTATTACAAGAAGCCGGCGCCAATCTGTTGTTGCTTGAATGCGTACCCCAAAGCCTTGGTAAACACGTCAGTGAAACCCTGGACATCCCCGTAATCGGCATCGGTGCGGGCGCCGACACCGACGGCCAAATCCTGGTCTGGCACGACCTGCTGGGCCTGTATCCCGGCAAACCCGCCAAGTTCGTCAAAAACTACCTGCAGGGTAACCCAAACGGAATCCACGGCGCAATCAAAGCTTATGTGGACGATGTAAAACAACAACGCTTCCCCGCCGAAGAACATAGATATAACTAACACCAGAAAATCCCCCATATTTAAACACTCTACTCCTTAACCATGCGCTACAAACTCGCCATCCTCCTAAACGGCATCGCCCAAATCGAATACGACCGAAACGTCGCCCTGGACGCCAAGCTCGCAGATTATCTCGATAATATGGACAGAAAAATGGATAGCGGGGTATCAATCGGTGAAAAACAGATCCAGGAACCCACAAGCGAGCAAAAAGCTGAGTTCGTTTCCTCTAACCTCTACCATGCAATTAAAGCTGACAATGAACCCATGGCCAGCGCCATGACAAGCTACCTGGCAGTAAGAATTGCAGATTTAAAACA
>JAUVBY010000144.1 GCA_030590945.1 Gammaproteobacteria bacterium | reverse complement strand
TGGCACTGCGAAAGGCCTGTTTGTCACCTGCTCGCAGGGCCAGCAGCGCATCTGCATGAAAATCCTGGATGATCTCGGTGCCCATACGCCCGAAAACAATGCGTGTAAATGGGGCAAATTGAAGCCACAGGCTGTGCACCAGCGGACACAACACCGGGGAATCTGCGCACTCATAAATTCCAAAATGGAATCGCCGATTGCAGCGGATATAGTCATCCACATTTCCAGATTGCAGGGAAAGATTGAGTTCGTCGTCTGTTATTTTTAAGCTCTTTATCTCGCTCTTCCCTATGTTTGGCATGGCCAGCATGGCCAGTTCCGGTTCCAGCGACAAGCGAGCATGATACAATTCCTGCAGCCGGGTTTGGGTCATCGCTGTGACACAAACACGCCGGTTGCTGAGTACCTGCAGTGCATGTTCGGCCACTAGCCGACGAATGGCTTCGCGCACCGGCATCGGGCTGACACCGAGTTGTTCGGCAATGCCGCGCAAGGTAACGCTGACACCCGGTACGAACTGACCGGCCAGGATAGAATCACACAAGGCCACGTACACTTGTTGGTGTACGGGTTGCGTCGCCATCCCCGGTTTCGACTCTGTGAGCCTGTGAATTTTGTTCATGGATACATAGTTTGACAGCTAAAAGTGATCAGGATATGATACGAGCCTGAATTTGTGATCACAATAATACACTATAATTGATGGAGAGACGAATTACAAAAAATGATGCATCACCAAGCGGTGATGCTAAATCCCGCTATGCATTAAGTTACTCACCCACAGGGAGAAGGTCATCAGCCTCGCCTCGTGTGGCTAAAATCGCACCTCCAAAAGCCTGGTAAAAATGCCAACAAATATCGCCCGCCAATTCTTGAAGGACCACCCGGAAATCGACCGCGTCGAATTCCTCTACGTCGACGTCAATGGCGTTCCGCGCGGGAAATGGGCCAATGCAAACTCGCTGACCAAAGCCTTCGAGGGAGAATTGCGCTTGCCGCGCAGCAGCTACGTACTGGACATCTGGGGCGATACTGCCGAAGGCACCGGCCTGCTGATGCAGGCCGGTGATCAGGATGGCCTATGCGTGGCCGTTGAACACTCGCTGGGTGTGATCAGCTGGTTGGGTAAGCCTGCAGCCCAGTGTCTGTTGAGTATGGATGACCAGGATGGTTCGCCCTTTTATGCCGACCCCCGGCAAGTATTGAAGCGAGTGCTGGATCGCTATAGCGAAGATGGATTGCAGCCGGTAATTGCGCTCGAACTGGAATTTTACCTGATTGACCGAAATTTGTTGCCCAATGGCCACCCGCAGGCGCCAGTGATACCCGGAAGCTCACAGCGTTACTCGGACACACAGTTATTAAGCGTGGTCGAAATGCAGGATTTCGAAGCGGTGTTTACCGCCATTGAATCCGCCTGCAAGGGTCTGAATCTTCCAGCTGAAACCGTGCTCAAGGAAAACTCGCCCAGTCAGTTTGAACTGAATTTGCATCATCAAAATGACGCTCTGGTCGCAGCCGATCAGGCTTTTTTACTTAAACGGGCCATCAAGGGCTGTGCGCAACAACACGGTTTTATTGCCACCTTCATGGCCAAACCGTTTGCTCAATGGGCAGGTAATGGTATGCACATACATGCCAGTGTTCTGGATCAGTCGGGTAATAATATTTTCAAGCTAGCCGATCGCAAACCGCAAGGAGCCTACGCCAATGCAATTGCAGGTTTGCTGCAGGCCACGCCGGAATTGCTGGCCTTTTATGCGCCACATGCCAATTCTTACCGGCGCATGGTTGACGGGGTAACACTTGCACCCACAACCCTGAGCTGGGGTTATGAAAATCGCACGTCATTGATTCGACTGCCTCTGGCAGACCCGGCTGCGACACGAATTGAACACCGTCTGGCCGGGGGCGATGCCAACCCCTACCTGTTGGCGGCGGCAACCCTGGCAGGTATGCATCATGGCATCCATACTTCACCGGAATTGCCCGATGAAACCATCGGCGATGCCTATAGTCAGCATCCTGCGGCACTGGCCATTTCCTGGGCAGAGGCGGTACAACGTATTTCCAGATCTGACATCGCCAAAAGCTATTTTGGTGAAAAATTCACCCATTGTTTTGACCGGATCAAACAGGCTGAGCTGAAACGCTTTAACGCAACCATTACCGATTTCGAATACAATAGTTATTTGAGACATGTATAACCACCGACCTGCGGGTCTAAAAACCAAAGAGGAGAGAAAATGAAATCTGAAAAACACGCCCTGAAGAAATGGCTGGTCGCCGGTTCGACACTATTAATCATGTCGGCTGTGCAGGCTGCTGATGATAACGTGGTGAACGTTTATAACTGGTCAGATTATATCGACGATGAAATCCTGACTGAGTTTGAGGCTGAGACCGGCATCAAGGTCGTCTACGATGTATTTGATTCCAACGATATTCTGGAAACGAAACTGCTCGCGGGTAGTTCGGGTTATGACGTAGTCGTTCCGTCCGCCGGGTTCCTGGCACGACAGATTCAGGCCGGGGTATTTCAGAAGCTGGATATGTCCAAACTCGATAACTATGGCAACATGTGGAACGTGGTGAACGACCAGGTGGCGCGATTTGGTCCTCTGAATGACTACTCAGTAAATTACATGTGGGGCACAACGGGCATCGGTTACGTTGAAGAACAAATAAACGAGCGCATGCCGGATGCCCCCGTCGATTCGCTGGCGTTGGTTTTCGATCCGGAAATCACCTCAAAATTTGCCGACTGCGGTATTTTCATGCTGGATGCAGCAGATGAATTGATACCGGCGGCGCTGGCGTACCTGGGCGAAGACCCAAATACCAAAGATAAGGATGTGATCGCTAAAGCCGAAGCCGTGTTAATGGGGGTTCGCCCATATATCCAGAAGTTTCATTCGTCCGAATACATCAACGCCCTGTCCAACGGCGATATCTGTATTGCAGTGGGTTGGTCCGGCGATATTTTCCAGGCACGTGATCGGGCAGATGAAGCAGATAATGGCGTGACCATTGGCTATGGCGTACCTAAAGAAGGCGCTTTGATGTGGTTTGACCAGATGGCAATTCCCAAAGATGCACCGCACGCGGATAATGCCCATACCTTCATTAACTACATGATGCGGGCTGAGGTGATTGCCAAGGCGACTAACTACGTCTGGTATGCGAACGGTAACAAAGCATCGCAGCCGATGCTGGATGAAGAACTCCTGGGCGATACCTCAGTTTATCCTACAGAAGAAATGATGACTGATATGTATATCGTTACACCGTACGATCCCAAAACTCAGCGTGTGGTAACTCGCCTGTGGACCAGGGTTAAAAGTGGTCAATAGGTGGGCCCTTGTCACATAACATCCGGTGTGGTTAAAGGCGCGGTGTAGGGTGGATAAGCAAAGCGCATCCACCGTGGTACGCAGTTTAAACGGAGTGACTGGCGGATGCGCCGCCACCCTGCAAATCATTTTTTCAACGCGTTCCGGCAGGGCGATGACGCAGTTTTTATCGATTAGTGGTGATTTTTCATATGCATGAAAATAAAGAGTTCTATCCCTGGCTGGATGCGAAACAGAAGCCCTACATCCAGATAGAGCGGGTTACCAAGAAATTCGGTGATTTCGTTGCGATCGATAATCTTAGTCTCGATATTTATCGAAATGAGTTTTTCGCACTACTAGGCCCGTCTGGATGTGGCAAGACTACTTTGCTGCGTATGCTGGCCGGGTTTGAAAAACCGACTGAAGGGCGGATTTTGCTGGATGGTGAGGATGTTTCAAGCGTCCCGCCGCATCAGCGCCTGGTGAATATGATGTTCCAGTCCTACGCGCTTTTTCCGCACATGACGGTGGAAAAGAATATAGGTTTCGGGCTTAAACAGGACAAGGTGCCCGCCGCGCAAATCAAAAAGCGCGTAGATGATATGCTGGAACTGGTGCAACTTGGGCAATTCGCCCGGCGTAAACCGCACCAACTCTCGGGAGGGCAGCGCCAGCGAGTGGCCCTGGCGCGCAGCCTGATTAAGCAACCCAAGTTATTGCTGCTCGATGAGCCACTGGGTGCGCTGGATAAAAAGCTACGCGAACAAACCCAGTTTGAACTGATGAATCTTCAGGAAGAGCTGGGCATCACCTTCATGATCGTCACACACGACCAGGAAGAGGCGATGACGGTATCCAGTCGCATCGGTTTGATGATCAATGGTGATCTGGAACAGGTTGCAACGCCAAGTGAGCTGTACGAAACGCCCAAATCACGATTCGTTGCCGAATTTATCGGGGATGTGAATCTGCTCGAAGGACGCTATGATGGCAGTGGTGAATTTGGCCTCACCATGGTGTGCAAAGAATCCGATTCAGCGATTCAATCGACGCAGCGGCTGGATGTCGCCCACGGCACGACTATCTGGGCCGCCATTCGACCGGAGAAGCTGGAGATTTCTAAACAGCGTCCCGAAGGCACGCCCAACGTGCTCAAAGGCAAAGTCTGGGATATAGGATACGGAGGCAGTTTTTCAACCTATCATGTGCATTTGCCCAATGGTAAAGCCATGACTGCTGTACGCGCGAACCGGGAACGATCACTTGAGAAAAGCATCACCTGGGAAGATGATGTTTATCTGAGCTGGGCACCAAAATCTGCGGTGATCCTGACGGATTAGATATGAGTAATAAAGGCGTATTGATCACGGGGGGGCAATCAGAAATGGGCCCCCTGGCGGCCGCCCAAATGCGCCTGGCCTCCTTTGCTCCATATCGCTGGTTCGTGGCGGCCATCATATGGATAGCGGATAAGTTGGGTCTGCGCGGGCGCAGCCTGGTGATCGCCATGCCCTACCTGTGGTTGCTGGTGTTTTTTCTGCTGCCATTTGCGATTGTGTTTAAACTCAGCTTCTCGGAGATTGCAATTGCCATTCCGCCCTATACCCCGATTGTGTCCTGGGTTGACGGCATCTATCTTAGATTGCAACTCAGTTTTGAGAGCTATCAGCTATTGTTCGAAGATTCTTTGTATATCAAGGCGTATCTGAACAGTATCAAGATCGCCACCGTTTCGACCCTGCTCACTCTGCTGATTGGTTACCCGATGGCGTACGGTATGGTCAGGGCGCCCAAACAGTGGCGAACCACGTTGTTGATGCTGGTCATTTTGCCGTTCTGGACCTCCTTCCTGATTCGCGTTTATGCCTGGATTGGAATCTTAAAAACCAAGGGGCTGTTAAATCTTCTATTGATGAATCTGGGTATCATTTCCGAACCCCTCACCATCTTGAACACCAATGTGGCGGTATATATTGGCATCGTATATTCCTATTTGCCGTTTATGATTCTGCCGCTGTACGCCAATCTCGAAAAGCTGGATGGCAGCTTGCTGGAGGCCGCGGCGGATCTTGGCTGCGGGCCGTTCAAAGCATTCTGGACAATCACCATTCCACTGTCTACTGCGGGTATCGTAGCGGGCTGTTTTCTGGTGTTTATTCCGGCGGTGGGTGAATTTGTGATACCGGATTTACTGGGGGGCTCCGATACGCTAATGATTGGCAAAACCCTGTGGGTTGAGTTTTTTAATAATCGAGACTGGCCATTGGCTTCTGCCGTGGCGGTTTTACTATTGTTGATCCTGATCGTTCCAATTGTTCTATTCCAAAAATTTCAGGAGCGGGCGAATGCCCAATCAGCATGAAACAGTTTTCACGCTTTAATCTGATTTCCTTGCTGCTGGGGTTCAGCTTTTTATATTTGCCGATTATTATTCTGATCATTTTCAGTTTTAATGAATCCAAACTGGTAACCGTCTGGGGAGGGTGGTCAACCAAATGGTACGCAGAGTTACTACAGAACCAGGGAATCAAAGACGCGGCCTGGGTGACACTCAAAGTGGCCTTCATCTCAGCGTCGGTTGCGGCAGTACTGGGCACAATCGCGGGCATGACCTTATCCCGCTTTGGTCGTTTTCGGGGTCGTACTTTATTTTCAGGTATGATCTACGCCCCGATGGTCATGCCCGATGTGATCATTGGTCTGTCCTTATTGCTTATGTTTGTTGCCCTGGCCGTGGATCGGGGTATCGCAACCATTACCATCGCGCATATTACGTTCTCGTTGTGTTATGTGGCAGTGGTCGTGCAGTCGCGCCTGTCGAGTTTTGACGATAGCATCGAAGAAGCGGCGTTGGATCTGGGCTGCACCCCGGCAAAGACCTTCCTGTTTATTACGCTGCCGGTGATCTTTCCAGCGGTTATTTCGGGCTGGTTGCTCGCGTTCACCTTGTCGCTGGATGATCTGGTCATCGCCAGCTTTACCTCCGGCCCGGGTTCGACCACGCTGCCGATGAAAATATACAGCCAGGTACGCCTTGGCGTAACGCCTGAAATCAACGCCGTTTCAACCATCCTTGTTGGCTTAGTTGCTTGTGGAGTATTGCTAGCCTCATACATTAATCGCC
Source organism: Gammaproteobacteria bacterium (assembly GCA_030590945.1). Classification (GTDB taxonomy): domain Bacteria; phylum Pseudomonadota; class Gammaproteobacteria; order Arenicellales; family Poriferihabitantaceae; genus JAAELZ01. The sequence goes on along the minus strand of JAUVBY010000144.1, from coordinate 522 downwards.
GTCAGGCAAAGCAGCGTCAGGCCGATGAACAGATGGCTGCACAGGCGGATTAACGACTGTAATCAGGTGAACTGTCCTCGGAATTGTCCCTGGCCTTTATCTCGCCTTTCTCATCTTAGCTAAGGGAAAGAGTGAATCGTAAACTATTCGCTTAGCGTACTGATTGCGAGTACGATTAGGCTGGGTTAATAGCCTGTTCTTTTATTATTAGATAAATGGTGACGTAAACAAAATGGCAACAACTATACAAGCTAAGGAAATCCCTATGGCTGAAGAATCCAGCGTCACTGAGGTGATTCTGGAAACGAATGAAATTTTCGAACAGGTTAATGAGTACGGCTCGCTAATCAGCAGCAGCCTGGTCCTTATTTTGGGCGGTATGCTGATAATTTTTCTGTTACACAAACTCGCTTCAAAACTCCTCTATCCCTTGCTGGAAAACAAGCGGCTAATAAAAGTTATATTCGGCGCCCTGTATGTTCTAATCCTGGTCATCGTGGTACTACTGGCACTCAGGGCCGT
>JAUVBY010000183.1 GCA_030590945.1 Gammaproteobacteria bacterium | reverse complement strand
GTTTTGCCATAGCCGGTGCCCAGCTGCAAAAGCCGGGTAATGCCGGAGTGATGGGCGGCCTGTGCCTCATCCGGGTCGTCAAATAGTTGTAGATTGACACAAGTAACCGCATCGACAACAGCGGGGTAAGCTTGTGTTGCCAGACCATGCGTTCCCAGTTCAACCGATTCGGGAAGATCTTCAAAATCCCAATGGATAAAACCACTACGCTGCCAGGCATGGTCCGCTTCCGCAATGCTATCGCGTGCCAGTTGGCCAAAGTTCTCCTGTAATGCTTTTACGCTATCAGCTCGCCCCAGTTCGTCTCCCGCCTCGTCCAGCAGAACCAGCTTCATCGACAGGTGTTCGGGCAGGGCAGTTGGATTAAAATCCTGAGCCTTGATTGAAAGGCCTGAGCGTTTGCTCAATATGTCGGCCAGTGCCTCAAGCAGGGGTCGGGTATCGTGTTGTAATTGCGTGTTCGCATGAGAAACGCTGTCGGGTATCGGCACCAGTAGTTTACGCTGTGCCTTGGGCAGGCTTCTGATCAGGTATTCGATTTTCTCGGGTAGATAGCCCGGTACCAGCTTGTCAAAATCAGTCTGGCTCAACTGGTTGAGCAGAGGCAGGGGGATGCGCGCTGAAATACCGTCATCGGACTCCCCGGGCAAAAATTGGTAATCAAGCGTAAACCGATGATCACCGTGTTCAAACTCATCGGGTAAATTCAGTTCATTTCGGCTGAGTTCGCGTTTTAGTAGTTCTGTCTGGCTTAGAAATAATTTATCGCGCGTCTCCCTGGAGCTGGTTTTAAGCCATTTTTGCAGGCTGCTTTCGCTGAGCACGTGCTCGGGCAGGATTCGAGCATAAAAATTTACCAGGGTTTGCTCGGATACTAATACGTCATGTCGGCGAATTTTGTGTTCCAGCCTGACAACCTGATCCAGCTGCTCCAGATTGTGCTTGACGAAATCGAATGAACGACCCAGTTCCCCCGGAACCAGACCATCGCGGATGAATAAATCGCGTGCTTCAATTGGGTCAACCTCACTATAAGGGCGACGCCGGCCACTAAATATTGGCAAATTCAAAAAGTATCCACGCTGAAAGGCCATCACCTGCCCTGCTTTTAGTGACCAGTGTGGTTCGGAGTATTCATGCCGAACCAGCGGGCCAGCGAATTCCTCTATCCAGTTTACTTTCGCTGGCGCAACGCTGCGCGCAAAAAGCTGGCTGGTCTCTACCATTTCGGCAGCCATAATCCATTTGGGAGTGGTTTTTGCCAGCGCGCTACCCGGAAAGATAGCCAATTGTTTGCCGTAGGTGCCGGTATAGCGGCCTTTATCGGATTTCATCGCAACCTGGTCGAGCAGGCCGCACAACAGAGCGCGGTGCACTGCGTCTTCATTGGCGGGCTGCTTGTTAAGCGAAAATTTAAAGTCACCCAGATCCTGGCGCAGACGCCTGACCAGGTCGGACCATTCGCGCATACGAGCAGGCGCCAGAAAGTTTTTCTGGCACCATGTTGTGAGTTGTTTGCGGCTAATAAGGCTGCGCTGCGACTGGAATTGTTTGTACAAGGCAATGAGCGCCATAAAATCGCAGCTGCCTTTAGCCTGTTCCTGATGGTGTTGCCTGGCGGCCTGCAGAGCTTCGTGCGGAATGATGCGCGGGTCGGGAATTTCCAGGCTGGCCGCGAGTATAGTCATTTCAGCCAGGCAATTCTCGCTTTCACCCGCAGCAAATAACATGCGCCCGATGCGCGGGTCGACAGGTAATCTAGCTAACATCTGCCCGATATTGCTGAGATCGTCTCTTGCATCTAGTGCGCCCAATATTTTGAGCTCCTGGCGCGCAGCATTCCATTGTTTACGTTCAGGCGGGTCGATAAAAGGAAAAGCTTCAGGTTCGCCCAGACGCCGGCTTTTTAGTGACAGCACTACGCCAGTCAACGCGGTGCGCAAAATTTCGGGGGCGGTGTAGTCTTCACGCGTCGTAAAGTCTTCTTCGCTGTATAAGCGGACACAAATGCCAGCCTTAACCCGTCCGCAGCGACCTTTGCGCTGGTCAGCAGCAGCTTTAGAAATGCGTTCGATGGGCAGGGTGTTGACGCGCCGCCCGGGGCTATAACGGCTAATGCGAGCAAGGCCGCTATCGATGACGTAATCAATGCCCGGCAGTGTGAGTGAGGTTTCTGCCACGTTGGTGGACAATATGATGCGCGTAGTATGCGAAGGCCGGAACAGTTTTGCCTGTTGCGCGCCCGCGAGCCGGGCGTACAACGGCAGCACTTCGATGCCGGATTTTAAATGCCTTTCCAGAAAACGCTGAGCTTCGCGTATTTCACGTTCACCCGGCAGGAAAATCAGCGTGTGCCCCGGGCGTTTTTTGAATAGCTCCTGGATAGCCCGCAGTATCGCCTGGTTGGTTTGTTTGTCGCTGCGGGTTTTTTCGTCTTCCGGTGGCTGGTAACGAAGCTCGACCGGATAGGTGCGCCCTGAAACGCTGATAATGGGGGCGCTGTCAAAGTGTTGCGAAAACTTTTCAGTGTCGATGGTTGCCGAGGTGATGATCAGCTTAAGGTCCTGACGTTTTTGTAACAGCTTTTTAAGCATGCCGAGCAAAAAATCAATATTCAGCGAACGCTCGTGGGCTTCATCAATAATGATGGTGTCGTAGTGATTTAAAAAATGATCGCTTTGCGCTTCGGCCAGTAACATGCCATCGGTCAGGACGCGAATGAAATCAGAATCGCCACATTTTTCGTCAAAGCGCACGCGATATCCAACGCCCGCCCCGAGTTCAAGTTGTAGCTCTTCAGCCAGGCGAGAAGAAATGGCGCGCGCTGCGATGCGTCGTGGCTGGGTATGGGCTATTTGTCCAAAAATCCCCTGCCCGGCCGCCAGGCATAATTTTGGCAACTGTGTGCTTTTACCCGAACCGGTTTCGCCCGCTACAATGAGTACCCGGTGCTGGCGTATGAGTTTGATGATTTCATCGGCTTTTTCACTGACGGGAAGCTCCGGTGGGTAGCTTATATCAGGCAAGCTATTACGGCGCGCTTCGGTCTTATGTATCGATGATGCTATTTTTGCCTGAAGGGAATCGCGCTCAGCGGAATTGTTAGCACGTTTAAGCTGTTGCTGAAAGCGATGCCTGTCCTTTATGAGGCACTGATCAATGGCGGACTTATCAGACATTAGAACGCAAGTGGGGCTTCAACCCCGCATATAATATATTGTCCGGGGCTGAATTCCCGGTTCCATTTTCTGGCGTGCATAAAAAAATGGGCGCCTGGTTTGTACCAGCGCCCACTTCGGTATCGTATTGAACTGTAAACCTTACTCAACAATTTCCGCTTTAATCAGCACCACATCTTCGTTAGGCACATCTCCGTGGCCCGAGACGGTACCCGTCGACACGGCACCCATAGCATCCACAACTTCAATGCCTTCGACCACTTCGCCAAAAACGGCATAACCCCAGCCTTGCGG
>JAUVBY010000151.1 GCA_030590945.1 Gammaproteobacteria bacterium | reverse complement strand
CTTAAAATAGATTGCGCGCCCATGACCTGGCCGATCGGAATGGGCAGAAACCTGAAGGGTATTTACCGCCTGTATGACGATACTGTGCGCCTGTTCGCGGGGCGCGGGGTTGAAGGTGAATCAGATCAGTTTATCCAGGGCCTGAATAACCCTGAGCTGGATGCGGCGTTGGGCGATATGGCGGCCGAGTTACGCGAGGAAGTAGAACTGGTACAGGGCGCCAGCCATGAGTTTGATGCTGAGGCTTATTTGCGTGGAGATCTTTCTCCGGTATTTTTCGGTTCAGCCTTGAGCACGCTGGGTACGGATGAATTAATGGATAAGTTTGTAGAGCACGCACCCGCACCACAACAACGCGAGACCGAATCCCGGGAAGTACGCGCGACCGAAAAAAAGCTGAGTGGTTTTGTATTTAAAATCCAGGCGAATATGGACCCGGCTCACCACGACCGGGTGGCATTTTTGCGCATCGTGTCGGGCCGGTTTACAAGAGGTATGAAGCTTAAGCATGTGCGCGCCGGGAAAACCGTGGCCATACACAATGCGCATACGTTTCTGGCGGCGAAACGCGACAGCGCTGAGACGGCCTATGCGGGGGACATTCTGGGCCTGCATAATCACGGAACCATTCAGATCGGCGATACCTTTACCGAGGGCGAAGATCTTAAATATATCGGCGTACCAAACTTCGCACCGGAGCTGTTCCGCCGGGTGCGCCTGAAAGATCCCTTAAAGGCAAAAGCATTGCAAAAAGGCCTGATTCAGCTCAGTGAAGAGGGCGCGACGCAGGTATTTCGTCCATTGCTTAACAACGACCTGATTCTGGGTGCGGTGGGTGTGCTGCAGTTTGATGTGGTGGAGCATCGCCTTAAGCATGAGTACGGTGTCGAATGCCAGTTCGAAGCCGTGCCGGTTGTGGCAGCCCGCTGGGTGCATTTCCAGTCAGACAAAGATGAACAGGCTTTCAGGCGCAAGAATGAACTCAATCTGGCGATCGATGGGGCGGGGGTCCTGGCGTATATCGCTCCGAACTATGCCAATCTGAGATTGACGCAGGAGCGTTATCCGGATGTGGAGTTTAAATCTACGCGAGAAGTATAGTCTGTCAATATAACCTGGACAGAGTGCCAGGGTTTACCCGGATTGCCCCGCTTTACCCGCTTGAGCCAGGTGAATGCCTTTTAGAAGGTTGAGTGCATCGCGTAACTGTGAATCCTGGTTGAGCAAAGATTTGATTTTATCTTCTTCCAGGCTGCTGGCGGCCGGTTGATCGCCGGGGTTTACCAGGTGACGTGCTAAATCGACTTCCCGGATGCGATCATGGCCGTTTACTTTCGCGATTTCGACTTCTTCGGAAATGATGTCCGGCGAAATACCGGTTTCCTGAATAGAACGACCGCTGGGGGTGTAATAACGGGCGGTGGTTATTTTTAGCGCTGAGCCGTCGCCCACGGGCGAAATGGTCTGTACAGAACCTTTGCCAAACGTCTGGGTGCCAATAATGATGGCACGGTGGTGATCCTGCAGAGCACCAGCCACAATTTCTGACGCTGAAGCGGATCCGCCATTGACCAGCACCACCATGGGTGCGCCATCGATCAAATCCGGGCTGCTGGCAGCGTAGCTGGATTCAGAATCATCAAGTCTGCCGTGCGTCTGCACGATCGTGCCTGCGCTAAGGAACAGATCACTTACATCAACCGCGCCAAGTAGGATCCCGCCGGGATTGTTGCGCAAATCAAGTATAAAGCCCGCTATTTTGCCGTGCTCCTTAGTATATTTTTCGATTTTATTGCGCAGTGATTTGGCGGTTCCACTCTGAAATGAGCTGATCCGCATATAGGCGAACCCCGGTTCACCCAAATCTATTGTTCGAACGCTGGTCAGTTGAATCACAGCGCGGGTGATCTCGATATCCAGAGGGCTGGTTGCGCCTTCACGAACGACCGTGAGGGTGATTTTTGAACCAATATCACCACGCATTCTTTCTACCGCCTGAGAAAGGTTTTCACTCAGGACCGAGGTTCCATCAATTTTTATAATAATATCCCCCGCCTTGATGCCGGCTAAATCTGCAGGTGTATCTTCAATTGGCGCAATCACCAGAAGCTTGTTGTCTTCCAGCGTGACTTCGATGCCTACACCACCAAATTCGCCTTCGGTATCAATACGAATTTCGCGAAATGCTTCGGGGCCAAGAAAACTTGAATGCGGGTCCAGACCGGCCAGAATACCGTTGATCGCATCTATCAGCATTTTACGATCATCGGTTGCTTCGACATAATCGGATTTTATTTTGCCAAACACCTGGGCAAACATCTGTAATTCTTCCAGTGGTAGCGAGGAAGCACTGGTTTTGTTTGCGCTGGTTTCGTTCGTATTTGATTGCGCCAGAACGGGCTGATGCAGACTTAGCATCAGTATTCCGGGGAGGATCAAATTCATTATGTGGTTAACGCGTTTTTTGCTCATATTCTTTACAGTATGTCTGTCTTCTGGTTAGCTCCGGAACCATTTTAACGGATCTTTCGCGACGCCATTTTGTCTGATTTCGAAATATAGCGCGGCTTTTTTCAGGCCGGCTGTATTGCCCATTGAGGCAATAATATCAGATTGTTTCACATGTTCACCGACCATACGATGAATTCTTTTGTTATGGCCGTACAAACTCATCATGCCCCGGCCATGGTCAATAATAATGAGTTGCCCGTAACCCTGCAACCAGTCAGCGTATACCACTTCGCCCGCGCCGATTGCGATAATGTCAGTACCTTCGCGGCCCTGCATCAAAATTCCCGACCAGGGCAGGCCGCTTTTTTTACGTTTTTCACCAAAATATACAATAATCTCAGCGCTCGCCGGCAGTTTGAACGGCGCATCATCTATGACCTTTTTGCTGCGAAGTGGTTCCGGGGGCTTATTCTTTATAGCCTGAAGGCGCCGTTCCTGGTCGCGTTTACGCGCCGCACGCACTTTCTGTCGATGCGCGATGCCTGCGAGTATGGCCTCAAGTTTTGCTTTGCGGGCGTGTAACTGCACTATTTCCTGCTGGCGGCTGCTGATGGCCTTATCCATTTGCCCGATCGTGGCCAGGCGATTCTCCTTTAGTTTTCTCAGGTGCCGCTGATCTTCTTCCAACGCGGTGGTTAGCGTATTGAGTTGATCGCGTTGCTGTTCCAGTGAACGATCATTGATATCCAGCTGGCGTTGCAAGCTTTTTAATTCATCCAGCCGATTTCGACGGGCGATCGACAGGTCGCGGGCATAGTGGTTTAGTCGGGCGATGTGCTGGGTGCCCTGCTGGGAAAGAACGACTCTCAAACCACCGTAGCGACCCATCAGATAGGCTGATTCGAGTAGCCCGGCAAGGCGCTGCTGTGCCAGGCTGACATTTTTCGCTATGCTGTCGCGTTCAGCGGCCAGAAATCCCGCCTGCTTGTCCAGAGTATTGATTTTACGGCGAGTTTCGTCAAAACGCAGGCTTCGTTCGACGATTTGTTTTTCGATTGACTGGAGCTTTGCCAGCGATTTTTCGCGTTCGCGTGTGGTGGTCGCCAGCGCTTGTTTAGACTGTTTAATTGAGCTGTCAATTTGCTTCAGATCTGCCCGGGTTTGTGCCATAGCCACTGGAGCGGTGCCAACAAATTCACTTAACAACAGGCATGCAAAAAATGTCCAAATCCGCATCATTAGTGTATAATTCAACATGAATATACAAATATTACGAATTAAGTATTTTGTTTTTTAGTCCGGATATTTCGTGAATTCGCGTGATGATCACGTAGGATATTGTTTTCACGGTAGATTTTCTAATTGAGCGCCGTACTCGTGTGTACGGTCGATTGAAGAAAATGTACGGTGGAATCAATAGACAAGTGAGGGCACGTGTAATTCATGAATTATTCGGACTGGTAGAAAATAAAAAACATGATTTGTCAAAATTGATTTATTGTGAGGCAGGCTTGACTGGGTGAGCACTGGATACTAATCAAGTCGATCGCTTCGTTCAAGTAATTGAGCTGTGTAAACGCTATTTGAGAGATATAAACGTATGAATGAAATTAACCATCTGAATTTCAATGACGAAAAACTATTTATCGACAACGAATCTGATATAAACCAGGCTTCACGTGCATTAAAGGCTATGGGGCATCCCTTGCGTTTGAAGATATTGTGTATTCTGGCGAGCCATAAAGAGGCCAGCGTGCAGGATCTGGTTGATTTTGTCGGCACATCTCAAAGCAATATTTCTCAACACTTGTCCATACTTAGGGAAAAAGGTGTACTCGATTCGCGTAAGGATGCGAACAAAGTGTACTACCACATCATGAACGATAAAATCGTTAATCTGATGGGCTCTATGAAAGATGCGTTTTGCCACCATCAGGACTAGCGCGGATACATCGTTAATTACACGTGCCCTCACTTGTCATGAAATATCCGCGCTAGCCCCGCCCTTTCTTTTTAATTTTTTATTGTTGGACTCATTCTGTGGAAATTGAATTTCTAGGCCAGAACTGGCACCTGATATTAACGCTGTTCATTATTCTAGCGCTTTTGTTACTTGAACCCTATTTGCTCAAACTATCCGGTATTAAAATGATTGCGCCGTTGCGCGTGACGCAACTGGTGAATCGTGAATCTGCACTGGTGGTTGATGTTTGTACGGACAAGGAATTTGAAACCGGCCATATTCCTGATGCGGTCAGTTTGCCCCTGTCTCAACTTAAGGATGAAGCAGACAAAAAACTGGCGAAATCTAAGGGTAAGCCCGTTATTATTAGTTGCCGCAGCGGAAATCGCGCTAAAAGCGCGGCAAAGAAATTAGCCAAACTGGGCTATAAGGATCTTTACATTCTAAGCGGCGGTAACGCAGCCTGGCAGAAAGAAAAACTGCCTATGAGTACTAAATCTTCCTGAAGAGTTATACCCGAGTCGCGTTTTTACGCGTGGCTTAGTTTCCAGGCAAATAACCGGATATCACAAACATTATGAGCACAGAAAAAAGTACCGAAGAGATTAGTTTGGAGCCCAGAAAGATTTACCTGAAAGATGTTTCATTCGAATCGCCTGCTTCCCCGGATGTGTTTACACGCGGGCAAGTCAAGCCGGCTATGGATTTGCAGCTCATGCTGCACCATAAAAAGCTGGATGATAATTTCCATGAAGTCGTATTACAAATTACCGCAACGTCTAAACTGGAAGAAGAAGTTTTGTTTCTGGTCGAAGTTCATCAGGCTGGCGTGTTCGAAATTCAGTGTGAGGATGCGGCTAAGCTGCTTATGGTTAAAGAAATCGCCTGCGCTAATATGCTGCTGCCTTTTGCGCGTGAGACCATTGCTGATCTGGTGGCAAAAGGCGGTTTTCCGCAGTTATTAATCAATCCGGTTAATTTTGAAGTGCTATACCAGCAAAGTCGACAGAAAGAAAAACAGGCGAGCAAAACACCCGCCTCAGATAGTATTAACTAGGCCTCTGGTTGCCTGTGACCGGCAAGCCTCCAGGCAGATCGTAATATGAATACAGCCCCCCCGATAGCCGTACTTGGCGCAGGTTCGTGGGGTACGGCGTTGGCCATATTGCTCGCACGCGCAGGGCGCCCGGTGACGCTATGGGCCCGAAATGACGCGCACCTGGCGGCGATGAGATCAGCGCGTAGTAATGAACGGTTCCTGCCGGGCATCGCATTTCCTGAAATGCTAAACCTGGCTCCCGCTGCGGATATGAACAGTATTGCAGGGTATGCGCATTATTTGCTCGTTGTTCCCAGCCATGCGTTTCGCCAAACGCTGGTTAATTTATTCCAGGCGCGTTCCAAAGCAAGTACTTTTGTTGAGGCGGAATCGCTGATTTGGGGCACCAAGGGGTTTGATCCGGAAACCGGGATTTTACTTAGTGAAGTGGCGGAAGACGTATTCGGTAAGGATATTACTCGCGCGGTGATTACGGGGCCCAGTTTCGCCAAAGAAACCGCCAAAGGCTTACCCACAGCTCTGGTGCTTGCCTGTGAGCAGGCCTCCGAAGGCGAGAGGCTCGCACATTGGTTTCGCAGTCCCGGCACACGGGTATACCCCAACACCGATCTGGTGGGTGCGCAAATAGGGGGCGCCGTGAAAAATGTGATGGCGGTCGCCGCTGGTATCAGTGATGGACTGGGCTTTGGCGCCAACGCACGCGCTGCTCTGATTACGCGTGGTTTAGCAGAACTAAGCCGCCTGGGCGCAAAATTGGGTGGTAAACCCGAAACCTTTATGGGGCTTGCGGGGATGGGTGATTTAATCCTGACCTGCACTGATGATCAATCCCGGAATCGGCGCCTGGGCCTGGGTATCGGTGCGGGCAAAGATATTCAGGATGTGATCAAAGAAATCGGACAGGAAGTGGAGGGTTATCAAACTACCCGGGAGTTATACCATCGCGCAAAGAATCTCGGTATAAGTATGCCCATCACCGACCAGGTATACGCCGTGTTATATAAAGCACAGGACCCGAAATTGGCCGTCAGGCAGCTTCTGGAGCGTGAGCCTAAATCAGAAGGTTGATTGCTACTACTGTCCGGTTTAATTTTCGTAGGATCACG
>JAUVBY010000064.1 GCA_030590945.1 Gammaproteobacteria bacterium | reverse complement strand
ACTACTGTCCGGTATAATTTTCGTAGGATCACGTTAAACGGCAGTACAACAATGTTTGCAGAAGACACTTATGTTTAGAGACTTAAAACCCAAATCCCGTTTTATCGTCATCCTCGCGTATGCGGGGATCCATAATACCGTCAGAAACAGGCTTATGGATTCCCGCCTTCGCGGGAATGACGCTTTAACCGGACAGTTGTGATAAGGAAGTATAAACCACTGGCTACAGGTCCGGGGTTAACCATTTCCAGGAGCTGAGTATTCGATGGCAGATATATTGCTAAAACAGGTATACCACCCCCGGAATGTGGGGATTATTTGCCCATTTTAATTTTTCGACATAATCTGCAACTGTCGATGTAGAATGATGGCTATGGATTTGAACGCGGCGAAACAATTTGTACTGAAGAAACTGAGGGGGGAATTAAGTGAAGATTTAATATACCATTCAGTTGAGCATACTCTGGATGTAACGGAAGCAGTGAGAAGACTAGGTGAAATGGAAGGCCTGCAAAACGTACAAATAACTTTATTGGAAACCGCCGCCCTATTTCACGATCTTGGGTTTACGGAGATATATGATGGTCATGAAGAAGTCTCGGTGCGGTTTGCCAGGGAGGCGCTCCCACGATTCGGGTATTCTCAGGCAGATATCGAGGTAATTGTAGGTTTAATTCGGGCAACCAAGCTACCGCAAAACCCTCAAAATCATCTGGAAGAAGTTCTTGCAGATGCGGATCTGGATTACATTGGCCGGGATGATATGTTTATCATTGGGCAGTGTCTTTATAACGAATGGATTCGGTATGAAAAAATAGATTCACTGCGCGAATGGAATGAGAAACAAATGAGATTTCTTAAGGCGCATTACTATTTCACCAGGTCGGCGAATACATTGCGCAAAGTCAAAAAACAGGAAAATATCCGGGAACTGGAAAAGGTACTTCATACAACTAATTAGTGGTCCCTGCTTTACTATAGTGATAACCGGGCGAGCGTGCCGCCCATGAGAATTACATACTAATTTACTGCGTATCTTGAATCACACGGGATGGCCGCCATTAGAAATGCATGAATTCAGTCCCTGGTAGTTTTGATACCCTCACATTCGATAACCGCTTTACCGCCGAGTTACCGGCTGACCCGGTTTTGGAGAATCACTGTCGGCAGGTGCCTGGTGCACTTTTTTCCCGGGTAAAACCGTATAAGGTTAACCAGCCTGTATTATTGGCCTATTCGTCAGACGTGATGGATATCCTGGGGCTTGATCAAGGCTATGCCGCGAGCGGGGAATTCACTCAGATCATGGCCGGTAATCGCCTGGCGAAGGGTATGGACCCGTATGCAAGCTGTTATGCCGGGCATCAGTTTGGAAACTGGGCGGGGCAGCTGGGCGATGGGCGTGCGATCAATCTGGGTGAGATTTTAAATTCTCAGGGAGCGCGCTGGGCATTACAGCTGAAGGGTGCCGGACCGACACCTTATTCCCGTCAGGCCGATGGTTTTGCGGTATTACGCTCCTCAGTACGTGAATTTTTATGCTCCGAAGCGATGTTCCATCTTGGTGTGCCGACCACGCGCGCGCTGAGCCTGGTGACCACGGGCGAAGCGATTCCTCGCGATATGTTTTACGATGGCAACGTCAAGTCTGAGCCAGGTGCAGTAGTGTGCCGTGTAGCGCCGAGTTTCACTCGCTTTGGCCATTTTGAGAACCTGGCGGCACAGCATAATTTGCCGCTACTCAAGCAGTTTATTGATTACACTTTGCGGTTTGATTTTCCACATCTCGGTGCGATTAGTAACGAAACCATTGCGTTGTGGTTTACGGAGGTCTGTGAGCGTACCGCTGAGATGGTCGCGCACTGGATGCGTGTCGGTTTTGTGCACGGTGTAATGAATACTGACAATATGGCAATTCTCGGTCTGACGATTGATTATGGCCCCTATGGCTGGTTAGATAGCTACGACCCGGACTGGACGCCCAATACCACAGATGCGCAGAATAAACGCTATCGTTATGGCAATCAGCCAACGGTTGCGCACTGGAATCTATTGCAACTGGCACAGGCACTTGCGGCCTTAACCGGGGAAGTAGAGCCGATGCAGGCCGCACTGGACCGATATGCGGAGCATTTTCAGGCCTGCTGGACGACCATGCTGTCAATTAAACTGGGGCTGGAAAACAGCAGTGATAAAGCGCACCAGACGTTTTTGCAAGGTGTCCCGGATCTATTGCAAATCGCTGAAACCGATATGACTATTTTTTTCCGTAGCCTGGCGCAGCTTCCGCCGGTTTCTGATCTAAGCGATGAGCAGTTGCTGGAACCACTGCAGGATGCTTATTATGCGCCGGAAGCCATCACGGTGGAGCAACGCGGCCGAATAACAGGCTGGCTGAGAACGCTGATTGGCTTATGGAAGCAATCTGGCATGACTGATGAGGCACGGGTTAAATTGATGAATGCGCATAATCCGAAATACGTGCTGCGTAACTACCTGGCGCAGCAGGTCATCGACAAAGCTGAACAGGGCGATTACAGTATGCTGCATGATCTGCAAAGTGTGCTCACAAATCCATACGAAACACAGGCTGGAAAATCCCGATTTGCTGAAAAGCGACCTGACTGGGCACGTCATCGTGCCGGCTGTTCGATGCTTTCCTGCAGTTCGTAGTTGTCCTGAAGCCCCGTCGTAGAGTTCAGTTAACACTCTTGATTGTCGTAGCTAAACCTATATGAGTCCTTCATCAAACCCTCGTGCATTTGAAGTAACGCGCCGCAGCGTTTTTATGCTGGTCTGGCCCATCATGCTGGCCTCCATTACCGTGCCCTTTATGGGGATTACTGATACGGCAGTGATTGGGCAACTGGGGGACGCAGCGCTGCTTGGAGGGCTGGCGATAGGGGCAATAATCATTGATCTTATTTTTACCGGACTGAACTTTTTGCGATCCGGTACGGTGGGGCTGACCGCGCAGGCGCTAGGCGCGCAGGATCATGCGGAGCAAAACCGGGTATTACACCGGGCGGTATTGTTGTCATTGATCATCGGCGTGCTCCTGATTTTGTTATCAGGCTCAATTCTTGAACTTGGCCTGCGATTTATGAAACCCACTGAGGCAGTGTCCAATGCAGTGAGCACGTATTTTGCCATTCGCATACTGTCGGCTCCGTTCACGCTGCTCAACTTTTCCATCCTGGGCTGGTTGCTTGGTCTGGCACAAGTTCGTGTGGGGCTGGCTTTACAGGTCGTAACCAGCAGCGCTAATATTATATTGTCAATCTATCTGGGTTTGATTCAGGGATGGGGAATTTCGGGAGTCGCCTGGGCCACAGTCATTAGCGAAGTGTTAGCCACGCTGCTAGGGTTGGTTTTTGTTTACCGTCATGCAGGAATGAACTGGCAGGGTTGGCAGGCACTATTCGATAAAGCGAAAATCAGGCGTACCCTGTCGCTCAACACGGATATCATGATTCGCTCTTTTATCCTGCTATTTGCCTTTAGTTTTTTTACCGCGGAGGGCAGCCGTATGGGTGAAGTGACGCTGGCTGCTAATGCGGTGTTGTTCAATTTCTTTTTACTGACAGCATTTGTGCTGGACGGTTTTGCGAACGCGACCGAACAATTAGTCGGCAGGGCAATCGGCGCGCAATACCGCCCGGCTTTTGATCAGGCGGTGCGAATATCCCTGTTCTGGAGCGCTTTATTGTCAGCAGTGTTGTTTATTATTCTCCTGTTTTTCGGCTCGTTGTTTATCAACTTATTGACCACCAATACGTTGGTACGTGCTGAAGCCGAAACCTACCTGATATGGGCGGCCCTCAGTGGATTGTTTGGGGTGTTGGCATTCCAGATGGATGGGGTATTTATTGGTGCGACCTGGTCGGCAGATATGCGCAACATGATGATTGCCTCTCTGGCAGCGTATTTGCTGGCGTGGTGGCTGTTTATACCGCTCTGGCAAAACCATGGTTTATGGCTGGCGCTGGAGGTATTTTTGGGGGTTCGTGGCATAAGCTTGCTCTCGCGCTTGAAAACGCGACGCCAGGCCGCATTTGCGTGACATCCACTCGTAAATATTAATCTGAACAAAATCGTCAGATATTGGTATGCTATAGGAGCTTGTCGCATCTAACATGTTTTGTTCAAAATTCACGAATATCGATAAACTCCTGGCCTGTAACTCACAACCTGCTTAATGACACTCTTAATTCTGTATTTTTCCCTGGCCATCGGGATATCATTTATTTGCTCGATTCTTGAAGCGGTATTACTCTCGGTAAACATGCCGTATATTTCTGTGCTGGAAAAGAAGCGGCCGGCAGTGGCCAGATTGCTCAGGTCCCACAAAAAGAATATCAATAAATCGATCGCCTCGATTCTGATTCTAAACACTATTGCCAATACCCTGGGTGCGACTGGTGTGGGTGCGCAGGCTGGTTCTATTTTTGGCTCTACCGCGGTGTTGTACGTTTCGGCAATCCTGACGTTCGCTATATTGTTTTTCTCTGAGATCATCCCCAAAACCTTTGGCGCGATATACTGGAAACAACTGGCGCCGACGGCGGCTTACGTGATTCGATTTTTTATTTTCATCACCTATCCGGTTATCCTGCTAACTCTGTTTGTCACCAATAAAATCTCCAAAAATAAAGGCGGGTTTAACAGCCTGACCAAGGCTGAACTGATCGAGAGCACGCTATTGAGCGAGGGTGAAGGCGTGATTGATGAACACGAAGCAGAAGTGATTGAAAACGTGTTGCAAATGGATGATATTAAGGCGCGGGATATTCTCACACCGCGTAGCGTAGTGTACGCGCTTGAAGAAGGTAAAAGCGTTAACGACGCGGTGGAGTATGAAGGTATATTTCAGTTTTCAAGAATGCCGGTGTACCGCGGTAGCATCGATATGGTTACCGGTATCGTATTAACTAAAAAAGTGTTTCAGCAGGCGGTTAAGGATGATTCCATCGCCATCAAGGAGATCAAGAAGGAGATATTTCGTATAAATGAAAATATTCCGATTTCCAAAGTGCTGAATCTGTTCATTAAAAAGAAAGAGCATATGTTCCTGGTGGTCGATAGCTACGGCCAGACGGAGGGCATTATCACGCTGGAAGATTGTATCGAAACACTACTCGGCGTAGAGATTATGGACGAAAGTGATACCGTGGAAGATATGCGCGAATTCGCCAAGCAAAAAATGAAACGCGGGCGTAGCCAGGGACGCTAGACCGACAGGCTGGATCAACAGGCGTTCTACTTACCAGTGGCCGATATTTTCCATCGAGCCCCAGGGTTCGCGAGTTTCCAGTTTGTCGCCTTTTTGCAGCAGCTCAATCGAAATATTATCCGGTGAGCGAATGAAGGCCATATGTCCGTCGCGGGGTGGACGATTGATGGTTATGCCTTTATCCATTAACGCCTGGCAGCTGGCGTAAATGTCGTCCACTTCAAACGCCAGGTGCCCAAAATTCCGCCCTTCATCGTAGTCTTCAGGATCCCAGTTATAGGTCAACTCCAGCAATGGGGCCTGGCGACTTTTGGCGCTCGACAAGTCCTGTGGTGCAGCCAGATAGACCAGGCTAAAGCGCCCCGATTCATAGTCGCTGCGGCGAACCGTAATGAGCCCCAGGGCATCTTCGTAAAATGCCAGCGAGGTGTCCAGATCTTTAACTCGTACCATGGTGTGCAGATAGCGCATTAAGGGGCCTCATAAATTATTTCGTTTTAAAGGCTATAAATAACATAAAATGGAACTTCTTATTAGGTAAATTGCTCTAATAAGCGCGCACGGAGTCTGTGAGCGAATACAAAATACATATTTTACAAGTGAGGAGAATTTAAATGATTGGCATTAAAATGAAAGCGTTGATTTTTATAGTGTTGGCCGCGTGTATACCGCTAAAGGCATTAGCGGCAGGGTTTGACCCGGAGCATAAAATCGTTATCCAGATCAGTACGGATGACCCGCGCACGCAGAAAATAGTATTAAACAATGCGGTAAATCTGCAAAAGTATTACGGTGTGGATAACGTTGCTATTGAGATTGTTGCCTTTGGGCCGGGTCTCGGTCTGCTGACCAAAAAAAGCGGTCAGGCGGATCGAGTTGAAAGCCTTGCGCTGTCGGATATCACTTTTAGCGCCTGTGGTAATACCATGAAAAAAATGTCTAAAAAGTCCGGTAAAATGCCTGTATTGCTCGAAGGTGTCGATCAGGTTCCAGCGGGCGTGGTACGCATAATGGAATTGCAGGAGCAGGGTCATTCCTATGTGAGGCCCTAAAATCTTGCGGATATTGCGGGCGTAACCCGCTAATTTTCTGGGAGCCCTTCCGTTGCGGAGGGCTTTTTGTTTTATACTCCGTGAATCCCTATATAACAGGTTTTACCATGAGCTTTATTCCTGACGGTGAGCAGGTGTTTGATATCGAAATTGAAGCCCTGCAAGAGGTGCGCGCACGTATAGACGAACAATTTATCCACGCCTGTGAATTGATTAAATCATGCCAGGGGCGCGTGGTGGTCACGGGAATGGGCAAATCCGGGCACATAGCAAATAAAATTGCTGCCTCGCTTGCGAGTACAGGAACGCCCGCTTTTTTCGTTCATCCCGGCGAAGCCAGCCACGGTGATCTGGGCATGATTACACCGCAGGACCTGGTGATTGCATTGTCTAACTCAGGCACCACTCCGGAAATTCTGACGATTGTGCCGATTGTTAAGCGCATGGGCGTAAAGCTGGTGTCTCTGACGGGTAAGCCCGGTTCTGAGCTGGCTGTCAGCTCGGATGCGCACCTTGATGTAGGGGTTTCGCGTGAGGCCTGTCCGCACAATCTGGCGCCAACCGCGAGTACGACCTGTGCACTGGCTATGGGGGATGCTTTGGCAGTTGCCGTATTGCAATCCAGAGGCTTTTCTGCGGATGATTTTGCGCGTACTCATCCCGGTGGTATGCTGGGTAAACGCCTGTTGTTGTATGTCAGTGATATTATGCATAGCGGCGAGCAAATCCCACTGGTGAAACACTCAGCCAGTTTTAAGGATGTACTGCTGGAAATGACCGGGAAATCGTTGGGTATGACGGGTGTGGTAGATGAAAATAATCATCTGATCGGAATTTTTACCGATGGCGATTTGCGCCGTACGCTTAGCCAGTCGGTTGATCCAGAGGCGATCACCGCCACGGATGTAATGACACCGGATCCTTACACGGTATCACCGGATACGCTAGCAGCAGACGTGGTAAAAACAATGCGCGAATACGCTCTACACGGACCGCACGCCATTAATGCGGTGTTCATTACTGATGAAGAGAATACGGTACTCGGCGCGCTGAATACCCACGATCTGTTGCGCGCAGGCGTTGTGTAAGTCAGGTTCTAAAAATGAATTCAGTTCTCAATCGGCATAATATTGTGTTATCCATGGTTCTCGCCATGCTGGTTATTCTTTCATTGTGGATGCAGTTTGATTTGCTGGAGGAACCGGAATTAAATAGTGATTCAGCGGCGGCGGCAAATGATCCGGATTATTATGTTGAATTCTTCACCTCCTACGGGGTCGATGCCAACGGCAAGCATTATCAGCTCGAAGCGGATCGTATGGTTCACTTTCCCCTGGATAACAAAGCATTACTGGACCGGCCACACCTGATTCAAAACCTGGAAGAGGGCGGCAACCCGACACATATCTATGCGGATTCCGGCTGGTTATTTTCCAATGGTGACGAGATATTGCTGACCGAAAATGTTAAAGTTATCAGCACCGGGAGTGAGGGCCTGGGCGGCGCGGCGACCACCGATAGAATGCGCATCAAGCTTAAACCGGAAAATTAATAATCTGAGCAATGAATAAAATATTACTACGTACCTTGTGCTTTATCCTGGGTTATTGCCTGATGTCGATATCGCATGCTTACAAAACGGATCGCGACCAGCCGGCTACGCTGGATGCGGATGAGTTTGATATGGATTTCCAATCTGGTGTTAGAACGTATCGCGGAAACGTCGTGTATCAGCAGGGCTCTATCAGGCTGTATGCGGATGAGCTGGTCGCCTACTTTAAAGATGGCGAACTGCAGCGAGCTGTCGCGCGCGGAAATCGAGCAGAATTTCGCCAGCGGCCGGACGACAGTGAAACCGATATGGTTGGTTTGGCGCTGCGTATTGAGCTTAATCAGGTTGACCAGATTCTGACGTTACGGGATCGTGCCAAGGTTACTCAGGATGCAAACATTGTTACCGGGAAGTTGATTGTCTACAATATGTTGACGGAAAAGGTCAAAGTACGAAGCGGTGGGACGAAAAAACCAACCAGCACCAAAGTACAGCCATCGACGGGCAGCAATGATACGCCAGCTGAAGCCGAAGAAGGGTCGGCACGCCCGCGTATAATTATTCAGCCGCGCAGTTAGTATCAGTATTATTACGTTAAAAGAGCACTGATATGAATGTCGAACAAGCGAGCCCGGGAGCACTGGGCCCGGCCATGAGCGGAAATACGCTGCTGGGCCAGGATATGGTTAAGATTATTCGTGGCAAGACCATCGTTGATAAGGTGACTCTCTCGGTCAGTAGCGGCGAAGTGGTCGGATTGCTGGGGCCAAACGGCGCAGGTAAAACCACCAGTTTTAACATGATTATCGGTTTGATCCGCAACAACGGCGGGGAAGTTTATTTTAATAATCGGCCGATTGGTAATATGGCGATGCACGAGCGTGCGCGCATGGGAATTGGCTATTTGCCTCAGGAAGCGTCTATTTTTCGCAATTTAACCGTTGAAGAAAATATTCTGGCGGTACTCGAGGCCACTGGCAGGGGCAATCCGGAAACACGCAAAAAGTTTGCTTTTTCTATGATGGAAGAGTTTGGTGTTGAACACAAACAGCATGCTCTGGGGGTCACTCTATCAGGCGGCGAGCGTCGGCGCGTGGAAATTGCGCGCGCGGTTTCCCTTGAGCCTGCGTTCATATTGCTGGATGAACCCTTTGCTGGAATTGATCCTTTGTCGGTTAAAGATATTCAGCGGGTTATTCGTATGTTACAACGGCGGGGTATTGGTGTATTGATTACCGATCATAACGTTCGGGAAACACTCGGGATTTGCGATCGAGCCTATATATTAACCGATGGTAAGGTCCTGATTGGTGGAACGCCGGCTGAAATATTGGCAGATAAGCGCGCTCGATCCGCATACCTTGGAGATGATTTTAATCTGTAAAATGTAAGCCGATTAGAGGGTGTTTACGAATTGACCAGCGTCAAATTTACATTAAATATTCGTACCGGCATTTGAGTTTGCATTCGATCAGTGGTATAAATTAGGCAGTATGAGAATAAAGCAAAAATACGAGGGTCATGAAGCCTAGTTTTCAGACCATCAGCCTTTCACCCCCTCCCTACTCGCCTGTCAAACCGGCGATCAGCACATTACAACATCCAGATTCAGCCGGCCATTTTATGCGCCGCAGTGCAACTTTTAGCGCGGATGTAGATCATACAAAGACACGGTATGAACATCAACCTGAGCGCATTAATCTCAATGATCATAATCCGCCTCCCTTATGGGGAGGCTCATTCAACCCGGTGGCGGACACACGCCCCTTTAGTATAGGAGTAGCTTATGCAAGTCTCAATTAGCGGTCAACACATGGATATTACCGATGCCCTGAAACAACACGTGAGTGAGAAAATGGATAAAATTATCCGGCATTTTGATCACGTAACCAACGCCCAGGTTGTCCTGCACGTGGAGAAAGAGAAGCATCTTGCAGAGGCAAATATTCATACCAAAGGCGCGTCTATTCATGCCACTGGTACGGCCAACGATATGTACGCCGCTATTGACGATATGATCAGTAAAATTGACCGTCAGGTACTTAAGCACAAAGCTAAGCTAAACGATCACCATAGAGCCGATGGTGGCCTGAAACGCGCCGTATAAATCTCAGCCCGGTTATCCGGGCCATGCGTAAGCCCCTGTGATTCGCTGCATGTGAAAATGTCCGACGTTCAAAATAATATCGTTGTTGTGAGCGGCTTGTCGGGTGCGGGCAAAAGTGTTGCCTTGCAATCGCTGGAAGACATCGGTTACTACTGTATAGATAATATGCCGCTTACTTTGTTGCCCGAATTCGCGCGGCAACTTGAAGACGCAGCTCAAAACAAGCGCGCGGCAGTCAGTATTGATTCCCGAAATATGGATTTTTTGCGAGTTTTGCATGACAACATAAAGTGCGAAGAATTCATTGAAGATTTTTCCGAGCTGATTTTTCTGGAATCAACGCCGGACATATTGTTGCGCAGGTATAGTGAAACGCGGCGCAAGCATCCTCTATCTGATCAGGTGACCAACCTGATGCAGAGCATTGATAAAGAGATAGCGTTGCTGGCCCCGTTAAGAAAAGCCGCTGATCACATCATCAATACCAGCACGCTGACGCCGCATGAATTACGGGAGAAAATCCGGCAAATCGTAGGGCGCAGCAAACAGGGTGTCATGTTATCGATCGAGTCGTTCGGCTTTAAACATGGGCCACCACGGCATGCGGATTTTGTATTTGATGTACGTTGTCTGCCCAATCCATACTGGGATGAAGCAATCCGGCACCTTAGCGGGCTGGATGAACAGGTGGTCAAATTTCTTGAAAAGGAGCCTGATGTACATAAAATGTGTAACGAGATTGCCGGGTTCCTGGAAAGCTGGCTACCTGCATTCGATGCGGATAACCGTAGCTATTTGACGCTTGCGATCGGCTGTACGGGTGGCCACCACCGCTCGGTCTATACCGCCAATCGTCTGGCTGAACATTTCAGAAAAATCATGCCCAACGTGCAGGTGCAGCATAGGGATTTATAAGCTCTTATCACCCGGAACTAACATGACCGATACTTTAGCCGAACCTGTTTCTACACCGGCCAGTTGGCTGGGCCCTGATATGCACAGCAATCCATCTACGTGGTTATGGGAGCTGAGCTCGCAAGAATTGGGAGATATAGAACAAGCCGTAAAGAGGTTTATTGATTCCGGCGACGACTTGCAAAATATGACGCAGGTGAAATTTGACTTGCCCGTATTGGGCAAACGACTTGCTAAACTTCAATCTGAACTGGTAAATGGGCGAGGCTTTGGCGTATTGCGCGGTCTTAACATAGATTATTTTACACGTACTGAAATCGCAACCCTGTTCATGGGCATTGGGGCGCACATTGGTTGCCCGCGGTCTCAAAATGCGATGGGGCACCTGCTGGGCCATGTGCGAAATGTCGGCGCCGATGCGAATGATCCCGACGTCAGAATATACCAGACCAACGAACGCCAGACCTTTCATACTGACAGCTGTGATGTGGTGGCCTTACTATGTTTGCAAACGGCTCAATCGGGTGGGGAATCTTTGCTGGTTAGTGTTGAATCGATTTTTAATGTGATGCACTCTCAGCGGCCTGATCTGGCGGCGTGTCTATTTGAGCCCGTTGCGACCGATAAACGTGGTGAAGTTGAAGCGGGCACCGATCCTTTTTTTACTATTCCGGTATTTTCCTGGTATGCCGGCAAGCTGTCAGGAATTTATCAGCGGCAGTATATTGACTCTGCTCAGCGTTTTGAAAATGCACCGAAACTGAGTGCCCTGCACACAGAGGCGCTGGATTTATTTGATGCGTTGGCCAACGATCCACAGCTTAATTTCTCGATGCAGCTTGAAATTGGTGACCAGCAGTTTGTTCATAACCATAGCATGTTGCATGACCGGAACGGATTTATGGATTGGCCCGACCCGGATGAGCGTCGCCACTTGCTGCGCTTATGGTTGAGTACGCCCGGTGATCGAGAACTACCGGATGTATTTTCTCAACGGTTTGGTACAACCGAAATCGGGAACAGGGGGGGCGTGATGGTAGAGGGAACGCAATTGCGGGTACCCATTGATTAGAATTAAACCCCCCCTATTAATATTCATTGCTTTTTCACTATGGAGTTTCGGTGCTTTCGCAGGAAAGCCACTCGTATTCTCTACCCCGGATGGTGCCATAGAGGGTTATGATGCAGTCGCTTATTTCACTCAGGGAAAACCAGTCCGGGGTAGTGATCAATACAGCGTTGAATGGAACGGTGCGACCTTTAAGTTTTCGAGCCTGGAACATCTTGATTTATTCAAGGCGTCGCCCGAAAAGTATGCACCGCAATATGGCGGTTATTGCGCATACGCCGTTTCTGAAGGCGCCACCGCCAGCACGGTTCCGGAGGCGTGGACGATCGTAGATGATAAGTTATATCTTAATTTTAGCCTCGGGGTTAGAAATCGTTGGTCGAAAGAGATTCCGGGAAGGGTGGCTCGGGCCGATGCAAACTGGCCTGATGTGTTGAACTGAGCAACATATTGTCGTTGCAAATCGCTCAAAATATTAAACTTCGCAAGATTAAGTATGAAGCAAACCGTAGACTGGCATAGCCACTGGAATAAACCAGCTCCCGGGTTTCACGAGGGTCGCGTGAACGCCTATTTGCAGCAGTATATCCCGTTGTTTAAACTTCAGCAGGGTGATACTATTTTTATGCCACTGTGCGGTAAAGCCGTCGATATACTCTGGTTGTCCGGGCAGGGGTTTAAGGTGGTGGGCGTAGAACTCTCCAGGGTGGCAATTGAAGCCTTTTTTGAAGAATCCGGGCTTGAGTTTACACAGCGACAGGCAGGGAAGCTGATGCTCTATAAGGCGCCAAACATCGCGCTATATCAGGGCGATTTTATGCACATGGAACCACAAATACTTTCTGCCTGCAAGCTAGTCTACGATCGAGCCTCAATCGTCGCTATTGAATTGTTCAATCGAGCCGCCTATAAAAAGAAGATGCTGGAACTCGTGCCGGCGGCAACGCCTATGCTAATGGTGACGCTTAGCTATGATCAAAACCAGATGACAGGCCCGCCGTTTTCAGTGCCGGTGGACGAAATCACTAAATTATATCAACCGGAATACCAGGTTGAGATGTTGCGAAACTGTGAACAAATTGATGAACGCCCACGCTGGAAAGAACGGGGGCTTGAGTCTTTGATCGAAACCGCGTTGCGCTTAATTCCGCTATGAATATTCGCCAAGCCACGACCCCTGCGTATAGTCTATAGCCAGTCGCTTTGGAAACCGATTGGCCATGGGGCCGGTGGTGAGTTCGCCGGAATCCTGACGGCTAGTTGAGTCTTTCAGGCTGCAACTTTGTCCTACTACCGGCCGATATATCACGCTTAGTTTATCGGTGATGCTAATGGATCGTTTGTGTTCGATATCTTCATGGAACAGTACGCGCTTTCGAACCATGCAGGCAAATTTTAGCTCCATTTCAACCAGCAATGGTGTCAGGCGACCGTTCAGCGCTTTATCGGCACGGCTTGACCAGTAGACCTCAAAGGGTTTATTGCTAATGGTGTGCGATTGGTGGTGAGGGAAATGTTTAAATTTCATCGTTGCTGTAGTCAAAATCTATTCGGTAGGCAGTCTACTTCAATTCAATGAATAATGCCCATCCCAGGCGTTAGTTAATTTGTCACAGGCGAGCAAAGCCTTCAATTTGCAGCTTATGTTAGACTACCTGGCATGCCTGGAAAGCTATTAAAGCAATATTCTGGCCTGGTTAGTATTTGGTGGGACGACGAATTACAGGCGATTTATCTGAAATGGGATTCTGAATTCGACGAAGGCACCAGAGTAGTAGATGCTGTCAGTTTTGCTTTGTCTTATGTGAACAAAAATAAAGTTGAAAACTGGCTGGTTGATATATCAACTTCTAAGGAAGGTCTTAAGCCTGAGGATCAAAAGTGGGTAGAGACAGAGTTTCAGGAAAATATTGCAAGTTCTACTCTAAAGAAATTGGCGTTGATGCCCCCTTTGCCGGGAACAGGGCAAAATACGGACTGGTTAGATGATTGGGAGAAAAATATGAAGGCCAGGTATAGTGGCCAAATTGATGCCCGGTTAATATCTGAGGAAAATCAAATTAAGCGTTTCTTTGAGCGTTAAGATTATCAATCAAAAAGGCTTATTGCCCCAATAATTTACTCAGAGTACTTATGATTATATCAACATTAGCCAGTAGATCCGCGCTTCGGCAGCGGGTAGTCGTCAGTTGAATCGTGCTGTCTGGATTCTTCAATCTGATCCGAGAGTTTCATAATAAAGGACTGAAATTTTATAAGCCGGTTATTGTCCTCTAAAAGTGACTTCTGATCCTTCTTAAGCTTTTCTTGATCAGCTCTTAGCTGCTTTTTATCGATTATTGTCTGCGCGCGGACGCTTTTTATTTGCTTTTCCAACTCATACAGCAATTGCAGTAATTCTGCGGTAAAGCCGCCCATATCGTTATTTTCTAAGCGCATCCTCAGATTAGGGTGGTGGTTAAACAGGTCTAATTTTTTCAATTCTACCTAATTACGTAGTAATAGAAGTAGACCCAAATTATATACATTTTTGCGCCACTGGCCATTATTTTTATCAAACGGTCGCATTGGCGGCCTTAATGGTGATTGCTGCCTGATAAGTGGTTAAGCTCCGGTTCATTTGATTTGCATGATTCATCGACAATGAAGGGCATATTGAGAGGCTGCTAATGAAAAATGTGTACGATCCGCTCCGTTTAGGCCATTATCGCCTGCTCTTCAGTAAGGTGTGCGCAGAGCATACCTGATCAGGGTAGGCGTGTCATGAGCTAAGGTGCGGGTGATAAAAAGGCTGTTTTGTGCTCTGGATTCAACCGCCTGGTAATTTGCCGGAATTAGGTCGTTGACTCAAATGCCTGCCATCCCCGGTCCAGGCGGGTGGGCGAAATCGGAGTCGGCGGTTTGAGCGTTGGTGCGAACAGTGAAATTCGGTAGGCTTCAAGCTGCCATCGATAGGCATCGAGCGCCGGGTCATCCGGGTGCGCTTCCCAGTGCTGCAGGTAGCGGCTCCAGTAGGGCTTAATCTGCGCCAGTTTTTTAAGATCACCCTGAGGATCAAATGCCAGGCGCTCGAGGCGCGTCTGTAATGCCTTGAAATACAGCGGGTAGTGCAGCAGGATAGCAAGGGGCACTTCCAGCAGAAAGTCTTCGTAGATCAAATAGTCTATCTGGGTCTGGATATCCTGTTTACTGTCTTCTGGCAGGTGAGGCGAGCTCAATCGGTTCAGGGTGTCTCCGTAGGCGTTCAACGCCTTATTAAGCGCATTGCAGTAGAGCTCTATAGTGCCGCTAAAACCTTGTTCAAGTCGTGTAGCGGCCTGCTTAAATTCACGTTCGCTTTTGATCTTGTGGTCGCTTTCAAAAACCAGCTCCAGAATAACCGCATCCAGCAGGCTTGATCGTAGGCCGTGGTGTGAGCCCACCGGGCTGTAGCGCAGGCTGATTTGCTGCCAGTAGGGTAGCGGGCGCCTGGCAAGTGTTTTGCCATAGCCGGTGCCCAGCTGCAAAAGCCGGGTAATGCCGGAGTGATGGGCGGCCTGTGCCTCATCCGGGTCGTCAAATAGTTGTAGATTGACACAAGTAACCGCATCGACAACAGCGGGGT
>JAUVBY010000157.1 GCA_030590945.1 Gammaproteobacteria bacterium | reverse complement strand
GGCGAATTTCGTCATCCCCGCGAAGGCGAATTTCGTCATCCCCGCGAAGGCGAATTTCGTCATCCCCGCGAAGGCGAATTTCGTCATCCCCGCGAAGGCGAATTTCGTCATCCCCGCGAAGGCGGGGATCCATAATACCGTTAGAGATAGACTTATAGATTCCCGCCTTCGCGGGAATGACGTTTACTTCTGATAGAAGTTTGCGCCTATATATTCTACCTGTATGTAGAATTGAACTACTAGATTGAGAAAGACGAACCACAGCCGCACGTGGTTTCGGCATTAGGGTTATTCACAAAGAATCGGCTGCCCTGCAGATCATTTTTAAAATCAACTTCGGCATCCTGCAGATATTGCATGCTCAGCGGATCGACCAGAACGTCTACCCCGTCATGCCTAAGCACGATATCATCTTCAAGCTCGCTTTCATCAAGCTGAAAGCCGTATTGAAATCCGGAGCAGCCTCCGCCCTGGATGTGAACACGAAACTTAAGATCGGTTTGATCTTTTCCCGCAATCAGTTCTTTAATACGATTTATTGCCGCTACACTTACTTTTAAGGATTCTTCGTTCATGGTTCTGAAAAATTACACGTTAAGAGGTATTCTTAAGGTTCTGTAAGTAATTTACAATACCTATCATAGAGCGGTCTATGATCATAATTTATTGTTATAATAACCATAACTTTTTCTTATTAATGCTATCGAGGGTGAATCCAATGAACTACCAGAATATTTCACTGCCAGAAGGCGGCAGCAAAATTACCATTGAGAATGACAATTTGGTAGTTCCTGATAATCCTATCCTGGGTTACGTGGAAGGCGATGGTATTGGGCATGATATTACGCAGGCTAGCCTGCGGGTATGGGATGCGGCGATTGAGAAAGCCTACGCGGGAAAACGCAAAGTACATTGGTGTGAACTCTTTATGGGCGAAAAAGCCGCCGGAGTTTATGATGGCGACTATTTTCCGGCTGAAACTCTCGACGCCATGAAAGACCTGCTGGTCTCGATTAAAGGCCCGCTAACGACTCCGATCGGCGGCGGATTTCGCTCGCTAAATGTGTCTCTGCGCCAGGAACTGGATCTATATGCCTGCATCCGGCCCGTGAAGTATTTCGAGGGCGTTCCCTCACCGATGATACGACCAGAGGAAGTGGATATCGTTATTTTTCGCGAAAACACGGAAGATGTTTACTGCGGCATCGAATACGAAGCCGGCAGCGCAGAAAATGAGAAACTGGCTAAATTCCTGCGTGAGGAAATGGGTGCCGAGTTTTTTGAAGGCGCTGGACTGGGTATCAAGCCAATCAGTGCCATCGGCACCAAACGCCTGGTGCGCAAGGCTATACAACACGCTATCGATCAAAACCTGGCCAACGTTACCTTTGTGCATAAAGGTAATATTATGAAATTTACCGAAGGTGCGTTTCGAAACTGGGCGTATGAAGTTGGTAAAGAGGAGTTTGGTGAGGTAACCATCACCGAAGACGAACTTTGGGATGACTACGACGGCAAACAGCCGGAAGGCAAAATTGTATTAAAAGATCGCATCGCAGACATCATGTTTCAGTTGCTGCAATTGCGCCCCGCTGAGTTTGACGTGCTTGCTACATCGAACTTAAATGGCGATTATCTTTCCGACGCTGCCGCAGCAGAAGTGGGCGGCATCGGCATCGCGCCCGGCGCCAATATTGCCGATCACATTGCCGTATTTGAGGCCACCCACGGTACCGCACCAAAATATACTAACCAGAACAAAGTGAACCCGTCCTCGCTGATGCTATCCGGCGTTATGATGCTGGAATATATCGGCTGGCAGGAAGCCGCTGACCTGATTCATGCCGTATACCCTCAGGTCATTGCCGATAAAACCGTCACTTATGATTTTGCGCGATTAATGGATAACGCAACCACGGTCTCTACCAGTGAATTTGCGGACAAGCTAATCGAGAAAATCCAGGCAGCTTAATCTGCATTACCCTGCAGAACTCGTCCGGAAAAATGTCATTCTCGCGCAGGGGTGAAGTGAGGAAGAGGAACCACAGGGATGTGGTGAATAATCTATAGGCCTGTCACAAACCATGTTATGGATACCCGCCTACGCGGGTATGACGCTCCGCGTGTGTGATGGGGGACAGAAGACAATGAAATCAGCGATTAAGTGCCGGCATCCGCATCCAGTCTCTCGTAATGCAGAACCTCTGGAAACGGGTCATAAAAGTGATGCAGCAGTTTCTTCCATTGTTGATACTGCGGCGATAATCGAAAGCCTTCGGTATGATCCTGCAAGGTTTCCCAACGAATCAAAAGCAAATAAACATCTTGCTGCTCAATGCAACGCTGCAGTTCATGTGAAATATAGCCACTGATCGATTGCACTAGAGGTAGTGCTTCATTAAACGCTATTTCAAACGCGCCCGACTGCCCTGTCTTAATGTGTAACTGAACCGCCTCGAGGATCATTTGATCGTCTCTCTAACGAGAATGCCTACCTCGTGGTTACGCTACTACCAGGGCATCATTCGTTTGAACATTTTGGTGGGCGAAGAAAAACTGTCGTTCATATCGCCCACATCCCGGCCCATGTTATACATTGAATCGTCGAGGCTGGTCATAGATTGATTCATATTCACCACCGACTGATCCATATTGTCCACCGAGCCGCTGATTCTACTCACAGAATCGTCCAGCTCTTTAATTTCTGCCAATAGCGGCCCAAATTCCTGCAAAGGGTCCATTTTCACTGATATCGTTGCCATCGTATATTGCATTTTTTCGACCTGGCCCACCATCGCGCTAATATCATCCCGGATGTGTTCAACATCCTGGCGAAAGTCAAGCTCAATCGTCTGGGCGATAATGCTCATATCGCGTGTCATGCTATACACCATAAAAAACCCATACCCCGCGAGCAAAAGGAATGCAATCAGCGCGGGAAAGACCATTTTCTCCCAACGCCTTGAGCTGCGCTCCATCTGGCGTAACATACGTTCTATGTGTGAGGTTTGAACCTCGGGATGCGGATGGTGTTGATTCATTTGAGCAAGTGAAAATGTGATTACGAAGCGTGGCCCGCGTTATGTATATAGACCTGGGGGCTCACGTTGAATGAAGTGGGCACTATAGCCGAAATCACCCAGAATGTGCACTAAATTTATTCTATGAGTAGCGTTTCAAAAACTTCTACTATTTAGAGTTCGAGCTGCTTTCTCGCCTCTGTCAATGCAAAGATCACGCTTTGTGCGCGCACTGCCTTCCGGTCACCCGGGAAGTGTTTCTGCAGTGTTTGTGCCTGCGCTGAAAGCCCTGCCCAGCCAAAACAAACCGTACCAACGGGCTTGCGCTCGCTGCCGCCTCCCGGCCCGGCAATGCCCGTGATCGACAAGGCTAATTGTGCCTCACTATGGGCAATACCTCCGATTGCCATTTCGGCAGCAACCGACTCGCTCACCGCACCATGCATGGCAAGCGTTGAGGGCTTAACGCCCACCATCTCTATTTTGGACTGATCACTATAGGTCACAAACCCACGATCAAACCACGCAGAACTGCCGGCAAAGTCAGTGCACAGTGCGGCCACCTGCCCCCCCGTGCACGATTCAACCGTAACCATTTTTAATTGTCGCTCAAGCAGGATGCTCGAAAGCTCATTCACCAGCTCAATCAGCCGGGTATGATTCTGTTCAGAATATATAGATGATGAATCGGAGCTAAAAATATTCATCGATGCCAAGGCGAACTTCATTAAGCGAATCATACTCAACGCTTTGTATGTCCTGTGAAAGCGCCATCGAGGAGGCTTTGTTGCCCAGGCTATAGCTCAATAGAGTCGCGGCCTCTTCGTCAGCAATAAGTCTGCCTAAATATTGCGCGAGCGTTGTCTTGTCTATAATATTGATGGCGGCTACCAGGCGCTCGCGTGTATCAAATTCATAGGCTTCCCGATCAAGTTCTGCCCAATACCTGGCTGCGAGATCACCCAGCTGCTTGTCTTCCTGTGTGAGCTGTGCAATTAAACCCGCTTTGGTTGCGCTAAACGTTTCGTCAGGCAATTTGGCCAGTACACTTTGATAATCGTCTAAAAATACCCGCGTGCGCTTGACGATATCATCAACAGGATGATTATTGGACTGCACCACAAAGCCAAGTGCCGGCGTATCGAGCATATTAAAGGCGAATGCCTGTACGATGTAACCCAGCTGCGCTTCTGTTCTTAAGGCCTGATAATAAGGCGTCTGAATAAGCGCCCCCAGCAATTGTGTGGCCGCCAGCTCTTTAAGCTCGGCTGATCTCCCCTGATAAATAAGCGCAATAGCCGCATCGTCGGGAATCGCGGCAGAATTGCGCAACACCCAAGTCCCGCGCGTGAGTTTACGTACCTTCGCGCGCGCAACCGGCGAAACGCTGCCGGGCTCGGACACCAGTCGGCTCACTTGCTCCGCAGCATGAATACTATCGGTTTCACTAATATTCCCCAGCGACAAAACCAGCAATTGCGGGGCATGCAACAGGTTTTTTATGTGCGCCTGCAGTGCAGGAAGATCAATCGTCTGCAATGCCTTCAGTTTTTCCTGGCTAGACCAGCTGGACGATAACAAAACATCGTATATGCCATTTACCACTACTGACGAGGGCCGCCCTTTCAGACTGTTCTCCAGGCCGAGCCTGATGTTTTCACGGATCAGGTCAAAACGCTGCTGATCAACATTCAAGGTAAGCATTTCTTCGACCACCTTTTCCAGCAATTGAGATTGCTTGGCGGAGTAACCACTGATACGCACGCTCAAACCGCGCGAATGCCGATAAACCCTGTAGCCCAACCCGGCCAGGTAGGCCGGATAATAGTAGGCGCTCATGGCCTCGTCTATCGCTTTGGTATACAGCTCAGTTAACATCGCGCTGCGCGCCGAATCATTTGCAGCGGTCGAGCGTAAGCTAAAATACAGGCTGGCTTTTGGTTGCTTAAAATCAAGCAGCGTTTGATGCCAAAGTTGCACGCCGGCCACCCCTTCCAGGGCAACGGGTAGAGCCGCCCGGTCGGCCCCGGCGGGCAACAATTCAAGTTGATTTGCAATAAACGGATTGGCCTCTGGCAGCGCCAGTGAGGCGATGGGTTTTGCATTTTTCCACCGGCTTAGCCAGGCTGGATTTATTTCGCTTTCAGCATAAGCCACCCCATACCAGTCTGTCTTTTGAGTGGAATCAAAAGCCGGATCGGTGATAATCAATTGTAAGTTTTCCGGGCGCAATTTATGCAAAATCTTTTCTATACGCCGGGGTTTAAAGTTTTCGTAACGATAGGGCCGGGAGAGAACTTCCGCACTGCTGTAGCGATGCAATCGCGAGGCCAGTCCTTTCACCAGGTTCCCCTCGCTGCTTTTCTCCTGAAAACGAAAATCGATTTCGGCCAATTGAGCAAGTTCATCATAATAACCCTGCCTGATACCCTGGTCGCGTATCAAATTAATATAAGAAAATAGCAAGCTACCGATCTCATCAATGTGTCCGATCCCCTGCTCACTCAGATCGATGTTGATCTCGAAATTTGCCTGTACATCATCCGAATACCCAAGACCCGCGCTCAGGCTGTTCGCCCAGGCGCGCGATTTCAGCAAGGCCAATAAAGAGCCCTCGCCTTCATGCCCCAGTAAGTTGGATAAATACTGGCTCGGCTTGGAATCTTCATACGCCCGCACGGAATCGATCGGGAAGCTGAACGCCAGTTGCCGAATATCCTTTATAGGCTTAAGCTTCAACTGCACTGGAAGTTTTGCAGGTAACACCAGCGGCACATCAAACGGAGCGTAAGCGATACCCTGTTCAGGAATTTCGCTGAATTTGCCTTCAATCCAAAGCTGCAATTGATCCAGAGAATGCGAACTGGTTACCGCCAGGGCCATGCGCGGGGCATGGTAGTAAGCCTGATAAAAGCTGATGAGATCCTCACGAACCGGATCATCCTCCCGGTCTGCGAGT
>JAUVBY010000039.1 GCA_030590945.1 Gammaproteobacteria bacterium | reverse complement strand
TTACTTAAAAAACCAAACCAGGTTATCGCATCGGCGGCGGCACCTGCATCGCCAAAAGTTTTGATCAACAGCCCCATCGGAATAAAGTACATGTTCGCTATGCTGTGCTCAAAACCCGCGGCCACAAAGGCGGATACCGGGAATATGATCGCCACGACTTTATCTATAACACTACGCCCTGCCAGCGCCATCCAGACCGCCATACACACCAGGACGTTGCACAGCACTCCCCGAAAAAAAGCTTCCCAGAAGGGTAAATTACATTTGGCTGCAGCAATTTTTACATATTGTGCTGAGATCGCACCCTGGTTTAAATCAAGGTGGCCGGAAAGAAACACAAGAATAGCCAGCCCGGCAGCACCAATAAAATTAGCGCCGCAGACCAGCCCCCAATTTCTAAATAGTTCCGCACTAGAAATCTTACGCTCAGCCCAGGCCATCGCCATCAGGTTATTGCCGGTAAATAATTCTGCCCCCGCGACAATCACCAGAATCAAACCTAAAGAAAATGCGAGCCCGCCTAATACCTGGCTGCTTGCAAAACCGAGCGAGGCATCCGACTTAACAAGCACATAGTACAACGCACCCAGGCCGATAAACCCGCCCGCAAGCACACCAAGCATCACGGTAGAAAGCAATGGAAGACGCACTTTGGAAACCCCCAGGGTTTCTATCCGCCGGGAAATCTCTTTTGGAGAATAGGCATCAAAGCCAAACATTTCAGACATCGTCAAATCCTCTATTACAATACTTACAATAGCCTTTACACCATCGGCGCGTGCATTATCCTGCTTGCCATTTTTGGGGTAGTGGTCATAATATCCTGCAACTGTTATTGTCCAGGTCATCTTAACACAGGCGCCATGAAGTACCCTAATCGACAAATTTTTCTGCGTGAAAAACGCTCATTGACCCGCTGTCGCGTTGCGCTGGCGGGATTGATCGGTATCGGCCTGGCGGCAGTACTGGCGACCACGGCTTTTGCCGAAAACGATACGATAAAAATTCTAAGCCTGGGTGATTCGATTACTCAGGCAGAAATCAATCGCGCCAGTTATCGCTACCCGCTGTGGAAGAAGCTTATTGATGCGGATATCGCATTTGATTTCGTCGGTTCGATGCAAAAGCAGCAGGATAAGTATTCTCAAGGGACACCTCCACAGCCCGACTATCAGGGCCTAAGCTTTGATAGAGATCACGAAGGTCATTTTGGCTGGCAAGCCAGCGATATTATTAATGGAAGAAACCCCAACAATGGCACCGGATCAGGCAATTTATCCCAATGGGTGCAAGGCTATGAATTTGATATTGTTTTGATTCACCTGGGAACCAATGATCTGTTTTATAAAAAAACCCCCACAAGCATTGCTGCCGATCTACGAACCATTGTTAATACCTTGCGCAGTAGAAATCCAGGTGTAATCGTTTTATTAGCACAGGTAATACCGGCTTCGCGCAGCGATGAAATTGCAAAGGCATTACTGACCATGAACGATTCCATTGCGAATATGGTGCAGGAACTGAATACCCGCAAATCGCCCGTGCTGCTGGTTGACCAATACTCTCAGTTCGATCTTGAAACAGATAGCTACGATGGCATCCACCCAACCGCATCGGGCGAAGAAAAAATAGCACAGCGCTGGTTTGATGCCATTCAACTGGCTATTCAGACCGACAGATAATTCGTGGCTTAATGCCGGAGTAATTCAATAAAACCGTTTTTCGAATTGATCAATTGTTGCGTGTCGTAGGCAATGCGATGCGTGCCATGGCATTGTGCGCAGGCAGAGACAGCCACTTTCCCCAGCGCTTCACCCTGTTGTCTCCGGTCGCCCGACACCAATGCCGTGTGTAACTCACCCAGCGCGGTTTCAACCACCTCATCGGGGTAGGTTTTGGGTAAAAAGCTGTGACAACTTTCACACAGTACACCCATTTCATTGATGCCCGTTTTAAGGTCCCCCAGGGAATTTAATGCCCATACCTGATCATTTGCACCAATCGCAATTTTGATGTCATTTACCTGCGCATTAAGCGCTTTCATGGTTTCTGCTAATGTCTCTGAATCCCGTAGCTGCATTTTCGAAAAATCGGGTGCACGGTATAATGCGGCAGTAACGGTCCGAAATTGTGTATGACAAGTGTCACAACTTTTCTGTAATTCCCCCAGCAAACCATCGATCTGCTCGTACTGATTTTCCTGTTGCGCATTCAGTAAGCGTCGCATGCTATCCTGATCCAGTCGCCCACCCCATTCGGGCACCATTTTCCTGATCTCCTGATAGTGATCGTTCAGGCGCCCGGCCCAAAGTGCCAGGGGTTCTGCCTGCTCAAGCGCAGCATAATGCCTAACCGCCTGCATTTCGCGGCGCAGTTTGAACATATTATGCAACCAGACGTGACGCTTATTTAGTGGCTTATACCACTCGGCAAGTGACTCGGGCGGAAGCTTGACGAGCTGAACCCGATCCTTGTGCAGATAAACCAGCGCACCGGCCAGAACCCATGAAAACGCCAGCAGGCCGATAATGATTTTTTGTTTCAACGAACCCCTTTGCTTCTTAAATACTCGCTGTACTCCTGATCAGTACCGTTGATGTGATTGATCAACCAGTCCTGCAAAAATGCTACGGCCCGCTCAAGTGGCACCTGCCGCCCTTCGCTCGTGTACTGCGCCATACAGGCCTCAACCTGCGCGATCATCTTACGATGCTGCTCACGATGCGCTTCAAAGTCAGGGTAACCGTGCTCCTCCATCAAATCCTCTTCGCGCTTAAAATGTGTTCGCGTGTAATTCACCAGCGCATCGAACGCTTCCTGCTCAAATTCCCGGCCGGTTCGATATAACACGGCGGTTTGAAACTGATTAATCAGATTCAGCAGTTTCCGATGATCCTTATCAATCGCCTCAATACCAACGCTGTATTCGTCTTTCCAGACTAAAAACTTACGCTTTTCACGAAACTTAACCAATACGACCAGACCAATGGTCGCCAGCACGAATAGCCAGGGCACAAAATGCCCGACACCGAGCACGACAAAGGTTATCAAAGCGCCAACCAGCAACGCGCCAATCAAAAGTGTGGTTAATATCATCATCCGACTCTTATTATAACTTGGCTGCCATAATAAAAAAGGCAATCAATCGTCGCCTTGACGAAGATCAAAGACTACAACTTCATAATTCATAATACTTTTGCCCAGTATCTGAACTTAGGTACAAAAACTTCTAAACACTCTTAATGCAGGAGATTTACCTCTATGAAACATTCACTCTTCGCCAAAACCACAATGGGGATTGCGACGTCGATAGTCATGTCTATGGCATCCACCGCTGCATTCGCGCAGAACGAACCGCCACCCATTACCGATGAGGAATTTGAAACAGCCAAGTCCTTATATTTCCAACGCTGCGCCGGGTGTCACGGCGTGCTCCGAAAAGGAGCAACGGGTAAGAGCCTCGAGCCAAAAAATACCCTGGAGAAAGGCACTGAACGCCTGGAGAAAATCATTACCTGGGGTACCGAAGGCGGTATGAATAACTTCGATGATATTTTCAGCAAGGAAGAGCTTAATCTGCTGGCACGCTACATTCAGCATGAACCGCCCGTTCCCCCGGAAATGTCTATTGAGCTGATGAAGGAGCGCCGTATCGTATACGTGCCTGAATCTGAGTACCCCGATAAACCCTTACACGGCCGTAACTGGGAAAACTTTTTCCTCGTTATCGAGCGTGATGCGGGTAAAGTTGCGATTGTCGATGGCGATAAACATGAAATCGTCGCACACATCGATACCGGCTATGCAGTACACGTACTGAAAACTACCGAGCATTCAAACGTGCTTGAATCGAAAGATCCGGGACGTTTCTGGTACACCATGGGCCGTGATGGCAAACTGACCAAAATCGATCTGTGGCAAATGCCTGACAAAATGCGCGTATCTGAAGTACAGGTTGCTTATGATGCACGTGACGTTGCAGTATTAGGTGATGGTAAATACATCATCGGTGGTGGTTACTGGCCGCCTCACTTCGTCATTGTTGACGCTCAGACTATGGAGCCTTTAAAGGTTATCTCTACTCGCGGCGTGAATGTGGACGGTGAGTATGTCAATGAATCACGCGTTGCTGCGATCTACGATACGCCTAATGCGACTACCTGGTTGGTTGCAGCCAAAGAGCTGGGACAAATGTGGCAGGTTGACTACAGTGATCTGGAGAATCTTAAGATTACTCAAATCGACTCAGCCAAATTCCTGCACGACGGCTTCTTTGATCCGACTGGTCGATATTTCCAGATTGCGGCGAATGCCTCTGACAAGATGGTTGTGATTGACTCAGAAACTCAAACACTCGAAGCCATGATCGACGTTCAAACCAAGCCGCATCCCGGTCCTGGCGCGAACTGGATTGATCCTGAATGTGGCCCGGTTGGTGGCACCACGCACCTGGGTGTAGGTCTTGTAACCGTGTGGGGTAATGATCCGGCAGGTCATCCTGACAATGCCTGGAAAATCTGCTACGAAGTTGAAACCGATGGCGCGGGCGTATTCATTCGCACGCACCCGGATTCTGACTACTACTGGGCAGACCAGACCAAGAATCCTGAGCCTGAGATTCAGCAGTCTGTACAGGTTATCTCCAAGGAAACACGTGAGATCGTCAAAACCATTCGCCTGACGGAAACCGAAGGTTATGCTGCGGTGCATTTTGAGTTCAATGCGGATGGTTCTGAAGTATGGGTATCCGTGTGGAACCGTGCAGACAGCCTTGAGCCCAACGGCGAGATCATCATCTTTGATGCTAAAACCCTGGAAGAGAAGACGCGCATTAAAGGCTTCTACGCTCCGACCGGAAAATTCAACGTGTATAACCGTGTGAACCACGTCACTTAATACTGTTGAATAATGGCGGGCATGTGTAATCTGGCACATGCCCGCTATTTTTTGCCCGCGATAGCATTTATCCTGCCCGGTATTATTTTGTTTTAGGTCAAGGACACTCGACTCAAAACAAAATACTATCCCGCCTCAACCTGATTACCCGAAATGACTCAAACCAAACCAAACAAACGAAGTTTTTTCTCGCGTCGCGTTCTTTGGGGCGCGACTGTTGCCAGCGCTCTGGTATTTTTTATTGCCGGCATTATTTTCTGGGGTGGGTTTAACACCGCGATGGAAGCCACCAATGAGCTGGAGTTTTGTATTAGCTGCCACGAAATGGAAGAGAATGTATACGAAGAATACGTGCCTACCATCCACCATTCCAACCGTACCGGTGTACGCGCGGTATGTTCTGATTGCCACGTACCCAAGTCCTGGGGACATAAGATGGTACGTAAGATCAAAGCCAGTAAAGAAGTGTGGTACTGGATGATGGGAAAAATCGATACGCCCGAAAAATTTGACGAGCATCGCCTGGAACTGGCTAAAAATGTCTGGAAAACGATGAAAGAAACCGATTCCAGGGAATGTCGAAACTGCCATAACCTCGAATCGATGAACCCCGAATTTCAGCAGCCCCGCGCACGCAAGCAACACCTCAACGCTTTCGAGACCGGGCAAACCTGTATTGATTGTCACAAAGGCATCGCACACAAAGACGTGCGTGATTTGCTCACCGATGAAGAACTCGAAGAACTCGAAGCGCCCAACCCGGACTTTATTCGGGAAGTACCGGATATGTTCATCAAAGGCCTGAAAGCAATTGAAGTAGCCGAAGCGAAACAGGCCGAGAAAGATAAGCAGGAGAAAGAGCGCCAGGCCAAAGCCCGTGTCGCAGTAAAAGAAGCACAAGACCAGCGCGTTGAACAGGCCGTCGCAACAGCACTGGCTGCCCAGGCTGCGGCTAGCCCTGCAAACCCTGAAGTTGAAACTGGATCTGCTCCGGCTACGGCTACAGGTTTTGGCATCGACTGGTCAGGTGTGCCTTCGCGTGAAATCACTATTTTCTATCCGGGCCAGGCATCGATGGAATGGGTGCTCAACGGCCGTGATCACGGTGGTAACCGCGCCTTTATAAAATCTGGCGATACCTGCGCCTCCTGCCACGACCAGGAAACCGCCGCGATGGGCGAGAAAATAGTCACCGGTGAAAAAGCCGAGCCCACGCCTATCCCCGGAAAGCGTGGCAGCATACCAGTGAACGTTCAGGCTGCACATGATGATGCGAACCTGTACCTGCGCTTTGAATGGGAAGATACCGAGCACGTCGCGGTGCCTTTCGTCGAAGGTGGAAAAATGGACCCGG
This sequence comes from Gammaproteobacteria bacterium, assembly GCA_030590945.1. Lineage (GTDB taxonomy): Bacteria > Pseudomonadota > Gammaproteobacteria > Arenicellales > Poriferihabitantaceae > JAAELZ01. The sequence continues at coordinate 13,550 of JAUVBY010000039.1, read as the reverse complement.
AGAACCGGATTAAATTAGCCGTGATGCTAGCCACCGATGATCTTGAATATGCCGATCGCGCCGGTTGCTGGGGTGCCTGTCATCACGATGCCCGAACCATGCCCGACACCCCGGATGCCGATACCGCAAACGCGGCCGGAACCAGTCTTGACGTAAGCCAGGGCATTACCAAGTATGTCAAGGAAAGCCGTACCAAGATCGAAATCCGGGGTAAGCGCGGCAAAAAACGCGGTGGCTGGGACAAACTCAAACCCAGCGATGAAAACATGGCTGAAATTGATGCCAATCACGTAATGGACCTGCTGCGCTACAAGGCAGGTACCGGCCAGACTGAAGACGGTTATATCTATGATCAGCGCATCATGGAAGGTGGCCAGGGCTTTGACGTGGTAAGCAGTAATGAAGGCGGTCTCTGGGTGATTGAAATGAAGCGTGCGCTTAATAGCGGCGAGAAAGGTGATATCAGCCTGACAACCGACCAGCGTTATAATTTTGGCTTTGCCATTCATGATGACTATACCAACGCACGTTTTCATCACGTATCGCTGGGTTATAGTATCGGTTTTGACGATAGCGAAGCGGATATCGACGCGGTGAAACGCGAAGCCAGTGCTCCACAGGCCAGTAACGCTATTCCTGCAGCGGCAGGCGGGGCAGCGAGTGCCGCTGCCAGCTCAGGCGGCTTTAGCGTGGACTGGAGTAAAGCGGGTTCGCGGGACATCACCCTGTTCTACCCCGGCCAGACTTCAATGGAATGGGTTTTAAACGGCCGAGATCATGGTGGTAGCCGCGCCTTTATAAAATCCGGCGATACCTGCGCCTCCTGCCACGATCAGGAAACCGCAGCGATGGGCGAGAAAATGGTCACCGGCGAAAAAGCCGAACCCACCCCCATCCCCGGAAAACGCGGCAGTATTCCAGTAGTCATGCAAGCCACCCATGATGCAGAGAACCTGTATCTGAAGTTTGAGTGGGATGATGGCCCTCATGCTGACGTGCCCTTTGTCGACGGCGGCAAAATGGATCCGGAGAACCCGATGAAAATAGCCATCATGTTTTCCAATGATGAACTGGAATATGCTGATCGTGCCGGTTGCTGGGGGGCCTGCCACCACGATGCACGCGGCATGCCTGACGCACCCGAGGCCGATACGCTGGTCGGCAACGAGGCTGCGAACAGGCTTGACGTTACCGGCGGCATCACTAAATATCTCAAAGAGAGCCGCAGCAATATTGAAATTCGCGGCAAACGTGGCAAAAAACGCGGTGGCTGGGATAAACTCAATTCCGCTGAGGATATCCAGGCAGCGATTGATGGCAACCAGGTGTTTGATCTGCTGCGCTACCAGTCCGGAACCGAAACCAGCGAAGACGGATATGTGTATGATCAACGGGTCATGCAGGGTGGCCAGGGCTTTGAAGTGGTGAGCACGAACGAAGGCGGTCACTGGACGGTGCAGATGAAGCGAAAGCTGGCGTCAGATCAATCACAGGACATTTCGTTTGACCTCGCAAAGACCTACAACTTTGGTTTCGCCATTCATGATGATTATAGCAATGCACGGTTTCATCATGTATCGCTGGGTTATAAACTGGGTTTTGATAATGCTGAGGTAGATCTGGATGCAAAAAGTCAGTAATTCCAAGCTTCACGTCGTTTTCGGCCTGCTTATTGCAGCGAGTACGTTCGTTGCCAACGCAGAAACGCACGTGGTCGAAATGCTAAAGTATAAATTCGTGCCAGAAGAAATCACCATCAAAGCCGGTGATACCGTGCACTGGGTTAATGTTGAACGCCGTGCCTATCACACCATCTGGTTCAAAGAACAGGGGGAAAAAGAAACCGCTGAACTGTTCCCAAAAGAATTCTTTGAAAAAACTTTCGATACGCCGGGTGACTATCCTTATCTGTGCGGCCCGCACTGGGAGCAGCGTGACATGAAGGGTGTGGTACATGTACTCCCGTAGCACGGTAATATCTTACCTGCTGGGTTTGCTCATCAGCCTGATCGCTTTACAGACTTTGAGCGAGCCGTTGCTATCGCGTCAGGCGGAACTTGAGTACATGTTACGCCACGACTGCGGTTCCTGCCATGGTATGACGCTTAAAGGCGGTCTGGGTCCTGCCCTTACACCGGACGCATTACACAATAAATCCAGGGCCTATATACACCAATCTATACGTTTCGGCCACCCGGGCACACCCATGCCAGCCTGGGAAGGTCTACTCTCGCTGGAAGATATTGATTATCTGGTCGAATTATTAATGACGCAAGCCAAGCCATCGTGATGAATTTTCTACACATCACAAAAGCCTTCCTCTTTGACAAAGGGCGTCGTAAAAGCTCCCCCTTTTTAAAAAAGAGGGGCTGGGGGAGATTTGAATGCCAGACCAAATGGCACACTATCAACATGCTACCTGCCATTCTAAATCCCCCTCAATTCCCCTTTTTCAAAGGGGGAAGCTTTTTCTTTACTTTTGCGACACCCTCTGACAAAGCGGGGTTGAAGGAGATTTGGGGAAGTTTATTACGCTCGCTTCCGGTAGTAAGCGCACTCATCGCTGGTGTATTACTTTTGTCGCAGGCAAATGCTGCCAATAGCGTTGAATTACGCGGTACCGGCGATATGGGCGTCATCATTGAGCGCGCCACCGGCAGCGTACAAATCATAGAACACAGTACGCAGACTAGTCTGGGCAAAATCACGGAACTCGGCGATTTATCGCACGCATCTGTCGTATTTTCACGTGATGAGCGCTATGCCTACATATTCGGACGCGACGGCGGTTTGAGCAAAATCGACATCCTCGAAAACAAAACCGTCAAACGCGTACTGCAATCCGGCAACAGCATCGGCGGCGCAATTTCACAGGATGGAAAATGGGTTGCGGTATCCAATTACGAACCCGGCGGGGTGAAAATATTCTCAGCTGAAACCCTGGAGCTGGTCGCAGACATCCCCGCGATTGGTGCCAATGGACAAGCTTCGAAAGTCATTGGCCTGGTGGATGCGCCGCGACATCGCTTCGTGTTTGCGCTGTATGATGCCGATGAGATCTGGATTGCTGACATACGCGACCCAAAAAATCCGGTGCTTAAAAAATTTACTAATATCGGTCATCAACCCTACGATGCTCTGATCAGCCCTGACGGTCGGTATTACATCGCCGGATTATTTGGTGAAGACGGCATGGCCCTGCTGGATTTATGGCACCCTGAAAAAGGTATCAAACGAATTCTTTCGGGATATGGAAAAGGCGAGCAAAAACTGCCCGTATTCAAAATGCCGCACCTTGAAGGCTGGGCTATTGCCGGTAACCGCGCCTTTGTTCCCGCGGTCGGGCGGCACAGCGTTCTGGTTATAGATACCCGGAACTGGCAGCAAGTCGATGAAATCCCAACCCACAGCCAGCCTGTGTTTGTCATGGCGCAGCCGGATAACCGACAGGTATGGGTGAACTTCGCCTTTCCAGACAACGATACCGTTCAGATAATTGATGTTGAACAACAGGCGATCATCAAAACTCTCACCCCGGGCAAGGGGGTCTTGCACATGGAATTTACGCCGCGCGGCGAACAGGTATGGATGTCGATCAGAGACATGGATCGAATCGATGTGCTTGATACCGAAAGTTTTGAATTGATTAAACAACTTCCTGCGGAAAAACCCTCCGGCATCTTTTTCACCTCACGCGCGCACGAGATAGGTTTATAAACAAAACAAGCGATGGCCTGCATTACCGACAACCTGCTCAACGACTACCAGCACGCCTTTCCGCTGGTCTCCGAACCGTTTGATGACCTTGCGCGTCAGTTGGGCAGCGATGTTGAAACCGTGCTCAAACGCGTCCAGGCATTAAAGAAAAATGGCACGATAAGCCGTATCGGGCCGGTATTTAAACCCAATACCGTCGGGGTCAGTACTCTGGCGGCGATTTCAGTTCCGCCAGAAGAACTGGAACACTACGCGCAAATCGTTAACCGCTTTTCACAGGTAAATCACAATTATGAGCGCGAGCACGAAATCAATCTGTGGTTTGTACTCACCGCTGCCGATCAGGCCGAGCTGAACGCCACTATAAATCAAATAGAGCAGCAGACCGGTCACGAAGTATTGGTACTTCCGCTGCTTAAGGAATATCATATTGACCTGGGGTTTAACCTGCATCACCTGAATCAAAACAAGTCGTTCAGTGAGCAGTCCTTGCTAAAAAAACTCGATACCCCCGGGGTCATTAAGCCACGTGACATCGTGGATGCCCGGGAACTTATTACCGCCATTCAGGGCGGCCTGCCGCTGGTAGAAAAACCGTACCTGGCATTGGCCAATAGCCTCAAGCTAACGGAAACTGAAGTCATTGAAAACCTGAAACAGTTAATCCACAGCGGCGCAATAAAACGCTTTGGTGTGATCGTACGTCACCATGAAATTGGCTATACGGCGAACGCCATGGTGGTCTGGGATGTACCGGATGAAAAAATTGACCAGCTCGGAGAAAGCCTGGGCAATGAAAGCTGCGTTACGCTGTGTTATAAGCGCCCTCGCGTGGCGCAACGCTGGCCCTACAATTTATTTTGCATGATTCATGGTCGGGGCCGCGATGAGGTATTAGCCTGCATAGACCGTATACTCAGTAAACACGGGCTCACTCAGACCCCGCATGAAATTCTGTTTAGCGGCAAACGATTCAAACAGCGCGGCGCGCTGTATCGCAAACCTTCCCCTGGCAACGGTAAAACTCACTAATGGATACGCTGGATCGCCAGATAATCAACCAGTTTCAGGGCGATTTCCCGATCGTTGACCGCCCGTTTCTTGCGCTTGCGGAAAAACTCGATATTTCTGAAAGCGAGGTCATGACACGAATTCGTTTCATGCTCGACGATGGCCTGCTGACTCGATTCGGGCCACTATATAATATCGACAAAATGGGTGGCACCTTTAGCCTTTGCGCAATGCAGGTGCCCAAAGACAATTTCGATAACATCGCGGATATCGTTAATCAATTCCAGGAAGTCGCACATAACTACGAGCGGGATCACCGTCTCAATATGTGGTTCGTGCTTGCCGCTGAGTCCAAATCGGAGCTAGATGAAACCATCAAGCGCATCGAGCAGGCAACTGGCTTAATGGTTTTCAACTTCCCCAAGCAACGAGAATTTTATGTCAACTTCCAACTCAGTATCTGATCCTGTCGAGCGGGATTCAGCCAGTGAACTGGCAAAGCTTGACCGGAAAATCATCCTGGCAACACAAGCTGGCCTGCCGGTTCACGAGCGCCCGTTTGATCTGGTTGCCAACGAAGTAGAGTCTGACCCACTTATAGTGAAGCAACGTTTTAATGCAATGCTTGAAGACGGGCGCATTCGCCGCATTGGGCTAGTCCCAAATCATTACCGCCTGGGTTATGTCGCGAACGGAATGTCGGTCTGGGACATCGACGATGCGGATGCAGAAGCCGCAGGCAAAGAAGTTGGAGCGCTGGATATGGTCAGCCACTGTTATCTGCGCCCGCGCGCCCTGCCAGACTGGCCATACAATCTGTTTGCCATGGTACATGGCCACTACCATGAAGAAGTACTGGATAAAATAGAACAGATTGCACAATTATTGGGTGATAAAGTACGCGCACGTGATATTCTCTTCAGTACGCGCATTTTAAAAAAAACTGGCCTCAGAATTTCTTGAACCTAACCGGGTATTATCATGTTTAGAGTCTCCCATTTCATGCAGGCCCTGGGGACCAACCCGCCTCCCATGCGCATTGGAAAACCCAGCGGGCCAGTGGTTATCTGGAATCTCATACGCCGCTGCAACCTGACCTGCAAGCACTGTTATTCGATTTCCGCAGATGTTGATTTCCCTGGCGAACTGGATACGCAAAAGGTGTTTGACGTCATGGATGACCTCAAGCAATATGGTGTACCCGTACTTATTTTATCCGGTGGTGAACCCCTGTTAAGACCGGATATATTTGAAATTTCCGTACACGCCAAAGCCATGGGTTTTTACACCGCTTTATCCACCAACGGCACGCTAATTGATGAAAGTAATATCGATAAGATCGTCGCAATGGATTACGACTACCTGGGTATCAGTGTGGATGGTATGCGTGAAACTCATGATTATTTCCGGCGCAAAAAGGGCGCCTTTGACGAGGCGATGCGCGGTATTCGTTTATGTCGTGACAAGGGCATTAAAGTCGGCTTACGCTTTACCGTCACGCAGGATAATGCCAAAGAATTACCCGAAATGCTGGAGCTGATCAATCGCGAAGAGATCGATAAGTTTTACCTTTCGCATTTAAATTATGCCGGCCGCGGCGATAAAAATCGTAAAGATGATACTGCGCTAAAAATGACCCGCGAAGTAATGGACCAGCTCTTTGAGGCTGCCTGGCAAGCCGAAATAAAGCAGACCGGGCAGGAGTTCGTCACAGGCAACAATGATGCCGACGGCGTGTATTTCCTGCAATGGGTGCGCGAACGCTTTCCAGATAAAGCCGATGACATTCAGCAGCGCCTGATTCAATGGGGAGGTAACTCGTCCGGCGTGAACATATCTAACATTGATAATCTGGGCAACGTACACCCGGACACCATGTGGTGGAACTATAATTTGGGCAACGTCAAAAAACGCCCTTTTTCTGAGATATGGTCAGACACGTCCGACCCTCTGATGGCAGGGCTCAAACAATCTCCCCGCCCTCTCAAAGGCCGATGCCGGGTCTGCCATTACCGTAATATCTGTGGTGGCAACACCCGCACCCGCGCCTTTCAGGTTAGCGACGACCCCTGGTGGCAGGACCCTGGCTGTTATCTAAGCGATGAAGAACTGGGTATCCAGCCTGCTGACTACGCGCAGGACCAACCTGAAACCAATCAACTACAGAGGCGTAAGGTTCGCCGGGCGTCGTGAACAGTGCATACTCTCCTGACAATATTCGCCATTTCTCCCCCTTTAAGAGGGTGTCGTAAAAGCTCCCCTCTTTTTTAAAGAGGGGCTGGGGGAGATTTAAATACAACTGAATAATGCCATGCACTTTAAATCCCCCTCTATCCCCCTTTTTCTAAGGGGGAAGCTACCGCGCATTGTAAATATGATGGATGCGCTGCTCTTATCCACCCTACTTCTACTATTGCCTGGCAACGTCTTCCCGGCTTCTACCGAGAACAACTCGCCCCCGGGACTCTATAAAACACACTGCGCCGAATGCCACGGCGCTAACCGTCTGGGCAGCATCGGCCCGGCCCTGTTACCCGACAACCTGAAACGCCTGCGCCAAAGCAAAGCAGGAACGGTTATTAAAAACGGGCGTATTGCTACTCAAATGCCGGCCTTTGGCGAGAAGTTGAGCGATGCAGAAATTGAACAACTTGCCCGGTACATTTTCACCCCCCCGGAGGTTTCACCTAAATGGACCGCAGACGATATTCGCAAAAGTCGCATCATTCACAGCCCGAAAGCCATTGCCGGAGAGTATGATGAGGCGAAACCTGTTTACGATGCCGATCCACTAAACCTGTTTCTGGTGGTCGAATCCGGAAGCCACCATGTCAGCGTACTGGATGGAGATCGTCTGGAGCCAATTTTTCGCTTCAAATCAAGATATGCGCTACACGGTGGCCCAAAATACTCCTCAGATGGCCGCTATGTATATTTTGCGTCCCGCGACGGCTGGATCACCAAGTTCGACATGTATCGCCTTGAAGTCGTCGCGGAGGTTCGTGCTGGTATCAATACGCGCAATGCAGCCGTGTCAGCCGATGACCGATATTTACTGGTCGGTAATTATCTGCCCCACGAACTGGTCTTGCTCGATGCGAGCGACCTTAGCCTGATTAAAGTTATTCCTGCCGTGGGCAGCAATGGCGAAAGCTCACGCATAAGCGCGGTCTACACCGCCCCGCCCCGAAACAGCTTTATAATCGCATTAAAAGACGTGGAAGAACTCTGGGAACTCAATTATGCCGATGAACCACCATTGGGTTTCGCTGCCAACTGGAACCACGATTATCGCGAGGAATCGGGTGATACCGACAACGCGCCCTTTCCGATTAAGCGCCGACCTATTGAGGGTTATCTAGATGATTTTTTCTTTGATCAGGAATATGTGCGCGTGATCGGCTCATCACGCGAAGGCGGCACGCGCGTATTTGATCTGGATCTTGGTCGCGTCACGCATACGCTGGACCTCCAGGGCTTGCCTCATCTTTCTTCGGGCATTACCTGGCCGTATAAGAACACCACGGTGCTGGCCACTCCAAATATCAAAAATGCCGAAGTCAGCATCATCGACATGCAGACCTGGAAAACTATCAAGCGTATTCCCACCCAGGGTGCCGGATTTTTTATGCGTAGCCACGAAAATTCGCCCTATGCATGGGTCGATGTGTTCTTTGGCGAAAATAAAGACCTGATGCACGTCATCGATAAACAAAGCCTCGAGATCGTAAAAACCCTCAAACCCGCCCCCGGAAAAACCTCCGCACACATCGAATTTACGCGCGATGGCAGCAAAGCCTTACTCAGCATCTGGGAACTCGACGGCGAACTGGTGGTATACGACAGCAACACATTAGAAGAACTAAAACGCATTCCCATGAGCAAGCCCGTTGGAAAATACAACGTCTACAATAAAATCACACGATCAGAAGGCACCAGCCACTAAACAGACAAAGGCTTTAACCCATGCCCAAAAAACCAGTTTTCCGGCAAGGGCTGAAACTGGGATTTATGCAGCACTGCCTTGAATTAAAAAATCAGGCGTCAGCGACAAACTTGCGCATCCAGTCGATATTTTTCAGGATAACCTCCTTGTCGGAAACCTGAATAATTCCATCGCGCTTTAATTTCGAGAGAATGCGAGACAGGGTTTCGGGCGTTATCGCCAGGCGCAGGGCGATGACATTTTTGCGCGCCCTTAGTTTTACTGAGGCGGCGGTGTTCTGGTTACTGGGGATTTCCTTGAGCAGGTATTGCACCACGCGAAAAGTCGCGTTGTATAAGGTCAGAGCTTCGATCTCACCCACCAGCTGCCGGTTACGCAGGGCAAACTCACCCAGTAAACCAAAACAGGCGTCAATAGATTCGCTCAGTAAACCCTTATACAGATCGTTGGTAAAACTAATCACCTGACTTCCAATCAATGCTTCAACACTCGCTGGAAACTGGGGCTTGTTCAGGAACATCAGTACTTCGGCGAAGGTTTGGCCCGGGTGAATAATGTGTAAAATTTTCTCCTGCCCGGATGAGGAGGATGTCGCAAGCTTAAGCTCGCCCTCCGTGACCAGAAAAAATTCTTTGGCCGGGTCGCCCTGCTGAACCAGAAACTCGCCTTCTGCAAGATCGATCAGGCGCGATCGCCCCAATATGTAATCAACTTTATCGGCGGGAAACTGAAGGAATAAAGGGCATCCTCGCACAGCGTCTCGCACTGTTTTATTATTCGATAGTTTGCTGGTTCCCATAAGGATTGCAGGTATTTGAAGGAGAGCAATTCTCTCAGCTTGCTATCTAGTATGCAAGAACACAATTTTTGCAGGTTCCTGGCCTCTACTCTCTTCAATCTTGATTTAGGTCAATGAGAATTAACTTAGACTGCGACATACTGCCACGCCAAAATTCCATAAACTAAAAGGTGTTATTTTTATGAAACTCCCATTAAAGCCGTTCGCAGCCTCATTACTGGCTGTAATAATTGGTGTCGGCTCCGGCCCTGCCTTTTCCCAGGACTCCTTGCAGGATGTCATGGAAAAACGCGGCCTGACGGAAAAAGATATTTTAGCTGCAGCGAAAACCTATACACCGACGGGCGGACGCGATGAGTATCTGGCATTTAGCTCCGGTGGGCAAAGCGGCCATGTTATCGTGTACGGTATCCCGTCTATGCGCATCCTGAAATATATCGGGGTCTTTACACCTGAGCCCTGGCAGGGTTACGGCTTTGATGACGAATCCAAAAAGGTGATGGCACAAGGCCGGGTAGACGGTAAAGACATTACTTTCGGTGATTCGCATCACCCTGCTTTCACTGAAACAGAGGGTGAATACGATGGCAAGTATCTATTCATCAATGACAAAGCCAACCCGCGCGTTGCGGTGATTGACTTACACGATTTTGAAACCAAACAGATCGTAGTAAACCCCTTCTTCCGCTCTTCACACGGTGGTGCCTTTGTGACGCCTAACAGTGAATATGTCATGGAAGCCGCTCAATATCCTGCACCGTTTAAAGGTAACGGTGAGGACGATTTTGTGCCGCTGTCTGAATTCAATGAAAAGTACCGCGGTGGTCTGACCTACTGGAAGTTTGACCGTGAAATCGGCCGCCTGGATATGGGTGAGTCTTTTACCTTTGAAATGCCTCCGTACAGCCAGGATTTAAACGACGCAGGTAAAGGCCCAAGTTTTGGCTGGGGGTTTACCAATTCATTCTGTTCGGAGCGTTATGTCGGTGGTATAGAAGAAGGTCGTCCGCCTTTCGAAGCAGGCTGCTCCTCCAAAGATACGGACTTCATGCACGTAACTAACTGGAAGAAAGCCGAAGAACTGGTTGCGGCCGGTAAGTTTGAAAAAGTCAACGGTATGTACCTGATTACTATGGAGCAAGCGGTTGAAAATGATCTTTTATATCTCATTCCCGAGCCCAAAAGCCCGCACGGTGTTGACGTTTCACCGGATGGCACCCATATCATCGTCAGCGGTAAGCTGGACAGCCATGCATGGGTATACAGCTGGGAGAAAATCGAGAAAGCAATTGCTGACAAGAACTTCGAAAGCACAGACCCGTACGGCATCCCGATCATCAGCCTGGAAACCGCATTAGCGCGTTCTGTCAGCGTTGGATTAGGCCCGCTGCACACTCAGTATGATTCTAAGGAGTGCGTGGTCTATACCTCCATCTACGTAGACTCCATGATCACTAAATGGGACTACTGCGAAGGCAAGGTACTGGACCAACTGCCCATTCACTATAACGTAGGCCACCTGTTAACAATGGAAGGTGATAGCGTTAGCCCGGATGGAAAATACCTGGTTGCACTGAACAAGCTATCTATTGACCGTTTCAACCCGGTAGGCCCACTGCATCCGCAGAATCATCAGTTGATCGATATCAGCGGTGACAAAATGGTACTGCTCTACGATATGCCGATTCCTCTGGGTGAGCCGCACTACGTAGTGGCCATTAAAGCGGATAAGCTCAGCCCTGCTGTACGTTATAAGTCAGGCTGGAATTCGCGTGAAAACAGGCGCTCAGAATTCAAAACCCGCGCGGGTCGTGAAAAAACAGAGCGCAGCTGTGATGATGCGGGTCAATGCACAATTGAAGTATTTGGTACAACTATTCGTTCACACATCACACCTGAAATCATCCGTGCAGAGAAAGGCGATAAAGTCATTATCCACCTGACGAACCTCGAACGTGCTCAGGACGAAGTTCACGGTTTTGCGATTTCCGGCCAAAATGTTCAGCTTTCAATTGAGCCTGGTAAAACAGCCTCCACCACGTTTATCGCGGATAAAGTCGGTGTATTCCCGTACTACTGCACCGAGTTCTGCTCTGCGCTGCACCTTGAAATGGAAGGCATACTGCTGGTCACACCTAAAGGGTATGAAGCCACTGACGATGCTCTGGTTGAAGGAACAACCTACACCGAAGCGGATTACGACAAGCAGATCGATACCAATATTCAAACGCAGGCGGTTATCGATTCGGTTGTGAAGTTCATCACTGAACGTAACTACCAGGATTTTCCAATCGTAGTGGCGCTGGTTGAAGATGCAACGGATCAACTCGGATTTGCTGCAGAGGCCAAAGAAAAAGCCGCTGGTTTCGCCGCCGAAGGCGACTGGAACAAAGCCATGGGCTGGGCCAACCAATGGTGGCAGTACCAGGTTAAAACCGCCGATATGGGGCTGCGTGCTAAAACCCACCTTGAAGAAAATGGTGCGGTTAAAGTAGCGCAGTAATTCCTGAAATCCTGAGATACCGGGGCGGCGCAAGCCGCCCCTTTTTTTCCTAACGAGACTTAAATTATGAAACTAAAAACAACACTTATGATGGCGCTGCTCACGGCCGTACCCATCAGCAATGCCATCGCACTCGATGGTGCCGAGCTATATGCAAAGAAAACCTGTTTCGCCTGCCACGGCAAAGATGCCAACAGCCCGATTCTGCCTGTCTATCCTAAACTGGCAGGTCAGGGCAAGGAATACACCGCTGCTCAGATGCGGGACATCAAGTCCGGCGCTCGAGCAAATGGGCAATCCGCTGCAATGAAGGGCGTGATGCATCTGGTATCGGACGAAGAAATTGACGCTATTGCCGAGTATTTATCCGGGCTATAGCTTCTACAATTCGGATCATTCAGGCAGCACCTGAACAGGCGCTGCCTTTATTTTTGGAGCTGGGGCTTCAGCCCCGAAATAGACACAAATAATGCGGGGCTGAAGGGTAATTTAGCTTCATAATCCCCTACTTGACCCAGCTCAAGGCAAGCCTGGTATACAATTTACTATACTCAAGCTTAAGTTATCACTTATACACTAATGTATTCATCATGTTAAAAAAATCAAACTATACAAAAATTGCTGCTCTAATCCTCGCTGGAATCATGAGCATGGGAGTAGCCAACGCGGCCGAGAAAAAACACGAATGGATGTCTGAAGGCGGCGAACGCCTCAAGGCCCTGGACCTTGAAGGTGACCTCGAAAACGGTATGGACGTCTATGAAGTTTGCTCGGCCTGCCACCTGCCTGAAGGCTGGGGTTCCAAAGACGGCACCTTTCCGCAAATTGCGGGGCAGCTAAAAAACGTTATTATCAAGCAATTGGCGGATATCCGCGAAGGCAACCGCGACAATCCAACCATGTACCCTTTCGCATTGCCCGAGTCGATCGGTGATGCTCAAGCACTGGCCGATGTGGCATTGTATATGGAGCGCCTGCTAATGAACCCCGAAAACGGTCAGGGCGAATGGGCCGAAGGCACGCCTGAATTTGCCGAAGGAGAAAAGCTCTATGCCGATAACTGCGTCGAATGCCACGGTGATCACGGCCAGGGAGAGCTTGAAAGGTACTACCCACGCCTTGAAGGCCAGCACTATCTGTACATGCTACGCCAGTTCGAGTGGATTCGTGACGGAAAACGGCGCAATGCCAACCCGGATATGATCAAGCAGATCAAAGGTTTTTCTGATAAAGATATGCAAATGGTGATCAACTACGTATCACGCATCCCGGTTAATCCCGAGGAACTGGCGCCATCAGCCGACTGGTTGAACCCGGATTTTGACTGAGGTTACACGCGCAAAAGTGGCCGTGCTGTTCTGGAACAGCGGCCACAACCCTCTTTTACTAATAAAAACGACCCGGTCATATGACCGGGTTTTATTGACTTAGAATCATGTCCAAATCCACAAATCGCACCCTGATCTCTAACGTATTCATCACAGCGGCCATCGCTGTACTGGTGGCCGTGTATTTTTTACCCGTGTGGTGGGTCTCACTGACTGCGCCGAACTATCCGCCGGAAGCCTTTCCGG
>JAUVBY010000072.1 GCA_030590945.1 Gammaproteobacteria bacterium | reverse complement strand
TTAGAGACTTAAAACCTAAATCCCGTTTTATCGTCATCCTCGCGTATGCGGGGATCCATAATACCGTCAGAAACAGGCTTATGGATTCCCGCCTTCGCGGGAATGACGCTTTAACCGGACAGTAGTAATAAAAATTAAAGAATAATGGATCGGAAGCGGGCCGTCATCGTGTCCATGCCGGAGTTGAAGCTCCAGTTCCTGTCTTATTTTAGCCTGAGCGCATTGAGCACCACCAGCAGGGAACTGATGGACATGCCGATGGCGGCAGCCCAGGGCGGAACATAACCCAATGCTGCTGCGGGGATCGCCAGCAGGTTGTAACTGCTTGCCCAGATCAGGTTCTGCTTGATGATCGCATGGGTTTTATGCGCGGTTTGTATGGCGGTTTTGATGGCGATAAGTTTTGGGGTTAGCAGCAATATATCGCTCCCCGACGTCGTCAGGGCTGCGGCCCCCCGAGTAGCAATTGCGCAATCAGATGCTGCCAGTACGGCGGCATCATTAACCCCGTCGCCAACCATGCCAACCACCCTTTTTGCACCGTTCTGGTTTTGAAAAGATTTCATGGTGGCCAGTTTATCTGCGGGCAGTTGAGCGGCAAACAGAGTAGAGATACCGGTCAGGTCGGCAACGCGTTGAGCAGCGCCCGCCTGATCGCCGGTTAGCATGATCGTTTTAATGCCCTGTTTTTGAAGCCAGTGTATCAGTTCAATACTATCCGATCTCAGGGTGTCGGCCAGCCAGTAAACCGCAACGATGCCGGCTTCGTGCGCTAGCATTATGCAGGTTTTACCATTGGTCCCGGTTCCCGGTTCGAGTTCTACGACGTGCCCTGTTTGCTCATTGATGAAGTGGGGTGTACCAAGAAACCAGATAGTGTTTTCAATACGGGCAGACAGCCCCTTGCCGGGATGGTTTCTGACGCTAGTTGCAATAAATTCGCTCGGGAGCCGGGCGAATGCTTTTGCGATAGGGTGTTCAGATTGTTTCTCAATTGCACTGCTAATCGCAAAATGGCTTTGTGCGTAGTCGGAATTGATGAGATGGTGCTCCTGAATTTCCAGTTTGCCTTCGGTTAATGTTCCGGTTTTATCGAAAAACAGCACGTCAAGTTTATGCAGGGACTCCAGCGCATTTTTTCGACTCACGACGATGCCGTGCTTCATCAGGTGGCCGATGGCGGTGGTAATGCTGGCGGGGGTCGCCAGCGACAGCGCGCAGGGGCAGGAGACGATCAATACTGCAATGGTCGGCGATAGCCAGTCCCCGGGGTTTTGTAAATACCAAATCAGTCCAGTCAGGCTCGCCAGGCTTAGAACGCCCAGTACAAACCAGCCGGCAATTCGATCTGCAAGCTGCGCGATCGCCGGTTTGGACTGCTGGGCTTCATCCAGTAATCGCTGGATGCCCGATAGTATGGTCTTATTTCCGGTATGGCTCACCTCTACCGTGATCGGGCTGTCTATATTCAGGCTGCCGCCAATAACCCGGTGCTTGAGGGATTTAAACTGCGGCATGCTCTCGCCGGTTAAAATTGATTCATCCAGGCTGGATTCACCGCTTACTATGTAGCCGTCTGCCGGTACCGTATCACCCGCGCGAACGACTACCCGATCGCCTGGTTTCAGTTCCAGTGCGGGCAGGGTGTGTATTTCACCCCGGGCATCAATCCTGCGGGCGATCAGGGGTCTGATCCGACCGATAATATCTGCGCTATCCGCAGCCCGTTTGCGGGCGGAGACTTCAAGATAGCGCGCGCCGAGTAGCAGAAAACTGAACATACAGACGGAATCAAAATATATCTCACCCTGCCCGAGGATCAATGTTAACAGGCTGGCCAGAAAGGCCAGGCTAATGCCGAGCGCTACCGGCGTATCCATGCCAAAACGCCGGGTTTTCAGATCGTTTAAGGCGCCGCTAAAAAAAGGCCGGGCGGCATAAAAGATAACCGGCAATGTTAAAATCAGGCTGCTACGCTGCAGCAGGTGTTTGATAGAAGGTTCCATGCTGCCGTCATCCAGGTACAGGCTGATGGCCAGGCCCATCACCTGCATACCAAAGATGCCCGCGACACCCAGCCGTTTCAAGGTATCTTTTCGGGCATTCTCCAGCACGTTCTGGCGCCTCTCGGGGTCGTACGGGTGGGCGGTATAGCCGATAGACTGAATGGCTTCTAGAATTTTGGACAGCGCAGTTTTGCGTTCATCCCATTGCACAATGGCCTTCAGCGAGGTGTAATTGATCTCAACCTTGATGACACCCTCGAGGCGACTCAGATGCTGTTGATTCAGCCATACGCACGCCGCGCAGTTTATACCCTCAAGTATCAGTGAAGCCTCCTGAATATGCTCTTCCATTGCATGTACAAAGGTTTTTTGTATATCAGGATGATCGTACAGGCTCAGCTCTTTTAACTGCTCGGGGATTAATTGTTCTCCGCGCCGGGAGGATTTCGTTCGGTGTGTATAATACGATTCGAGCTTTGCGTCGACGATAGCGCGTGCTACCGCCGCGCAACCGTCACAGCACATCGGTCTGGATTGGCCGAGTATGGCAACACTAATGTCCAGCGACGGGTCGATTTCCAGATCACAGTGAAAGCAGTTTGGATGGTCCGCGTCTGTCATATTAATGTGAAGATAAGTGGTGCCGTTCGTCGGCGCATTATAGTATCATTAAATGATTATATTTAAACAAATCTGAGGTCCGGGTGACACAAGCAAGAAATAAATGGTATCAGCAACCTATGGTGTGGCTGGTGATCGCGATTCCTCTTTCCGCCGTGATCGTCGGCAGCATCATGTTTACTCTGGCGGTCACAACCTTTGATGGCCTGGTTGAAGACGATTATTATAAAAAAGGAAAAGAAATTAATCAGCTATTAGTGCGTGATGAATTTGCTTTGAATAATGGCATCATTGCACAGGTGAGTATAGATGAACAGACGGGCATCATTGTGGCCGATCTGAGCAATACCGGAGATTATGCCTTCCCGAAACAAATGGGCCTGAGCCTGTTGCACCCGACACAAGCGAAACAGGATGTGAAATTACTGCTTTCACAAGGCCCGGATGGACGCTATTACACCGAGCTATTGCAACCATTGAGAGACGGGCGCTGGTATTTCAGGGTCAGCGAACCCAACTGGCGCTTGCAAAAACTGATTCACTGGCCCGAAGACGCTGCGTTTACACTGAATTCGGATAGTTAGCCCCTGAATAGCCTCGTCAAAGCGCCTTATAGGGCTCACAAGGCAGAGCGCCCACAGCGCTTAATACGCGCACAGAAAAAAATCATTAATCAGCGATAAATCAACCCCTTGTAAAGCCTCCGGGAACCCCTGTTTGGTAAGCTTTTATGGTAAAATCGGGTCTCTAAAAACTGCCCCATTTGCTACATGTCAGAAGACTACGGTTCCGATAGTATAAAAGTCCTTAAAGGGCTTGATGCAGTGCGTAAACGCCCCGGGATGTACATCGGGGATACCGATGATGGCACCGGCCTTCACCACATGGTATTTGAGGTCGTCGACAACTCGATTGATGAAGCCCTGGCAGGGTATTGCAGCAAAATAGTGGTGCGAATTCATGCGGGCGAGTCAATTACCGTAGAAGATGATGGTCGGGGCATACCAACCGGCATCATTGAAGAGGAAGGCAAGTCAGCCGCTGAGATCATCATGACGGTGCTGCATGCCGGGGGCAAGTTCGACCAGAATTCTTATAAGGTTTCGGGCGGTTTACACGGCGTGGGGGTGTCGGTGGTCAATGCGCTGTCCGATCATTTAAAGCTTACGATTTATCGTGAAGGCAAACAACATGAACAGCACTTCCAGCTGGGTGAGCCACAAGGTGACTTGAAAGTCGTGGGTGATTCGGATCGTACGGGTACGTCGGTCACGTTTAAACCCAGTGCCGGCACCTTTTCGAATATCCTGTTTCATTTTGATATTCTGGTTAAACGTTTACGTGAACTGTCGTTTCTGAATTCGGGCGTTCGTATCGAGTTGTACGATGAGCGCAGCAACGCTGAAAAAATATTTGAATACAGCGGTGGGATTAAAGCTTACGTTGAATATCGTAACCGGCAGAAAACCGCGATCCATCCGACCATTTTCCACATGGAAGCAGAGAAAGAAAATGTGACGGTTGAGGCCGCGTTTCAATGGAACGATTCCTACCAGGAAAATGTTTCCTGCTATACCAACAACATTCCACAGCGTGATGGTGGTACCCACATGGCGGGCTTTCGCGCCGCGCTGACGCGAACGCTGAGCAAGTATATTTCAAGCAGTGGGCTGGATAAAAAACTCAAGGTATCCACGACCGGAGATGATTGTCGCGAGGGCATAACCGCCATCGTTTCGATTAAGGTGCCCGATCCAAAATTCTCGTCCCAAACCAAAGACAAGCTGGTTTCATCGGAAGTTCGTGCGCCGGTTGAATCATTGGTTGCGGATAAATTTAATGATTTCCTGCAGGAGAACCCGACCGAAGCTAAGGTGATTGTACAGCGCATCGTCGAATCCGCCACCGCCCGTGAAGCAGCGCGCAAAGCACGCGATATGACGCGGCGTAAAAGTGCACTGGATTTGGGGGGGCTGCCAGGAAAACTTGCAGACTGCCAGGAAAAAGACCCAAGCCTGTGTGAACTGTACCTGGTGGAGGGTGATTCTGCGGGTGGTTCGGCCAAGCAGGCGCGTGATCGAAAATACCAGGCCATCCTGCCCTTAAAAGGCAAGATTCTCAACGTAGAGAAAGCTCGCTTTGACAAAATGCTGTCATCTGAAGAAGTCATCACCCTGATCACGGCGCTGGGTACGGGTATCGGTAAAGATGATTTTAACCCCGATAAGCTTCGCTACCATCGTATTATTTTAATGACTGATGCGGACGTGGACGGCTCGCATATCCGGACTTTGCTGCTGACATTCTTATTTCGCCAGATGCCTGCGCTGCTGGAGCGGGGTTATATATATATTGCGCAACCCCCGCTGTATAAAGTTAAGGCAAAAAAGCGTGAACTTTATTTAAAAGACGATCCGGCTTTGCGTGAGCATCTTCTGGCTATTGCCCTGGATGACACGCGCGTCAGTGCAAATAATGTAACGCTGGAAGGAGATGATTTGCGTACGCTGGCGCACGAATACTACGCGACAACTGCCATGTTGGATCGGCTTTCGCAATATTATGATGCCCGGGTGTTAAGCGCGCTAGCGAGTATCAGCCCGGTTACGCCGGAAGATTTCTCTTCAAAGGCCGCGCTGCAGCGCATTGCGGAGGAACTGGAACAGCAATTATCCGGTGTGCCGATTGAAGCCGGGCGCTACAAGATTTCAGCAACGTTGAACGACGATTCACCGGATATGGGCCTGGGGCTCGAAATCGAGCTATACCGGCACGGATTAACGCATTTTTCACGGCTTGAAAGCGGTTTTTTTGATAGCCCGGAATACCGGACACTGGTGGCATACGGTGCGCGTATATCTGTGTTTGACGGGCAGGCGTTAACTATGATGCGTGGTGAGAAAAGCACAGAAGTCGCGCATTTTAAAGATGGCCTTGAATGGCTGATGTCTGAAGCGCGTAAAGGTTTGTATATCCAGCGATACAAAGGCCTGGGTGAAATGAACCCCGATCAGCTCTGGGAAACCACCATGGACCCTGAATCCAGGCGCCTGGCCCAGGTCACTCTGGAAGATGGCGTGAGTGCAGATGAGACTTTTACTATGCTGATGGGCGATCACGTTGAGCCGCGACGACAATTCATCGAGCAGAATGCGTTTAATGTGTCGAACCTGGATGTATAACGAACAGTGATTTAATCTGCACCCTTATTAACTTTGACGACAGGCTCTATACGAATTTTTGCAAGTTTGTCTGGGCGGTGCCGGTTATCACTGCAATGATGGTCGCTGTTTTAGTTTGTCGCGATTTTTCGCTCCGGGTCGCGGATCCATTCGCTCCAGGAGCCGGGGTAGAGTTTTGAGCCGTTAAGTCCGGCAACTTCCATACACAGTATGCCCAGGCAGGCAAACACGCCCGAGCCGCAGCTGTGAATCACCTGTTCGGGCAAAGCCTCACCCATTTTATTCAGATAATTATCCCGCAGAGTTTCAGGCGGGAGAAAAAACCCGTGGGTATCGAAATTATCCGTAACGGGTAAATTGACCGAACCCGGGATATGGCCTGCGACTGGATCGATCGGTTCGCTTATCCCGTCAAAGCGCTCTTTGGCGCGTGCGTCGATGAGTACGCAATCTTTAGATGCCAGCTGTTGCTGTAACGACTCAGTATCCGTCCACGCATCAGGGTTCAGAGTGGCTTTGAACCGGGCAGGGGTGTAAGCCGGTATTTCAGATTCCAGAGGATTTCCCGCAGCCTGCCAGGCCTGAAACCCGCCATTAAGGACAGCGACTTGCGGGTGCCCCAGTGTGCGCAGTAACCACCATAAGCGGGAAGCGTAGCTGCCACCTGCATCATCGTAAACGACAACTTTAGAGGACGTATTGATGCCCCATTGGCCGCATTGTGCGGCCAGTGTGTCGAAATCCGGCAGGGGGTGTCGCCCGGTATCGGGTGTGATGTTTCCGGATAAATGCGTATCAAGGTGTGCGTAACGAGCACCGGGGATGTGGTATTTACGATAGTTTTGTTCGCCCAGACATGTGTCCGCAAGTGAAAAGCTGCAATCAATAATCAGGTGGTCAGCAGGATGCCGGGCCAGCGATTCGACGGATATAAGATTCAACTCTTAGTATCAGGCGACAGCCTGCGCAAGATCGCGTTGTGATTCGCGTGTGGCTTCAAGAAAGCGGTCGTACTTCATGGCATCCATTTCGTAATCTCGCAGGCTTTCCCATTTAGAGCCGTCCAGCAAGGCGGCTGCGAATTCGTCAACGTTGTCGTAACGGGTAGAGGGGTCATAGGTCAGGCAGCGGTTGACCGCCTGCAACAAATGCGGTTCGTAATGAGCACTGTATTTATTAAGGTCCAGCTTTGACTCGCTATCATTGTCTTTAGATTTGGCAGGGGGCTTACACGCGATAGCATAGTACAGGGTAGCAGCGACAGCGTAGATATCTGTCCAGGGACCAAGAGATTTTTTCCTGTCATATTGTTCAGGTGGCGCAAAACCATGCGTCAGGGTTTGCATATTATTGATACGTTTGCTGCTATTCATGCGCTGCGCTGCGCCAAAATCCAGTAATAAAGATTCGCTGTTGGGCTGCAATAAAATATTAGCCGGTTTGATATCCAAATGCAAAAGCTGAGCGCCGTGCATAAAATTTAGCGCACTGAGTATTGGCATAAACACTTTAAAGACAAACGCCTGGCTCATGGGTTCCTGGACGGTACCCAAAAACCATTTTAAATCTCGCCCGCCGATATTCAGAGATACCAGATACGCAGTTTTGTTCGCCCGAAACATATTATTCGTTTTTAGCACATGAGGATGGCTAATTTTATTCAGGGCCATAGCTTCATTGAAAAACTGTTTAAACCCTTCGCTGAAGGTAAAGAGTTTTTTACCATCCAGAGGCGCAATGGTATTGCCATCCTTGCGTATTGAAAAATATTTGGGAAAATATTCCTTGATGACGACTTCATTGCCGGTGCTGATTTCAACCGCACGATAGACCAGGCTAAAGCTGCCACGGCCTATTACCCTTTCAATGTTGTAACCCTCAAGCAGGGTGTTGCGCGGTAGCGGTTCGCGTGGATCGGGACGCGACCCCGTGCGTTTAGCAATCTTTTTTGCCGCCAACCGCTCGGCCGCCAGACGGCTTGCTTCTTTTTCTTTTGTGTTGAATCGGAGAAATTTCATGGACGCAGCGGATTTTAGAAGCGAGTTTGGCCTGATATTTTAAGTTTAGTCCGGAACAATAAATCGCTCGACTGAATAATGCAATAACAAATGTATACGGGACCTCGTCGCTTTTGCAGCGCCAAACGCAGTATTTATCGATGACCGGTACTCTTGAGCTGACAAGCTGGCATTCGTGGCTTTGAACGAATTATAGCAAATTGATCAATTATTTTAGTAAAATCTCGAAAAATCAAGCATATCTTTATTTTATAGGCTTTTTACGCGCTGATATTGCAGCATCTTGCATCCAGAGTCACTACTGTCCGGTTAAAACGTCATTCTCGCGAAGGCGGGAATCCATAAGCCTGTTTCTGACGGTATTATGGATCCCCGCATACGCGAGGATGACGATAAAACGGGATTTAGGTTTTAAGTCTCTAAACATAAATGTCTTCTGCAAACATTGTTGTACTGCCGTTTAGCGTGATCCTACGAAAATTAAGCCGGACAGTAGTAATCCAGAGTAAATGAATTGCTCTCCTAATTGCCACTTCTGTTGATGATGCTTAAGCCTGTAATTATTGTTCTGGACAAGATGCCTGTTCGTTCTACAGAACAAATCAGGCGGCGTGTTTTTTTAGGTGCACCAGTAACAACGATATCGCGGCTGGCGTGATTCCCGGGATTCTCGATGCCTGACCAATCGTATCCGGCCTCTGGTCATTCAGTTTTTGGCGCGCTTCGTTCGACAGACCACGTATATTAGTGTAATTAATTTTATCGGGTAAAAGTGTAGATTCAAGTTTACTTTGACGCCTGATCTCATTTTTCTGGCGTTCTATATATCCGCCGTAACGCGCCTGAATCTCAAGTTGCGCAATAACCTGCTGGTCTGTGATGTGCGGGTTTGACGCGTCCAGCTCCATCAGTTTGGTATAGCTGACGTTTGGGCGTACCAACAAATCATATAAATTGTGCTCGTGCTTAAGTGTATCGCCGAGTACGTCACGGGCAGTATCTGGATTCACTTTCCCGGGATGCAGCCAGGTTGTCTTAAGGCGCTGTCGTTCCTGATCGAGTAATGTGCGTTTGTCGTTAAACCGGGACCATCGCGTTTCATCGACCAGCCCAAGTTCGTATCCTTTTTCTGTCAGGCGCAAATCGGCATTGTCTTCGCGAAGTTGCAGGCGATATTCTGCGCGCGAGGTAAACATGCGGTAGGGTTCCTGCGTGCCGCGTGTAATCAGGTCATCGATCATCACCCCGAGATAGGCCTGGTCCCGGCCGGGGCACCAGGCTTCTTTGCCATTTATCCGGCGCGCCGCGTTCAGTCCTGCGATCAGGCCCTGGCCCGCCGCTTCCTCGTAGCCGGTCGTGCCGTTAATCTGGCCGGCAAAGTACAGTCCCGATATGGATTTGGTCTCGAGGCTGGCTTTAAGGTCCCGCGGATCAAAGTAATCATATTCGATGGCGTATCCCGGTCGCGTGATGTGCGCGTTCTCAAAGCCCGCGATAGAGCGTACTAACTTGACTTGTATATCATAAGGCAGGCTGGTGGAAATACCGTTCGGGTACACTTCAGTGGTGGTTAATCCCTCTGGCTCGATAAAAATCTGGTGACTGTCCCGGTCTGAAAAACGCACAATTTTGTCTTCAATTGAAGGGCAGTAACGTGGCCCGGTGGTATTGATATCACCGGCTTCGCTGTAAATCGGCGAGCGGTCCAGGCCGTTGCGAATGATTTCGTGCGTGCGTGCGTTGGTATGGGTAATATGGCAATGTACCTGCTCAGGGTGTTGACTCCGTGAGCCCATAAATGAAAATACGGGGCGAGGGTCATCACCGGGTTGTGCTTCCAGGCAGGTATAGTCGATTGTCTTTCCATCAATTCTGGGGGGGGTGCCGGTTTTCAGGCGATCAACGCGAAACGGCAAATCCCGCAAACGTTCTGACAGCAGGTCTGAGGGCGCGTCTCCTGCCCGCCCCCCCTTATAATTATCGAGTCCAATATGGATCAGACCGCCCAGGAATGTGCCAGCTGTGATGATCACGGTCGGTGCCAGGAAGTCGGGCCCAAGCTTGGTTTTTATGCCCCTGACCGCTCCATTTTCAACCAGCAAGCCCGCGACTTCCTGCTGGAACAGGCTTAGATTAGCCTGACGTTCAACCGCTGACCGGATGGCCTGCCGGTAGAGCGCACGATCAGATTGTGCGCGTGTTGCGCGTACCGCCGGCCCTTTTCGAGAGTTGAGGGTACGAAAGTGAATGCCGGCCAGATCGGCGGCCTGCGCCATGATACCGCCCAGTGCATCAATTTCCTTTACGATATGGCCCTTGCCGATCCCTCCGATGGCGGGGTTGCATGACATGTGTCCCACGGTATCGATATTTTGCGTAATGAGCAAGGTGTGAACACCAATGCGTGCCGCCGCCAGCGCGGCTTCCACGCCGGCATGGCCGCCGCCGACTACAATGACATCATACTTCATGGAGGTTCATTTCAGTTTGAACTGCCTGGCGGTACTTCGCTGAAATCGCTTGAGTAGTAATCAAAGCGGGACAGCATGTCTTGCGTGAATCGCCATGCCTCATTGAAGCCAACCCCGCTTTTATCATCGATACGCACTCTGGTATACAGGCTTTGTTGATGTATTTCTTTGAGCGCCGCAAGCTGGGCTTCGAGTTCACCTAAACTGATCGTCAGGGGTTCGGCCTGTTCGGGTTTCCGAATACGATATACTGCTTTTCCGGCCTGTTTGGCGAAGTAAACGTCGACTACGTATTTGCCCGCCGGGCTGCGGGCCGGGCGAATGAGCTTGCGGTACTGCTCGTCGAGAGAATCGTACTCTTCCTGCAGGCTTTTATACTCTAATTCGCCGCCACTCAGTTCGGCCCGTAAATCCATCACCACCGAGCCGCGCAATTCGTACAGCCGCTGCAGATGGGTTAAATTCTCCGCCATTTCCAATAATGTTTTTTCCAGCTCTTCACGGCTGATGGACAGGCCCGCCAGTATGGTTTGCTGGTCTTCGAGCTGGGTATCGAGCTGTTCATTTATGGTGGTTTGGCTGTCCAGTTTGTCGCTGATCAGGCGCAGTTGTTCGCTGAGTGAAATTATCTTCCGGTTTAATTCAAGTTTTGCTGCTTCAGATTCCGTCAGTGCCTGATTACTTTTCTCCTTTGCCACAATTAGCCCGGCTTTGGCTGCCAGCAGCAGGCTGATTTTTTCGTTTAGCGTGTTTTTGCTCTGACTTAATTCAAGTTCCGTTTCGGTGAGCGTTAATTCAGTTTGTGACAGGTTTTTCTGGCTGGTGTCGAGCGCCTGTTCCGTTTCTTGCAGAGTTTCCCCGGAGAGCGCCAGCGCGATACGATTGACATCAAGTTGCTTGAACAGATCACTGTTGTTGTTGCTCAGTTGATCCCGCAGCCGCGTGAGCAGGGCAATTTCAGTTTCAAGATCACGCACCGATTGTTCGCGTTGTTCCAGGGTTACCTGCAATTCGTCTTTAGTGCCTGTTACCGTTTTTAATGAGGATTCCAGAGACAAAATTCGCTCACGTACCAGAGCCAACTGAGCCTGTAACGCAGTGTTTTGCTCCGCACTCAGGAATGCTGTTTCGGTAATTTGATCTTTTTCAATCAGCGCGGTCTGGAGTTCGTCCAAAAGCTGAGTATTGCGAATTAAAAATGCGACCATCGACATCAGAAAAATCATTAACACCACTGTCATGATATCGGTAAACGCAGGCCACACGCTACCCTCGGTATCCCCGGCGATACCCGCATTGGCCATTCTTAGATCAACGAAATTATTGCCTACGCTCATGGTTTAGCAGAGTTAGTTTCTGATTTAACTGCGCTTGCCGGAATCGTTGTCCAGCGAATCAAACGCGCGTTCAAGCGGATCTTTTTCTTTTTCGAGGCTTTGTTCCGTCAGCGCTATCAGTTGCTTGAGACTCGCATTGATCTGGCGAAGCTGCTCTTCATCGCGCGCCACCGTGGTCTGAAGTTTTGAGATAGTTTTAGCCATGTGTTTAGCGGCCATCTGGTAAGTTGCCTGCGCCTTGTCGAAGCGCTTAACCAGATTCGCGGCTGAGGTGATCGAATCGGCATACTCCTTGACCATCGCATCGCTACTGAGTTGAAAATAAGGCATCAAATGCGTCGCCGTGACTTCCTCTACGCGCGAGATCAGGTAGGTCTGCGCGTCGGTGAGTTTGAGATAAAAATAGCCAAAGAAGATATAGGTAATAATGGCAGTCATGGTGGTTGACAGAGCCGTGGACATACCGTGAATTACCGTGCCAATGCCACTCGCCTGAGCGGAACTCTCGATCATATCCGAGGCACCAATCAATGCGATCGACAGGGATACAATAGTGCCGAATACGCCGGTCAAAATGAGCGTGTTATAGACGAACTTCGGAAAGGAATTGTAGCTTGCTTCTGAGGCCATCAGCGTGGCAGCCAGCGCGCTATGATTAATGCTAGCGCGTTTTCGATGCAGCATTTTCAGGGTGTCATAGCGATCAGCAATGATTGAGTTGCCGTCAACGTGCTCGAGCGGGTCTTCTTCCACGGCAAGATTGCGCACAAATCGATTTATCGATGCTTCTTCACGCCGGTAGCGTAGCAATAAGGTCACAACTTGCGACATACCGAAAATAAACAATAACGCGATACCGCCATTGATTGTCCAGCCCACCGAGCTGATCTGGTTTTCAATATAGACCTGTTTAAAAAAGTCCAGTCGCCAGTAAATGATGAGTACAAACAGGCCAAGTGCAACCAGGAACTGGAGGAGCACATTGCGCGCATAGTGTTGTCGAGCTTTGATCTTGTGTATCATCCTGAATTCGTCGTTTGTTGCATGCTGTGGGATAGGCTGCGATTATAATATAGTAGTGATGTCTATGTTGAGATTGGGACTTTATTTACCGATACAAAATGAGCCGAATATTTCGCCGAGCAGGTCATCTGCGCTCATTTTACCGCTTATTTCACCCAGCGCCTGTGCAGCAAGGTGTAGGTCTTCAGCCAGTAATTCGCCTGCCCCGGTGTCCATAAATCCATCGTAGCCACGTTGCAAATGAGATTCTGCGCGTTTAAGGGCGTCCAGATGACGCTGGCGAGCGAGGATCTGCCCCTGGCCATGGCCTGAATAACCAACGATATCACTAATCCATGCGCAGAGCAGATCGACGCCTTCGCCTGATTTGGCGGAAATAGAAACGCGGTTGCCATCACGAGAGACTTTTTTGCCCGCGAGGTCTGCCTTATTCAATACCACACAGTAACCCAGCCCATCGGGTACTTCATCGGCAATTATCTGATTGATTTGCGCTTCGTCGCTCGCGGCATCATCTATGCATACCAGTGCCAGGTCCGCTGCGGCCAGGGCCAGGCGAGCGCGTTTGATGCCTTCGCGTTCAATGATATCCGCATTTTCACGTAATCCGGCTGTATCAGTGAGCACTACGGGATAACCATTGATCTGGATAGGGTGCTCCAGCGTATCGCGCGTGGTTCCGGGAATATCGCTGACAATGGCCCGGTTTTCACGACAAAGGGCGTTGAGCAGGCTGGATTTTCCGGCATTCGGTGGGCCAACCAGTACGATGCGGGTGGCATCACGTAACAGCGTACCGCGGCGCACGAGTTTTTTCATTTGCAGAAATTCTTCAAGCACCTTGCGGGTACGACCAGCCACATCGTTTTCGGCTAAAAAATCAATTTCCTCTTCGGGGAAATCAATGGATGCTTCGACAAATACACGTAGCGCAATCAGCTTATCGATTAACACCTGTACTTTTTGTGAAAATTCCCCGGTAAGTGATCGTATGGCTGCGCGTGCGGCGGATTCGGTACTGCTTTCAATCAGGTCGGCAATAGCTTCAGCCTGGCTGAGATCGAGTTTGTCATTCAAAAAGGCGCGTTCTGAGAATTCGCCGGGGCGGGCTAGTTGGGCTCCGAGTTCAAGGCAACGATCTACAATCATTTGCAAGGCGACCGGGCTGCCGTGGCCCTGGATTTCAACCACATCTTCGCCAGTAAAACTATGGGGGGCTTTGAAATACAGACCGATGCCCTGGTCGATGATGCGTGATTCGTTATCGTGAATGGAGATGAAATGCGCGTGGCGCGGGGTGAAGCGTTTGCCGCTTAGAGATTTGGCAATGGCTGGTGAATCAGGTCCTGAAAGACGCACGATACCAATGCCGCCAGCTCCGGGCGGGGTGGCAATTGCGACGATAGTGGATATTTGTTCCATAAATATAATTATCTAATCCCCCTCAGTCCCCCTTTGCAAAAGGGGGAGGTATTATCATAAATTCCTCTCTTTTCAAAAGAGGGGTTGGGGGAGATTTGAATAATCTAAATAAACCTCAATTGGAAAAATAGTGGCCATGATTATCTAATCCCCCTCAGTCCCCCTTTGCAAAAGGGGGAGGTATTATCATAAATTCCTCTCT
>JAUVBY010000180.1 GCA_030590945.1 Gammaproteobacteria bacterium | reverse complement strand
TCTTTTTTCTCGCTCAACAATTGCATCCATTTTTCATGTTCAAGCATGTCTTCTGCACTGGCAGGAATAATTTTTGTAGACGCACGATTCGGGTCAAATACCCGGGGCTCAATTAACAACGGATCCCCGTTTTCCGCTGCATCCTGTCCACCCAACAAATTTAACTGGCCACCGGTCATCGCCAGGTAAACTTCTGCCAGTATTTCTGAATCCAGCAAAGCACCGTGCAGAGTGCGATGTTCATTACTGATAAAGTAACGTTGACATAAGGCATCCAGACTATTGCGCTGCCCGGGATGCATCTCACGCGCCATCTTCAGTGTATCTACAACACTACAATAATCCGCTACAGCGCCAAGCCCCCGGTCCAGCAAGCCCAACTCATGATCCAGGAAACCCACATCAAACGCAGCGTTATGTATTATCAGTGTTGCGCCACGCACATAGTCCAGAAAATCATCCGCAATCTGCTTAAACGTGGGCTTGTCCTCGAGATCAGAACGCGATATACCGTGCACTTCCAGGGCGCCCTCATCAATCTCGCGCTCCGGATTTAAAAACTGCTGGTAATTATTGCCCGTTAGCCGGCGCTCAATAAGCTCGACACAACCAATCTCGATAATTTTGTGGCCCTGGCGAGGCTCCAGACCCGTGGTCTCCGTATCTAGAACCAGATATCGTGTGGTCATATTTGACTGGCCATTAACTCATCCATGGCTTCATTGGCTAGCTCATCCGCCCGATCATTACCGGGATGACCGGAATGCCCTTTGACCCAATGCCAGTCAACGCTGTGCGTATTGTTTAGCTCATCCAGCACCTGCCAGAGGTCTTTATTTTTAACCGCTTTTCTACTGGCAGTACGCCAGTTGTTTTTTTTCCAGTTCGCCATCCATTTACTAATGCCATCGCGCACGTAAACTGAGTCGGTGTACAAATCTACCGGGCATTGGCGCGTGATACCCGACAGCGCTTCGATTGCGGCAGTCAGCTCCATACGATTGTTGGTGGTCTCTTCTGCATGGCCTTTTAACTCCTTGCGGTGCCCACCATATTCCAGAATAGCACCCCAGCCGCCGGGACCAGGATTCCCCCTGCAGCCGCCGTCTGTATAGATCGTTATTTTTTGCATGCGCGAATTGTATGCGAGTTCAGATACGTCCTGTTAAATATTCCCTGAATTATTTATAAAGCCAGAACGATGGTGCCAGAAGACAGCCTTTATAAAATTTAGTTTAGTCGCTACTTGCTGTTAGGCGTATCACTATACTGCGTAACTTTTGCCTGCGCAGGCTTTAAATCTGGAAACCAGCGCTTTGAAGGAACTTTTGATTTTTTTATACTCAGGCCACTGTATATTTTTTTCTGCACAACCAGGATATAAACCGCACCTAAGGTGGGCCACCATCGATCTCCCATCGCATTCATCCAGTCTGAACGTCCTCGCCACAATGCATTCATCTGCGGAAATTGATAGTTAATCGTTCGACCCGTAAGCGGCACAAATCCGAGCAATTCAAGACGATCCTGAATCACTGTTCTTGAAATGAAACGAGCATCAAAAGGGGCTGATTTTCTGCCTACGCGGCGTCTCGCCCCCCACAAACTATACGGGTGAAACCCGGACAGTACCAGCACACCTTCCGGACTGAGCACCTGAGAGATTTCCCGCAACACACGATGAGGGTCTTCGCAAAAATCCAGCGTATGTGGCATTAAGACCAGGTCGACGCTGCTATCACTCAAAGGTAAAGCCTCCGGTAAGGCCAATACGTTTGTCGACGAGCCTGATTCGTCGGATTTTCCCGAATCACAGTAAATCATCTGCTCAACGTTCAGGTCTAAAACTAATGCTTTGGCATTTAGGCCGTACTGCAACCCCACACGGTAAAACTGATCAGGAACCAGACTCGCAAGCGCTGCTGTTTCCTCAGCAATCAAGGCTTTACCCGCATTGGAGTCAAACCAGCCGGGAAGCATTGGTTTGTTTGTTCGGAATGTCGCGCCGGATTGAAGCATCGCTGCAGTATAGCGCTTTTGTTATGGGCTGTTAGCGGGGTTACAAAAACAAAAACCGCCGGCTCATCGCAGAGCAGACGGTTAATTTTGAATCGCTAAGATTCAGTTAATCTTAGAACTCGAAACCTACTCCCAGCGTAACGATTCCAGCGCTCAAGTCGCCTTCTGAAGCAGCCGCGCCAGCACTCAAGAAAACACGATTTTCAGATTTTAACTTTAACCAGTGCGCCACGTTAGCACCAATTGCCGTTTCATCCTTAAAATTAGCCAATCGCAAACTCATGGTAGTTTTACCTGCTGCGCTCGGGTTTATTATTGAATTCAAGGCGGCTGATGCGGCGATACCTTGTCTTGCTTCGCTCTCTAGAGCGCGAACCTGCCTGAGTGTGGCTGCATCGCTGTCGTAATATCCATCTGCTACATTGGTTAACCGACGTTTAACACCCGTCTCTGGATTACCAAGCGACACTTCATACGGATCTACGGCTATAGAATCTGAACCTATCGCTACAGAATGATCTCCGAGCGCTTGCGATCTCGCGCCCAATGCGACAGAACCCTGACCTTTAGCAAATGAATTCACACCAACCGCTACTGAATCACCAGTCGTAGCATGCGCCCCGTAACCTATCGCCGTTGTAAATGGCTGAGAAGCCAGCGCGAATGCACCAAAGGCTGTACCACCTTCTTTCTTAGCTTCAGCGAACGAACCGACCGCCGTTGAATTCGAGCCTAATGCCTTACTAGATTCACCGATCGCGACTGCGTTGGTGCCACTGGACAAACTATGCCCACCAACCGCTATCGCATTCGTTCCGGAAGCCGTCGCATCACCGCCGAGCGCGAGCGCATGTGCACCTGATGCCAGCGAGTCTTCGCCGATGGCTATCGCCTGAAAACCACTTGCTATAGAACTATTACCAATCGCTAGCGAGTCCGTACCTGAAGCAATAGCCAGATTACCGATCGCCAATGATTCACTGCCCGAAGCACTTGCCAGGTTACCAATTGCAATTGAATTAGAAGCTGGTGCAGTGGCACGGTTACCTATGGCTACAGAATTCAAACCACTCGCGGTCGAAGAATCACCACCTGCGAAAGAAGAATTACCGGTGGCCAGATTGCTAAAACCGATTGATGTCGCTGCAATTCCGGTTGAAACACTGAGCTGACCAATCGCGGTGGAATCAATGCCGCTTGCTACCGTACGGTCACCCACTGCAGTGGTCGACGAAGCCGATGCCAACGCAGCCGTACCTATTGCAATTGAGTCAAGGCCAGTTGCAGAGCTTCCAAAACCCATAGCGGTAGAATTTAGACCGCTCGCGGTTGAATCATTGCCGATAGCCAATGTATTGGTATTCAACGCTTGCGCACCAAAACCATCACCATTCACATCGCTACCAATAGCAACCGATTCGCCTTGTGTCGCATTAGCACCTTCGCCTACCACCAGATTGTTATTTCCGACAGAGTTCGCGTCTGATCCAACAACCAAACTGTCAAGCCCGGTTACAGTGTTCCCACTACCACCGACCACACTGCCTGAGGCACTTGCTACTTCATTTTCAGCACCGGAGACCGCAGCATTGCTGGTATCTCTAACATCGTTATCGAAACCCGTTAACAGATTGTTATTGCCATCACGCAGCTCATTTTCCAGGCCGGATACGGTATTCCTGCTGGTATCGTTAAGCAGGTTATCGCTACCCGCGACCTGATTAGCATCCGCATCGTTTCGTAACACGTTATCCGTACCCGCAACAGTATTCTCGTCTGAATCATTGAGCGTATTATCTTCACCCGATACCTGGTTTTGATTTGCATCGTTACGCAATACGTTATCTTTACCGGAGACGGTGTTGTCGCTTGAAGCATTTAATGTATTACCGTCACCCGCCACCTGATTAGCGTCCGCATCGTTTCGCAACACGTTATCCGTACCCGCAACCGTATTCTCATCCGAATCATTGAGTGTATTGTCTTCACCCGTAACCTGGTTTCGATTTGCATCGTTACGCAGTACGTTATCCTCACCGGAGACAGTGTTGTCACTTGAATCGTTTAACGTATTACCATCACCTGCCACCTGGTTTTGTTCTGATTCGTTTTTAACCGTGTTGTCTTTACCTGCGACCGTGTTGTTATCGGAATCTTCTTTAACGGTATTATCTTTACCGGCAACCGTATTGTTGTCAGATTCATCAACCTTATTGTCTTTACCTGTCACCGTATTATTATCACTATTGGTCACCGTTGTGCCATCACCCGCTATCAGGTTATTGAAACTCGGGTCAACCGTCACGCCTGTACCCGCAACTACGTTATTGCCGGAGCCATCCGTAATAGTATTGCCAGTACCAGTTAATACATTGCTGAATGAGCCATCTTCAACCGTGTT
>JAUVBY010000089.1 GCA_030590945.1 Gammaproteobacteria bacterium | reverse complement strand
GAAACCGTAATCAGCGGGCGCTTTAAACGCCACGCCATATATTCCATGAAGCGACTCTTACCGCAACCCGTGGGGCCTTTTAGCAGAACAGGGATTCCATTTTTATACGCTGCCTCAAAAATTTCTATTTCACCCCCCTGCGCTGCATAGTAGGGCTCTTCGGTGATCATATAGCTTGATATCGATGTATCCATAGTATTTCGGGCGTTATAGTTTCAAAATTATAAAGGGCGGTTGTTTCCAGATTAAACATATAAACCAGCAAATCGTGATCCGGATATTAACCCCTAAATTACCGAATTCAAACCTTGAAATACGAGACGCACGAACCTATATAGTATATAATTTAATACTAATGTAAGTATCAGGAGCATTACGCTATGAGCAAAGTAATCGAACTCACTAAAGATAACCTGAACGAGGTTATCGATAACAATCCGATCGTCATCGTTGATTTCTGGGCCGAATGGTGTGGCCCGTGTAAATCTTTCGCGCCTACCTTTGAAGCAGCAGCTGAAGAGAATGATGGCGTGGTATTTGCCAAGGTAAATACTGAAGAGCAGCAGGAACTGGGCAGCATGTTTCAGATCCGCTCTATCCCTACCCTGATGGTCTTTAAAGATCAGATTGTGGTTTTTTCACAAGCTGGTGCGCTACCGGCTTCCGGGCTGGCAGATCTGATCAAGAATGCCACGGAACTGGATATGGATATGGTACGCAAACAAATTGCTGAAAAAGAAAAAGAGAGCGTGGCAAAAGCGGTATAG
The DNA here is from genome assembly GCA_030590945.1 of Gammaproteobacteria bacterium. Taxonomy (GTDB): domain Bacteria; phylum Pseudomonadota; class Gammaproteobacteria; order Arenicellales; family Poriferihabitantaceae; genus JAAELZ01. Next base: position 11,456 of record JAUVBY010000089.1, on the reverse strand, counting down.
TAAATAGCTGGCACCCGGTCACTAAGGCGCACTCAGGTGCGCCTTTTTTATTGTCGGAACCGGGATTTAAACCCCCGGGTTAAACCTCTCCTGCATCCGATCTTATTTGCACTATTACTACTGTCCGGTTTAATTTTCGTAGGATCACGTTAAACGGCAGTACAACAATGTTTGCAGAAGACACTTATGTTAAGAGACTTAAAACCTAAATCCCGTTTTATCGTCATCCCCGCATACGCGAGGATGACGCTTTAACCGGACAGTAGTATTGCGCTATAATAATTCTGTGTTTTAATGCCAGCTAATTTCACCAGATAAACGATTGAATTATTCCAGGCCTCGCCCCAACTTCTGTCAATACACAATCGCGCTACTGTTAAGCTGCCTTGCATTCATGCCGGCTGCACAGTCAGCGGCCCGCGATAAAAATAGCTCGCCTCCTGCTTTATTTGAAAATATCTGGGATGCTGCGACCCTCTACAATAATCCTGAAAATCCAGCCGTCCAGTCTTTCTCGCTGGTCGGACGCTACCACGGCCAGTACTGGTCTGTCGATGCCGACCAGGGTAAGGCGGATGGTTGGGATAATCGGCGCATCATCTTTGGTTTTCAAACAGCACTGTATGAAGATTTTTTGTTTGAAGTACAGATACATGCCAATGAAAGTCTCTCGCCCGTCTACAGAGGTTTATATGTCGGGTTTATAAAATGGGCTCCAAAAGATATAGACTATTCGGCCAGCCTTGGTCGCCTCGACTACGTCTATACCGGTATGGAGCGCACCACCTCTTCGAAAAAAATATCTACCATTGAAAGGGGCCTGCTGGTAAATCAGCTAATGCCGGGTGAGGTGTTCGGTTTGTATGGCACCGGCAAGATAGGCGCACACACTGTTCAGGCAGGCCTGTTTACGGGCGCGACTAAAGGAGAATTCGGTGATTTTCATTCCGGGTTGGCCTCTACCCTGGGGGTAGAACACGCATTGCCTCTGTTCTTTGATCAGGGCGAGCTGCACCTGGACTTTCTCTACAATGACAGTGACCGCGAAGACACCAGTTTTAAACCCTATCGAAATGTGGTTTCGCTCTGGCATCAGGGCCGACTCGGGCCGTTTTCAATGGGCATTGATATTACCGGCGGGAGCCAGGGACTTGATGGCCAAAGTAACGTGTGGGGCTTAACCCTGTTGCCGGGCTATAAAATCGCACACAATGCGCTGATCGACGGTGATGCATTACAAATGGTGCTGCGTTATCAGTACGCTAAAAGTAAGGAATCCAATGGCCTGCTGCTGCCATCACGTTATGAGCAGGAGGTCGCCACCGGTGCGGGTGATCGCTACCAGGCGCTGTACCTGGGGATTAACTATTTTCTAAACGATGATAAATTCAAAATCATGGCAGGAGCGGAACATGCCCGAATGAAAGATGCTCCGGGTGACGGGGGTAACTATCAGGGATGGACCTATCTGGCGGGGATACGATTATACTTCTAGCAAACCAGGCCTGTTTATAAATCTCTATTCAGACTTATCCAGCGTGTTTAGTATGTGCAAAAAACTGGCCATTCTTGCCTGCGTAATCTCGCCGGTATTTAACGCTTTTTGAATCGCACATCCCGGTTCCTGATCATGCTTGCAATCACGAAACCTGCAGTGGCCAATCAAGGATCTGAATTCAACGAAGCCATTGAGCAGTTGATCACGGCTCATATGCCATAAACCAAACTCACGGATGCCGGGTGAATCAATAAGCTGACCCCCCTGTGGAAAATGAAACAAATACGCCGTGGTGGTGGTATGCGTGCCCTTTTGGGTCGACTCGGATAAATCGCCTACCCGTGTATTTACACCGGGCAACAAACTATTGATCAGCGAAGATTTTCCCACCCCCGATTGTCCGACAAATACACAGGTTTTATTCACCAGGAAACCGCTCACCTCACTCAAACTTTGCGCACTTTTGGCAGATGCACGCAAAACCTTGTAGCCCAGCGTCTCGTAGGGTGCCACTAGCGTGTTTATATCCAGGCGATTATGTTCGTCTAAACGATCAATCTTATTTAGCAGGATAATGGGCTGGATCTGCTGGGTTTCAGCCGCCACCAGATAACGATCAATCAAATTTGCATGGGGTTGCGGATACGGTGCGACCACAATAATCACGTAATCAATGTTGGCTGCAACCGTCTTTAAATCACCATAAGGATCCGGACGACATAACTCACTGCTTCGATCCAGGCGCGCAACCACGACCCCCATCGGTTCTCTATCGCACCAGATAACGCGATCACCGGTTACCAGCGAACCCAGGTTGGCGCGAATATGGCAGCGCTTTGCCGGTAATCCAATATACTCACCATCGTGGCTTGCGGGTTCGATGGCCAATTGCGCACCATAGTGAGCGATAACCAGTCCTTCCTGCTCAGGCCCCAAATCCCCATCAAGAAGCTGGTTCTCTGCGGTTAAATCGCGGCGCGCAGCGCGCTGTGCCCGCTCTTCCTGAACTTTTTTTATACGCCAGGCCTGTCGCCGATTAAGTTGCCTTTTAGGCATAGATAGTCATTTTAAAAACGAGTAGGGAATATACAACGCCAGATCTTTCCAGAACATTAAAAGAATCGCCGTGAGCAACATCATCAGCGCAAACGGCCATGCACCTTTGACGACCTCCTCAAGACGCGCTTTACCTACAGCCTGAATAATAAACAGATTCATGCCCACCGGCGGGGTAATCAGGGCCGTTTCGATCAGCACCACAAAAAATATGCCGAACCAGATCGGGTCAATATTCATGGTCGACAAAGCAGGAAATAATACGGGCACCATAATTAATAACATTGACAGGCTTTCAAGAAAAAAACCGATCAATAATAATACCAGACCAACCGCCATGATGAACAACGTCGGATCCGATATGCTGGTGGTGAGTAAATCTGAAATATTTTGCGGGATACGATAAAGCGTAATCGCATAAGAAAATACTTTTGCACCAGCAATAATCAGAAAGATCATGGTGGTGGTTTTCATCGAATCGTAAACGGCTTCTTTGATTGATTGAAAACTCATGCGCCCCATCAGGCTGGTCATAATCAGCGCCAGCACAAAACCCACCCCCGCGCTTTCTGAGGGGGTAGCGATGCCCAGGTAAATTGAGCCGATGACCGAAGCAGCGAGGAATACCGTGGGCAACGCCATTAGACTGCTACGCTTACGTTCTGCCCAACTGGCTTTTGGTTCAGCTTCAAAATCATCGCTAAATCGCGCGTAAATCATGCTATAGACAATAAACACTCCCGCCAGAAACAGTCCGGGACCAATCCCGGCTAAAAACAAGGTGGGAATCGATGTTTCGGTAATTACGCCGTATAAAATTAACGGAATGGAAGGTGGAATGAGAATGCCCAGCGTGCCGCCCGCCGCGAGCAAACCGAGCACAAATGGCCTGGAATACCCGCGTTCGGTCATTTCCGGAATAGCCACAGTGCCAATGGTGGCAGCGGTGGCCACCGATGAACCGGAGATGGCCGAAAACAGGCCACAGGATAATACCGTTGCGACCCCCAACCCCCCCGGCCAATGTCCTACCCAACTCTGCACAGCGGCAAACAGATCACGCCCGACCCGCGCCTTGAGCAGGATATTGGACATTAATAAAAACATGGGCACAGCCAGCAATTCAAAGCTATCCATGGTACCGAACAGGCGTTGCGGCACACCCGTCAGCGGGAAAGGAAACCACCACAATAAAAACACGCCCAGACTACCAAGCGCAAAAGCTACCGGGACGCGTAGAACCAGGAGCGCGACCAGCGCCAACAGGATTAAAAATGCACTCACTGCTCGTCAGCCACTTCCTGTGAACCAGGCAACCAGATCTTGATCGTTTCAGCAATAGCCTGCAGCATCAGCAAGCCAAAACCTACCCAGATAGATGCTTGAGTAAACCATTTTGGCAAAGCAAGATAGGTATCCGTGGTATGGCCTCTCAAAGTCGATTTTAGCCAAAGCTCAAACCCGTAATACACTGCGACTGCGCTGAATACAATAATCAGAAGTAGCGAGAAGCTATCCAGCCACTTTCGAACGGGCGTCCCTTCTTCTCGAAAAATAAGATCAATCACCACCATCTGGCGATGTTTCAACGCAAACCCGGCGGCCAGGTAGGCCGCCCAGATTTGAACAATGCGCGAGACTTCATCTACCCAAATCGTTGGCATGATAAAGACATGGCGCATGAATACTTCATAAGTAATGAAAAACCCGACCGCAAAAAACAGCCAGGCCGCGAGTCTCCCCGCAAACTCTGAAGCGTGATCAATCGTTTTAAGCAGGATGTGCATGGTTCAATAAAAAAGGGCGCAAATCATTTGCGCCCTCTGTGAATTGTGGCAAATGCACCGCCCTAGAGCGCGCGACCAGCCTCAACCACTTTAGCTACCACGTCACCGTTCTCCTTAACAAAACGATCCACAACTGATTGCGTAGCCTCGACCCACAGCGCACGCTCGGCGTCAGTTAGCTCAACCACGTTAATTTTATCCGCAACATCTTTAATCATATCCACTTCGCCCGCGTACACCTGGTCTCTAAGGTCCTGCTCTACTTTGGCTGAAGCATCGAGAATGATTTTTTGATGCGCATCTGACAATGAATTGAAGAAATCATTGTTCATTACCGCCACGAATTCGATCGCGCTATCGTAACTGAGCGTCATATTGTCCATCACTTCGTACAGTTTACGACTCTTGACCGCTGAGGCACCCGTCATGCCCACATCCACCGCACCCTGCTGATAGGCCAGAAATTGTTTGGAGCCGGACATCAAGGTTGGTGCGCCGCCCAGGGCTTCGACTGTCCAGCCGAGGACCTTGCCGTAGGTACGAACTTTCTGGCCATCTAGATCAGCCGGCGTGCGAATAGGGTCGCCTTTATTCAGATAAATATTACGCCCGAACGCCTGCCACCAAAGTACTTTTGCGCCGGTTTCCTCCAGCACCGCCTGATCAAGAATGGTGCGCATGGTAGAACCACCGGCTGTAGCCGCTCTTAAATGGGTTTCATCACGAAAGAAAAAAGGCAGGTTGATCACATCAACCGCAGGAACCGAGCCGGCAAAACGACCCAGGAAGGCTGAACCCGCCTCGACCGCGCCCGAGCCTACGGCTTCGGGTACCTGCTTATCTTTATAAAGCTGCGCTGACGGGAAAAGTTGTAGTTCGAGCTCGCCACCCGATTCTTTTTCGATGATGTCTTTAAACGCCAGCCAGTTCTGGCCCAAAGAATGCGTTTCGGGCAATTGCAAGGTTACCCGGATGGTTGTTGCGGCTTGAACCGCGCTGATCGATAGCGCACACAGCAATGAGGCACACGCCAATTTTGAGAATAGTTTCATATCTAACCCTCCTTCAGGGTAGTAATAATTATCAGGTTTAAAATCGCATCCTTGTCATATTGTTTCCGTGCGGTTGTTTTAACATAAATCGTAGGTAAATAGTAATAACTTAACATGCGGGAGCCGGGGCTTTAGCCCCGGAAAATTTAGCACATATGCGGGACTGAAGTCCCACCTCCTTAATCAATTCAGTTATGCTCACGCCCTGCTAATTCAATCTCAAACAGGAACCCCCATGAGCAACACATCAAAACTTCGAGCCCTGCTGGAAAAATCGCAACTACTGGCCATGCCGGGTTGTCACGATGCCATGTCGGCAAAATTAATCGAACAGGCTGGTTTTGATGTCGGCTTTATGAGTGGTTTCGCGGTTTCGGGCGCGCGGCTGGCGATGCCGGATACCGGCCTGATATCCTACGGCGAAATGGTAGACCAGGGGCGTACGATTTGCAGCACAGTGTCAATTCCCATGATCGGCGATGGCGATACGGGGTTCGGTAATGCGCTCAACATTAAACGTACGGTGAAGGGTTATGCGGATGCGGGGTTTGCCTGCATTATGCTCGAAGATCAGGTAGCCCCGAAACGCTGCGGGCATACGCGCGGTAAATCGGTGGTCACTATCGACGAGGCTGAAATGCGTATTCGTGCGGCGGTGGATGCGCGCGAGGAAGGTGCGGATATTCTAATTATGGCGCGTACCGATGCGCGCGCATCACTCGGGCTGGAAGAAGCGATCGACCGTTGCAAAGCATTTCGTGACCTGGGAGCGGATATTACCTTTCTGGAAGCGCCGGAATCGGAACAGGAAATGCAGCGTTACTGCGCCGAGGTATCCGGCGCGAAAATGGCCAACCTGATTGAAAACGGTAAGACACCCATCCTGCCTTATGCCCAACTCGAAGCCATGGGATATGATATCGCGGTCTACCCCTTGAGTTTGCTCAGCGCATCGATCAAAGCCATGCAGGAGACGCTAGTCTCGATTAAAACCGGAGATGAGCCTCAGAACGTTTTGCATTTTGAAGAACTACAGGCTGCGGTGGGTTTCCCCGAATATTACGCGGGTGAAGAGAAATATCGTTAAGCCGGGCTTATCGCGCTTCGCTTACTCACCATCTTGTCGCGCTAACCCGCAGGCCAGATTTCCGGGCAATCGGCATTACTGTTGCGATGTACCACTGATTGTGCCCCAAAAAGTTTGCGTAACACGCCCGCGCCGGTAATGTGATCAGCATGGATATGAGTTTCCAGCAGGTATTTTAGATCAAGCTGAAGTTCACTAATTAATTTACTATCGCGCTCAATTTGCTCCCGGACAGAGTCGATTAGTGCGGCTTGACGCATTTCACTATCCCACAGCAAATATGAGTAGGCACTACTGGCAGGGTCAAATAGTTGTCGTATTTCCATTGTGTAATCCTGACGGTTTCTAACAGATATTAAACTTGGATGAGGCGCGGTATTGAGCCTTGCCCGACCATTCTATTCTATTCTGACTTTAGAGTTTCTTTTTACAGAAGCATAAGTGTGCTTCAGGCTTCTACAGTAAATTGCCCCATCATGCCGCCGTCTTCATGCTCCAGGATATGGCAGTGATACATATAGGGTCGATCCGGGTCACTATACGCCAGAAACGGGATGAGCAGCCGCACTTTTTCCCGGGGGTAGACCAGAACGGTATCTTTCAGGCCCGTTTCTGCTGCCGTAATAGCGCGGTTGCTGCGGGCAAGGATTTTAAATTGCGTATTATGGATATGAAACGGATGCGGCAGCATCGAATCGTTGCTGATTTCCCATATTTCAAAGGTGTTGCTTTTCACTCTGAGGTTAATAACGTCCATATCCATCGAATCGCCGTTAATTGAAAAAGGGCTACCCCCTGGCATCGTCGACATCATCATTCCGGGGCCCATCTGCATTTCAAGTTGAAATCGTCTTTTATTGGCCGGAACAGCGTTTGCCCAATCAGCGGTAAATTCATAGCTCGGTGGTCTTATAAATTTAATACGTTCAACCGATGTAGGCGCCTCTATTTTCATTATGCTGAACGCCTTATCAGGCTCATCCATCATCCGCATCATGTTGCCCATCATTGCGTTCGAATCCCGACCAGAGCTTTCTTTTATAGGTGAATTTATCAGGATGGCATCCGAACCATTGGACATATCAACCAATATTTCAGCTCGTTCGCCAGGCGCAAGGCGCAGAGTTTGAATCTTATCCGGTCGGGACAAAAAACCACCGTCACCTGCCATAACAATAAATGGGCGACGATCATGGAATGCCAGATTATAAATACGCGCATTGGATCCATTAAGCAGCCGCAACCTGAGCAAGGGCCGATTAGCTTTGAAGGTTGGTGTAACCACGCCATTGACCAGTATCGTATCGCCTTTCATGCCCTGCATTCGATCCATCATTGAGCCCAGGTATTGAAATGTGCCGTCCTCATTAAATTTTCGGTCCTGGATGATTACCGGGACATCATCAACACCATAATCAACGGGCAGGCCCGAATTAAGATTGACGTCATCATCCACAATAAACAGGCCCGCCAGACCATGATAAACCTGCTTGCCGGTTAATTCATGCGTATGTGCGTGATACCAGTACGTTGCACCGGGTTGTATAAGATCAAATTCAGGATTCCATGTTTCACCGGGCGAAATAACCTGGTGCGGCCCTCCATCCATGCGTGCAGGCAACACAAAACCATGCCAATGAAGCGTTGTTTTCTCAGTGAGACTATTTTTAACCGTGAACGAAACCCGGTCGCCGCGTTTAGCCCTGAGAACCGGGCCTAGATAGGCGCCGTTAATACCCATAGTAGGCGTGCTGAGATCACCGATGAAATTAGAAATACCGGGTGCGATATTCAAATCAAAATTAACCTGGTTTCCATCTCGTTTCCCCTCTTCTACTGGCGGAACAAAAAATGTACGCCTGAAAGGATCAGTATCTGTGCTGGCCGCCCGTGCTTGCACAAGCCCGGAAAAATTACCTGCGGCATAGAGGGAAACGCCGCCAATGCCCAGCGCAGTAGATCGAATAAAATTTCGCCTGTTCATCATTCTAATTTGATTACCTCATTCAGCTCTGACTTCATTTCCCGGTCACACCCATGATTATTGTTTTATGTTCATCAGAAGCCATTGATGATTCCCGTGCGTTCATTTTTCGACCACGAAGGATACAAACGCATCATTAAACAGCGTCAATAATAAATTGAACGCGACCACTTTGTCCAATTTTCTTACGCAGACAAACGGCTGCTTTAATTATCGTTGTCGACAATACCCTAAATGCTAAGTTGTATAAAAACATCCGACTAAATACAGACCGATTTGTTCGCGATGGCCAATTTATCGCTCAGCTTATTCAGCCGCATCCAGGCAATTTTAAACTATAGGTATGAGCAACCTAACATCGCACACTACTAACATCCAGGGCAGCCTGACCGGTATGAAATAATCAGCCGGTAAAACGTTGAATCACAAATTCGTAGCCATATCAGGCAGAACGATATCGTATTTCTCGCGCAGCCCCTGGTATAAAGCCTTATCCATTTTACGTCGCTGCTCGGCCATCCATTCGTATTGCACTTTATCTCGAATATCGCCCAGTTCCGGCTGTTGAGGGGGTTTTACGGAATCAACGCGGACCAGGTGAAAACCAAGGCCGGATCTTATTGGTCCTTGCCATTCATTAACGGGCAAATCAAACAGGGCTTCCATAAATTCGCGGCCAAACAGTCTTGAAACGGAGAAATCCGGTAGATCCTGGTAAATCTGTTCAAACATAAACGGATCACCCAGCCGGGAGGTATCGAAATCAACCGGGCCCTGCTCAAGTTTTAATAATAAATCGCGTGCATCCTCATTCAGGCTTGCCCCGCGGCGATCTGCGTTCAAGTATATTTGAATAAAGCTGATATGGGCCGGCACCTGAAACTGCTTTGGATTGGCTACCAGGTAAGCTTTAAGTTCGTCTTCGGCTGGTTCAATTTGTGCAGCAATATCAGAGGACAGGAATTCAATTTTCTGCGCCAGTCGTCTGCGTACCACCGGATCATTTCTGTCCAGCCCGAGAGTCAGCGCCTCTTTATACAAAACCTGCTCACGAACCTCCTGTTCTATTAATCTATCCAGTTCATTCTGAGTGGGCGGTCGTTGCCATTTTTTCCCCCAGTTTTTGATTAGCACATTGACTTTAGCCTGGCTGATAACGATACGATTAATATTCGGGTTCGTCTGCTTATCATTCCGAAAATCATAAGCCATAAAAAGCACTGCCCCGATCAGCAGAAAATGCAGCAGGGGTTCGCGAAGCCATTTTTTTAACATATTTAGTTTGAATCAAATTTAAAGCTTAGCAGACTGACAAGCGAACCGTCTCTTAAATCAGGCCAGGAGCCTGACAATGTACAGACTTTGGAACGAAATCTGGGCGATTACGGCTGTTATCAATAACGCACTTACAATAGCGGCTTTATTTTTTTACATCGCTTTTCTTAAACACATACCGTGGCAATATTGTACCCGCAATCAATGCGCCCAACCACACAATCAGGGTGGCGAGTAGCCAGTTGCTTATTCCACCAATGACCATATCGCTAACGAGTATTGAGGTCAGAAACAAGCTGATGAAGGTGGTAACCAGCGCGATACCCCCTTCTAATGCCGGCACTCTTTTTTTTGATAGTTTTATAATGAACGGTTTTAGTATTAGTTGAAGGCCTGAGAATATGAGAACCGCAACTACAAAGGCCGTCACACCAATTTTAAATCCCGGTAGTAGCAGCGCAGCCAATGCCAGGCCGATTGCATTCCCCAGCGCATAGATAAGCGTTGAAACTAGTGATTTGCGCATGTTTACTCCTTCGAGATCAGTGTGCATTTGAGATTAACACAGTGAAAAATATCCTTCCAATTCCATTTCTTTAAGACATATTCGTCGCTGTTGTCTACGTACAGTGAGGGATTAAATGTATAACCGCTTATCCGATAAGCGTTTTTGTTCCTTTTCACTTAGACCGTATTTTTCGTTATTGAGTTCTGCGGTCACACTAGTAAATTGTTGATAGTTATTAATGCTCACCCCGATAATCAGAACGATGGTAGTTGCCAATATATAGTGACGATAAGTGGAATGGACACCTGTCGCTGCTAGAAGCACGAGAAACGGAAGCCAGTGCAAAGAATATAAAAAGGTCTCTTCACCATACAGTAAGTGAAGGCTCAGTTGGCCGACAATAGTGAACCCAAGGACAATTTTGACTTTTCTTTGCCCGGGAAAGCGAAATGCCATCCAGCGGAGCCTGCAATCGGCACTGAGCTTGCACCCACTAATTGTTAGGCTGAGAAGTAACTGAGCGATTTACAGGCTACTTTAATTGTCAATGCCTGGGCCTATAGAAAACTTTATTTAGTATTGATTTTGGTATAAAAACCACTGTTTAGACATTTCAAACCACTAATTATTAGTGGTTTGATGTGGGTCAATAATAAGTTAGGTAAATTACGTAAAATCATCAATGGTTTCTTAACTTTTACTTAATTTAAAGGACAACAAAATGACTGACAAGAACTCAAACGATAGCCGCCGTAAATTACTAAAAACCATTGTCGCTGGCTCTGGCGCGGTCGTGGTGGGAAAATCACTTCCAGAAGAATGGGCAAAGCCAATTGTAGACACTGTATTGCTTCCAGCCCATGCTGAAACAACAGACTCAGCACTATGCGTTACGGGCCCAATGACCATTCCTTACAAAGACCCCGAAAGCATTGCTATTATTTTTGATGGAAACACTTGCAGCCTTGCAGGTTTTGATGAAGATGATTGCGACGGTAGCTGTGATCCGGATACGATGCTGCTTGTTGATTTTGATATCAACGATGACCCTGTCCAAGGTGAATTTGATCTCAACTCACCATTCGGTTCTAACTGGGGTGCAGGCCCAGATGACGACAATCTTCTTGCTGGCACCTACACCTTCACTAATACCAGAACGGGTGGGACAAATAATGGCAACAGCTATGAAGTAACATTCACGGTAAGTTT
>JAUVBY010000036.1 GCA_030590945.1 Gammaproteobacteria bacterium | reverse complement strand
GCGACCACTTCGCATGGGCGTTTGACACCCGAAGAGCGGGCGCGCGCCGGAGTGGCGGACAATCTGATTCGCCTTTCCGTCGGGCTTGAGGCGGTAGAGGATATAGTCGCAGATTTAACGCTGGGACTCGGCACAGTATAACTTATGATGAGCCCGGCCTGTTTTAGAGCAGTTTTTAGCGGTTAAATAGCTTGGATTACCTCAATGCCGACACCCTGGAATACGTGTTCAGTAATATGCTGTAGCTGGTTTGGCCGATTCCAGTTGACCTGCCGGGTGTAGACTGGCTCAAAGTCAATGCGCCATTGTGGGCACTGCCCTTTGAATTGCATATGTACCTGTTACTGGCATTTACTGGAGCGACCGGCGCTTGGTCTTAAGCGTAAGTTTTTCAGTAGTAATGATATTAAAACTGTAAAAGAGGCAGGCTAAGTGATGATTAATAGTGTTATTAAAAGCGTTTAAATATACTAAATATCGGTTAAAATCAGTGCTCGTATAGTGGATGCTGGATACCGATTATGGCGCATATTCGCGTTTTGCATGGCCCCAATCTGAATTTGCTAGGTACGCGCGAGCCTGAGGTGTATGGCTCCGATACCCTGGATGATATCAACCAACGCCTCGAAGGGCAGGCGCGTGCAGCAGGAGTTGATATTTCGCAGTTGCAAAGCAATGCCGAGCACGAATTAGTCGAGTCTATTCAGGCTGGCGTGGCTGATAAGGTCGATTACTTCATCATCAATCCGGGTGCTTTCACGCATACCAGTATCGCAATACGCGATGCGTTTTCTGCGGTCAACATTCCCTTTATTGAAATACATTTATCCAATGTCCACGCGCGCGAAGCGTTTAGGCAGCATTCCTATTTATCAGATATTGCACAGGGTGTTATCCTGGGTCTGGGTGCCCAGGGTTATGAGCTTGCTATGCAGGCTGCCATATCTCAACTCGAATAATATGCCCTGATTTTTGTCGAGCGCGTAACGCACCCGGCTAAACCATTTTTTGCCCCTGAGAGGTCACCATGGATTTAAGAAAAATAAAAACGCTGATCGAGTTGCTCGAAGCGTCAGATTTATCAGAAATAGAAATTAACGAGGGAGACGATTCAATTCGCCTGAGCCGGGCGTCGTCAGTCGCGGCACCCGCACCGCAACTACCTCTACAGTATGCCGCTTCTGCACCAGTCGCAGTGGCGCCCGTTTCGGTCCCCGCTTCGGAAGCACCGGCACCGGCAATCGCAGGACATGCTGTTGAATCGCCTACCGTGGGTACGTTTTATGCGCGCTCCAGTCCGGATGCAGATGCCTTTGTAAAAGTCGGTGATAGCGTTAACAAAGGTGTGACCTTATGCGTAGTCGAAGCAATGAAAACCTTTAATGAAATTCAGGCCGACCGGGCTGGAACCATCGTGGAAGTTCTAAAATCCGATGGGGATCCAGTGGAGTTTGGTGAAGCGCTTTTTATAATAAACTAAACCCATGATTAAAAAATTAGTCATTGCGAATCGCGGCGAAATCGCCTTGCGTATTTTGCGCGCGTGTCGAAAACTTGGGATTGAAACCGTAGCACTGTATTCAACGGCGGATAAAACGGCCAAGTACGTAAAGCTTGCCGATGAATCGGTTTGTATCGGGCCACCGCCTGCAAAAGACAGCTATTTGAACATATCGGCTGTTATTGCCGCTGCGGAAGTGACATCTGCGGATGCGATTCACCCGGGATACGGGTTTTTGTCAGAAAATGCAGACTTTGCTGAACGTGTGGAGCAAAGTGGCTTTGTTTTTGTGGGCCCGAAGAGTGAAACCATCCGCCTTATGGGCGATAAGATATCGGCCATCGAAGCAATGAAAGCCGCTGGCGTGCCCTGCGTTCCAGGGTCAGACGGGCCATTGGGTGAAGATTACGACGCCATCAGGAAAATGGCTGATTCTATTGGCTATCCTGTCATCATCAAGGCGTCAGGCGGTGGCGGTGGCAAGGGTATGCGCGTGGTGGAGCGCGCTGAAGAATTAACCTCTTCGATCAAATTAACCCGTCAGGAAGCGGCGGCGGCATTTAATAACGATGTCGTTTATATGGAGAAATATCTCGGCACCCCGCGCCATGTGGAAATACAGGTGCTTTCAGATGAGCATGGGAACGCCGTACATTTAGGTGATCGGGATTGTTCTATGCAACGTCGTCATCAGAAAGTGATAGAAGAAGCGCCCGCGCCGGGCATTTCGGACGAAGTGCGCGCCAAAATTGGCGAGCGCTGTGCCGAGGCCGCACGCGTGATCAATTATCGCGGTGTAGGGACGTTCGAGTTTTTGTATGAAAACGATGAGTTTTATTTTATTGAAATGAATACCCGGATTCAGGTTGAGCATCCGGTAACCGAGATGATTACCGGCATTGATTTACTTGAGCAGCAGTTATTAGTGGCTGGCGGTGCGCCTATCGAATTTAAACAGGACGAAATTCGTTTTCGTGGCCACGCTATTGAATGTCGTATTAATGCTGAAGATCCGGATACCTTCCTGCCTTCTCCCGGGGAGATTACTCAGTTTCATATGGCGGGTGGGCCGGGCGTGCGTGTCGATTCACACGCGTATAGCCACTACGTGGTTCCGCCGTATTATGATTCACTAATCGGCAAATTGATTGTTTCAGGGCCAACGCGTGATCAGGCATTAGCTCGAATACGAGGAGCCTTGCAGGAGATGGTGGTCGATGGTATTAAAACAAATTTGCCGTTGCACCGGGAGCTGATGCAGGACGCAGGGTTTACGGAAGGCGGGCAGGATATACACTATCTTGAAAAATTGCTTGCGCAGAAATCAGCGTCATAACTCAAGGGCACCTCTAATAATTCATGAATGACCATCTTAAGCCAGCCAGGCGCAAACCAAAATGGCCCAATCTCTGCGTTCCAATCCTTCGCAATAGCTAGCTATTACGTGCCCATAATGTCAACTTGGGCGTCTTGATCTTGAACCAAAAGATAGTCAATTTGGCTGATCTTAATCCGGCACATCCAGAATTAGTAGAGGTGCCCTAATGCCATGGATACAGCTGAGCGTAGAGGTCTCAGGTGATCAAATAAAGGCTGTCGTTGATGCCCTGGAAGAGATGGGTTCGCAGGCAACCACTCAGGAAAATGCGGGTGAAGAGAGTTATTTCGATCTTGCGCACCCCGCTGAACCAAAGTGGGATAGACAGCGTGTCAGCGGTTTATTTGAAGATCAGGGCAACCCGGATATCTTGCTTAAGCAATTAATGAAACAAACGAGTTTCATTAACGATGTGGAAATCATCCAGTTGCAGGACCAGGACTGGGAAACCGCATGGCTGGATCAGTACCAGCCGATTGAAATCACACCTCAATTATGGGTCTATCCGGGCTGGGAGACTCCTCCGGAAACGATTGATACAGTAATCAAAATTGATCCCGGGATGGCATTTGGAACGGGAACGCACGAAACGACACGATTGTGCATGCAGATTCTGGCAGAAATGGATATCCGGGCCTGTTCGGTAATCGATTATGGATGTGGTTCGGGAATTTTGGGTATCACAGCACTAAAACTGGGTGCATCCCGGGCAGTAGGTGTTGATATTGATCCCAAAGCCGAAATAGTATCGCGGGAAAACGCCCTTATTAATGGAGTTGCGTCTCGCTTTACCATACAATCAGCAGCTGAAGCAGGAACACAAATGTTCGATATCGTTATCGCCAATATTCTGGCATACGCGCTAATTGATCTGGCGCCTGCTCTAACAAAGCTCGTTAAACCCGATGGCGTAATTATATTATCCGGTATTCTGGCGCATCAGGCTGATGATGTGATCGCGGCATATGCGCCGCATTTTGTATTTGAACGTTTTGAAGAATCCGAATGGGTAGCGTTGTCAGGTCAAAAACTGCTTAACCCAATACACGCATAGTTACATGCAAATTCAATGTCCCCACTGCAAATCCCGTTACCGGCTCGGTGCGGAAGTGATTGATGCCTATGGAGGCTTTGTCCGTTGCGGGAACTGTAACTACAAATTTAATATTCATGATCAGGTGATTTTAGATGATGAACAGAACAAGCTTGTAAACACAGAAACTCGCCCTTCGCAGGATGCAATCGAGGCGAAGCCGGATGAAGAAAAATCTTCGACAAAACGAATCGAACCCCGGCTTGAGCAAGATGATTCAGAGGAGGAATTCAATATTCGATTTGGACCGGATGCGGATGATGTCGGGCCTAACACCCCATCTTCTGCTGCTTCAGAGCTTAAGGAACCTTTATTAGAAACCTCAGAGCCTGATCCGGATGACGATAGCGGCGATATTTTTCATTATTCCGATGGTATAGAGGAGCTGGATCCGGTGCTGGACAAGGATGACGATCCTGATCCTGCAGATACTGAGGAACAGCATGGAGAGTTGGACTATAACGTTTATGAACCAGTTGCAACGCCGGACGTCGAGGTTCAGGTTGATGAGCACGAAGAAGCTCTGGTATTCGAGCCGTTTCAGAGTGATGATATCGAAGAGGATGATTCAAATAGAATTATATTAACCAACGACGATGCAGAAGAACATGAGCCTGAAGCGGGGTTTTTCAGCTTACTGTTTTTCATGCTGTGGGGTGCCATTCGATTTGTATTCTGGACGGTTTCCGCCATTGCTCTGGCCTATCTTTTATTCGGCCAACTTAAAGAAACACTTTATCCTGCTTACAAAAACAACCCGACCGTGCAGCAGGCCCGCGCAGCGGTATGCGAATATTTGCCTTGTGATGATTCAACGATCAATGTTGATCTGTTTGAAATTGTAGTTTCAAGGATGGATGAATTCAATCAACCTTCCCGGCAGTTACACGTTTCGATTTTTTTATTGAACCGCGCCGAATACGCGCAGGCGTATCCTAATATTTTACTGACTCTGAAAACAATTGACGGCAGTACCATAGGGCAACGCGTGATACCGCCTGAGGAATATTTTACCTCCTACGACAGCCTGGTTTCTTCATCGGCGGGTTTGTCTAGCGTGGATGGGGCGCTGGTCAAGCCGAATAAACTGGGAAAGATACTCATTAAACTTAACGCCCCACCCTCAGCAGCGGTTGGGTTTGAAGTCCGGGTCGTCAGATGAAGATAGGCCCTTACGTGCTCGATATGCCGGTAATCCTGGCTCCCATGGCGGGTATTACCGATTTGCCCTTCAGGCATGTGGTACGCAGTTATGGTGTGGGTATGACTGTGGCCGAGATGGTTTCAGCGAAACCCGGCTTGCAGAATTCGCGCAAACATCGCCAACGTCGGGTCTCACTGGATGAGCCGCTACCCCGGGCTATTCAGATCGTCGGGAACGACCCCGCGGAAATGGCCTATGCGGCGGCGCTCAATGAAGATATGGGCGCTGGAATAATTGATATAAATATGGGGTGCCCGGCAAAAAAAGTGTGTCGTAAAGCCGCGGGTTCAGCTTTATTGGGTGATGAAAAACAGGTACAGGCAATATTACAATCCGTGGTAGCAGCGGTGAGTGTGCCTGTCACGCTGAAAATTCGTACCGGTTTAAGCCGCCCGGAAAATAATGCGTTAAGCATCGCACATATTGCCGAAGCGGAGGGAATACAAAGCCTGGTTGTACACGGGCGCAGTCGTGCCTGCCTGTTCAAAGGCGTGGCTGAATACGATACGGTTCGACGCGTTAAAAGCGCGGTTTCGATACCGGTGGTAGCGAATGGCGATATTCGTCATCCATCTCAAGCGGCTAAGGTATTAAAGTACACCGGTGCCGATGCAGTGATGATCGGTCGAGCGGCTCAGGGGCGCCCCTGGTTACCCGAAAGTATCGGGCGCTATCTGAATTCCGTTGACATCAAAGACAGGCAGCATGCTGATTTGTACGAGCCTGATTTGCAGAGGCAAAAACACGGCTGCCTCGAGCATATCCGATTACTTCATGCCTACTACGGCGAGGTAATGGGTGTGAAAATCGCACGTAAACATATTAGATGGTACCTTGGTGAATTTGCGGATGGCCCCGGCCTGACGCAGCAAATCAATCGCCTTACCAGCCCCGGGGAAGTGTTGAGCCGGCTTGAGGATTTTTATGACCTGCAGATCGAACGCGACGATTTATGTGCCCGACAGGCGGCGCTTGCCGCATGAGTACATCAACGCCCCCTACATTGGCGCAGGCAGTAGAGTCTTCGCTTAAGCACTATTTTGATAGCTTAAATGGTGAAATGCCGACACGACTACATCAGATGGTGATTTATGAGGTGGAAAAATCCTTATTTGAAAGCGTGATGAACCTGACCGGAGGCAATCAATCGCGAGCCGCACAGGTGTTGGGCATAAATCGAAATACGCTGCGCAGCAGGCTGGCGAAATTTGATTTGTTGTAAGCTACTCGAATAACGGTATGTAGCGGCACAAATGTACTGCTCAGAATTGATCGTCGCGCTTTGCGCCTTACCTTCAGAATTACTTTATATATATTAACTTAACCATGAACTTGAAACCCATACGCCGTGCGCTGATTAGCGTATCTGATAAAACAGACCTAATTCCTTTTGTTCAAAAACTACGCGAATTTGATGTGGAAATTCTTTCAACCGGCGGAACCGCTGCCTTGTTAAGAGACAATGACATCGCCGTAATGGAAGTGAGTGATTACACGGGCTTCCCCGAAATGATGGACGGTCGTGTGAAAACTTTGCATCCTAAAGTGCACGGCGGAATTTTGGGGCGCCGTGGAATAGATGATGAGGTAATGCAGGCCCACGATATACAGCCTATTGATTTACTGGTTATTAATCTGTATCCATTTGAGCAGGCGACGTCTGACCCGGACTGTACCCTGGAAAATGCCATCGAGAATATTGATATTGGCGGGCCGGCGATGTTGCGTGCAGCAGCCAAGAACTCCAATGATGTAACCGTCGTTGTCGACAAAGCTGACTACACGCGGGTTTCTGCGATGCTGGATAAATACGAAGGCGCGACCACGGGTGAGCTGCGCTTTGAGTTGGGTGTAAAAACCTATGAACATACGGCCCGATACGATGGCATGGTTGCGAATTACCTGGGTGCGGTCAAAAACGGCGTTAAAACCGATGACTTTCCGCGAACCTTTAATCAGCAATATCGTTTGGCGCAAGGCATGCGCTATGGCGAGAACCCTCATCAGGCGGCGGCGTTTTATAAAGACGATAACGCGACAGAGGCGTCTATTTCATCGGCCGTCCAGCTCCAGGGTAAGGATTTATCCTACAATAATATTGGCGATACCGATGCTGCTCTGGAATGTTTAAAACAGTTTTCTGATCAAGCGGCCTGTGTAATTGTAAAACATGCTAATCCTTGTGGAGTGGCCTACGGTAATTCACTGTTAGATGCCTATCAACGCGCCTTCAGTACGGATCCGGAATCTGCATTTGGCGGGATTATAGCGTTTAACCGGATGCTGGATGAAGCAACTCTGCAAGCGATACTGGATAAGCAGTTTGTTGAGGTGGTGATCGCGCCTGAGGTTAGTGAGGGCGCGATTAAGGTTGCTGCGAAAAAGAAAAATGTGCGCCTGCTAAGCTGCGGACAATGGCAGGATACAAGGGATTCGACCTTGGATTTCAAGCGTGTCAACGGTGGTTTGCTGGTACAAAATATAGATGATTTATTGCATCAGGAGCTGAAGGTAGTGACCGTACGGGCACCGAATGAAAATGAAATGCGTGATTTGTTGTTTAGCTGGAAGGTGGCTAAATTTGTCAAATCTAATGCGATTGTATATGGCAGGGATTTAATGACCATTGGTGTGGGGGCGGGCCAGATGAGCCGCGTGAACTCTGCGCGTATTGCTGCGATTAAAGCGGAGCACGCAAAGCTGCCGGTTCAGGGTGCAGTGATGGCTTCTGATGCTTTTTTCCCATTTCGTGACGGCTTGGATAATGCGGCTGAGGTGGGCATCACTGCGGTCATCCAGCCGGGCGGGTCGATGCGTGATGATGAAGTGATTGCAGCGGCAAACGAGCACGACATTGCGATGGTATTCACGGGTATGCGCCATTTCCGGCATTAAACCAGTGTATAGTGCCGAGCTTCAGGTTCACTCTGACACAGAGTTTTATATTTTAAGCTGCTCTGTGTGATCCCGGTGTTAAAAAATAGGAGCAACAATTTGACTAATCTGAAAGAAGATTATTTATATCGGGTATAAACCATGAATATTCTAATCGTAGGTGAAGGTGGGCGCGAACACGCGCTGGCGTGGAAAGCAGCTCAATCCGACCTGGTTGATACGATTTTTGTCGCGCCGGGTAATGCTGGAACCCAGCAGGAAGCCAAAGTATCTAATGTAGCTATTTCAGTTGATGATATTGACGGTCTGATTCTTTTTTCCAGAGAAAACAGTGTTGACCTGTGCATAGTCGGGCCGGAAGGACCTTTGGTTCAGGGCATAACTGATGCGTTTATTGCCGCGGGTATAAAGTGTTTTGGTCCATGCAAAGCTGCGGCGCGACTGGAAGGCTCGAAAATATTTGCAAAAGAGTTTTTGCTTCGGCATCAAATTCCGACCGCATCCTATGCGAGTTTTTCAAGCCTGAAGCCGGCCGTAGAGTACGTTAAAGCGCAAACCATGCCGATTGTTCTCAAAGCAGATGGCCTGGCGGCAGGTAAGGGTGTCATCATTGCGTATAGCGAAGTTGAAGCGATTACGACTCTGGAAGACATACTTGCCAATGCGCTGTTTGGCGAGGCAGGCGCGTCCGTAGTGATCGAGGAGTTTTTGCACGGAGAGGAAGCAAGCTTTATGTGCATGGTTGCTGAGGGAAAAGTATTGCCGTTTGCCAGTAGCCAGGATCATAAAGCCGCATATGATGGTGATCAGGGTCCGAACACGGGTGGTATGGGCGCGTATAGTCCCGCACCAGTGGTAGATGCGACCATGTTCGAGAAAATTATGACCAGTGTAATACAGCCGACGATCGATGGCCTACAGACAGACGGGCTACCCTACACAGGCTTTTTATACGCGGGTTTGATGATTGACGAGCAGGGCATCCCCAAAGTGATTGAGTATAACTGTCGGATGGGTGATCCTGAAACGCAACCCATCATGATGCGCCTGGAATCTGACCTGGTTGAGCTATGCCTGGCTGCCGTAAATGGCTCGCTGCCTGCCTGCGCCCGTTGGTCTGATAAAGTGGCATTGGGCGTGGTGTTGGCTGCTGAAGGATACCCGGCCAGCTATGTAAAAGGCCGCAAAATAGGGTTTGATGAAAGCCTAAAACCGGTGGCTAGTGTAAAGATATTCCACGCTGGCACCCGGGCTGATGGTGCTGATATTGTCACCAACGGCGGGCGCGTACTTTGTGTTTGTGCGCTGGGAGATAACACGCAGCTGGCCCAGAGTAAGGCCTATGCAGCGATCGAAGGGATAAGCTGGCAGGGAATGTGGTTTCGTAAGGATATTGCTTATCGGGCAGTTCGGCGCGAAGAGGCGTAAGTGTATGTCACACCAACGTGTGTGGCGCGTCAGTTTTGTTTTATATCTTATGCTGTTAAGTTGGCAGTTGTTAACACCAACAACTCTCGTGAGTGCCGGAAGCTGGGATAAATTGATTCATTTCACGGGCTTTTACGTGCTTGCCAGCCTGGCATTGCAGGCCGAATGGCATAGCTCTACCTATAAATTCCTATTGGTGCTGATTGTGTATGCGGCCTTGACGGAAGTATTGCAACACTTCATCCCGGGCAGAAGTTTTTCCGTGCTCGACTGGATCGCGGATAGCGCAGGTATACTGATGGCATTAAAAATAAATACGTACTTTCCGAAGCGATTTTGGATTTTGAGCCGTAACCGCAATTGAGCAAGCCACACGACTCTATTCAGGTCGCTGCCCAAATCTTAACGCAGGGCGGTGTGATCGCGTACCCTGCCGAAGCCTGTTTTGGCCTGGGATGCGATCCACACGATAAGCAGGCCGTGGCGCGAATTCGCGCCTTGAAAAATCGCCCCCCCACGCAGGGTTTTATTCTGGTAGCCGATCGTTTTGATCGTTTATTGCCTTACCTTGAATGGGATACGCTGGATAGCTCGCAGCAGGAGCGTATCGAGGCAAGCTGGCCCGGGCCTACCACCTGGTTAGTCCCTGCTTCATCGCGTGCCGGGGCCGAACTTACCGGGAAACATGACACACTTGCTGTGCGAGTGTCTGCTTTTGCAACGCTGCGTGCTTTGTGCCAGTGTGCCCAATCTGCGATTGTTTCAAGCAGCGCAAACTTTCAGGGACAGCCGCCACTTATATACGCAGCCGATGTGTCGGATGCCTTTGCGGATGAAATAGACTATATAATCGACCTGCCTGTACAGGGACTGGCTAAACCCAGTCAGATAATTGATGCTAGAACTTTAAGTATATTAAGGGAGTAAGTATATGAAAACATTGCCAATAGAATCTATAGAAAAATACTTTCTTAATCTGCAAAGTACCATTTGTGACGGTATCGAACAGGTCGAAGACTCGGCTATTTTTCAGGCCGACCAATGGCAGCATGCCAATGGTGGAGGCGGGGAATCAAGGGTGATCACCGGCAATATCATCGAAAAAGGCGGGGTTAATTTTTCTCATGTCAAAGGCGACTGCCTGCCTGCTGCGGCTTCTGCCAAACGCCCGCAATTGCAGGGCAAACCGTTTGAGGCAATGGGTGTATCGGTTGTGATTCATCCTATGAATCCTTACGTGCCAACCTCGCATGCCAACGTACGATTTTTTATCGCCGATCCCGATGGTAGTGAGCCCGTATGGTGGTTTGGTGGCGGATATGATTTAACGCCATACTATGCGAACGAACAGGATGTGATCGCGTGGCACCGTGTCGCCAAAGCAGCCTGTGATGAATTTGACGAATCATACTATTCGCGGTTTAAAGCCTGGTGCGATGAGTATTTCTACTTGAAACATCGCGATGAGCAACGCGGTGTGGGCGGCTTATTTTTTGATGATTTCAATGAGCAGAATTTTGAGCATGCCTTTGCCTTTATGCAAAGCGTGGGTGACAGCTATTTAAAGGCGTATCAACCTATCGTTGAACGGAATAAAGACCTGCCTTTTGGTGAGGCTGAGCGTGCATTTCAGGCTTATCGGCGTGGCCGCTACGTTGAATATAATCTTTTGTATGATCGTGGCACGATATTTGGGCTGCAATCGGGCGGACGGACAGAATCCATTCTGATGTCTTTGCCCCCTAAAGTAGAATGGCACTATAACTATCAAACAAAACCCGGAAGCCCCGAGGCCCGGTTAGGCGACTATTTTCTAAAACCTCGCGACTGGTTACAGGTATCCGGCCGGGGTGAATAAGCAATTCGTAATCAATGATATGTCAGGAGCATCAAGGTGCGAGTGATATATAGCCTGTTGTTATATTTGTTGCTGCCGTTCATACTGTTGCGTCTGTTGTATCGTTCAATCAAAAATCCGGCCTACCGGCAACGCGTATTCGAGCGCTTTGGATTATACAAATACCAGCCGCCAGCGGGGGGTATCTGGGTACACGCGGTTTCGGTCGGTGAGGCCATCGCGGCAATCAAGCTCATCAAGGCTATACGCTCGCAGTATGCGGATGTTAACTTCACGGTAAGCTGCGGTACTCCAACGGGATCAGAAGTGATTCAAAAACAGCTTGGTTCCAGCGTGTACCATGTCTATGCGCCGTATGATTTACCGGGTTCTGTACGTCGATTTTTATCAAAATGCCAGCCCGATATCGGGATTATCATGGAAACCGAAATCTGGCCGAACTTGCTGCACCAGGCCTCACAGCGGGGCACTAAATTACTGATTTCAAATATGCGCTTGAGCGAAACCTCTTTTCGGCGATATCGAAAATTTCCTGCGCTAATCTCCGCAGCGCTGTCCCGGGTGGATCAGATCGCTGCGCAAACAGAAAATGACGCGCAACGGGCAGTTGCATTAGGGGCTGAAGCGAGCAGTGTAGAGGTGGTCGGCAATCTCAAATTTGACCTTGAAGAACACGTTCAAACACAAATTTTAAACCCGGGGCTGCAGACTGGCATTGCTTCTCAACAAGGTATCTGGCTGGCCGGCAGTACGCACGAGGGCGAAGATGAGATTGTTTTGAATGTACACGCAGATCTGGTGCGCGATAAGGCATCGCGGTTGCTGATTCTGGCTCCTCGCCACCCGGAACGCTTCGAGTCGGTGTATCAGATGTGTTGCAGCCGGTTTGTAACCCAGAAACGCAGCGAATTGCTTGCCCGGGAGCGCCTAAGGGATGATACCCGGGTGTTGCTGCTCGATAGTATTGGCGAATTGAGTCAGTTTATAGCGATTAGCGATTGGGCGTTTATTGGCGGTAGTCTGGTGCCGGTGGGCGGGCACAATATTCTGGAGGCGTGTCAGGCTGGAGTGCCGGTAATATTTGGTGAGTTTATGTCTAACTTTACTCAGATTGCACAAATCGTGCGCGACGAAAATGCCGGGATACAGGTATCTGATCAGGCTGATTTGTTGCAGGCTGGTCTGCGATTGTCGGGCGCGCCTGAAACACGCGCAATGATGGGGGGAAATGGCCTGGCCCTGGTACAGGCTAACCAGGGTGCAAGCCAAAGAACGCTTAAATTACTGGCGCCCTGGCTGTCGGTTTAATTCAGGTGCTAACATGATTCATTCCAGTCTGGGAGTCTGTCGGGCTTGGCTGTTTCGGAGCAAAATTCTCGAGATCGAATAAAATGAGTTTATTATGTGAGAAGAATGGTTGTTCCATTTGACGATCATGATAAGCTCAGTTTATCGATATTCGGGAATTATGAACGAAATATGCTAAGTCCGACAGGCTCCTGGGTATCTTGAGGTATAATCTGAGCAAAATTAAACAGGCAATTTCATGAACTGGTTAGACAGAATTATTCCACCAAAAATCAAGGGTGGACGTGACAGTGGTTCAGGCGTGCCCAAAGGTCTATGGCGCAAATGTAATGGCTGTCAGGCGGTTTTGTATGCTGAGGAGCTGGTGAGTAGTTTTGAGGTTTGCCCGAAATGTGATCATCATCATCGAATTGGCGGGCAGCGACGGCTCAAGTCATTTTTTGGGGCGACTTCATATGAATTAATTGGTGAAGAAGTACGCCCGCTGGATGCGCTTAAATTTCGTGATCTTAAAAAATATAAAGATCGCCTGAACGAAGCGATCCGAAAATGCGATTCAAGCGAGGCACTGCTCGTCGCACAGGGAACGCTGATTGATCAGGCGGTAGTGGTCGCGGCCTTTGATTTTAGTTTTATGGGGGGCTCAATGGGCGCGGTTGTTGGAGAGCGATTTGTGCGTGGAGTTGATCGAGCCATTGAAGAACGCATTCCATTTATCTGCTTTTCGGCCAGTGGCGGTGCGCGCATGCAGGAAGCCTTATTTTCCCTGATGCAGTTAAGTAAAACGGTTGCGGCGCTAAAACGCCTTAAAGATGAGGCGATTCCCTATATTTCGGTGCTTACCGACCCGACCATGGGCGGTGTATCCGCAAGCTTTGCGATGCTGGGTGATGTGATTATTGCCGAGCCCAAAGCGCTGGTGGGGTTTGCAGGGCAACGGGTAATTGAGCAGACAGTACGGGAAAAGCTGCCCGAAGGTTTTCAAAGGGCTGAGTTTTTACTTGAGCATGGTTCGATCGATATGATTGTGGCACGATCTGAATTACCTGCGAGTATCCATCGAATGCTTTCAAGTTTGTATTTCGAACCACGATCACAAACCAGGGTGTTCGCCTAGGAGTCTGCCGGGTTTGGCTGTTTTGGAGCAAAATTCGACAGATTCTCATGAGTCGGTTTAAAAATTTGGACTAAGGCATGTCCCGTACATTATCCCAATGGGTTGACTATATTCAAACGCTGCATGCCCGAACGATCGATTTGGGCCTGGAGCGCGTTGCTAAAGTATGGGGCAGGTTTAAACCCGCCACACTACCACCGGTTATTGCCGTAGCAGGAACTAATGGTAAGGGCAGTAGTGTCTCGATGCTGGACGCGGTTTATCGACAGGCGGGGTATTACACAGCCTCATTTACCTCTCCACATCTGCTTCGATTTAATGAACGAATATGCCTGAATAATACCCCTGTCGATGACGCGCGGCTACTGGCCTCGTTTGAATATATTGAAGCGGTTCGAGGGAACGTTCCACTTACCTTTTTTGAATTTAATACCCTGCTGGCACTGGATCTGTTTTGCCGTGCCAAACCGGACGTTATTTTGCTCGAAGTCGGTCTGGGCGGGCGCCTGGACGCAGTGAACGTGGTCAATAATAAGCTGGCGCTGATTACTTCGATTGGCATTGATCATACTGCCTGGTTGGGGGATTCTCGTGAACAGATAGCGATTGAAAAAGCGGGCATCATAAAATCATCAGGCAAAGCCGTATTTGCTGATCCGGATATTCCCGCCAGCGCGATCAGCATCGCAAAAGAAAAACAGGCTGAGTTTGTTCAGGCCGGTGCTGAGTACAGCCTCAAAAAAGAGGGGCAGGGAGCGCAGGTGTTTACGTCTGAGCACGTTCGGCTGAAGGTGTTCAAAGGCTTGAAACTTGAAGCTGCATTAGCGCACGTACAAAATAATCGCGCGGGTGTCGTAGCAACGATCGCAATGCTGAATAATTATTTGCCTGTAGAACAAGCTCAATTGCGTGCTGGCCTGGAAAAGCAATCACTACGCGGCCGGTTACAGTTTTTCAAAGGTAAGCCATCAACTCTGCTTGATGTATCGCACAATGAGGCCTCCGTGCTTGCGATGCTCGATTATATTGATACGCTTGAATTACAGGGCCGGGTACATGCGGTGTTTGGCGCCCTGGCAGATAAAAGTTATGGTCTGGCATATGAGGCGCTCAAGGCGCGTATCAAGCACTGGTATTTATGTGATCTGGAGGGTGAACGGGGCCAAAGTGCACAAGCATTGAGTACCAAATTATTCGCAGGTACTTTACAAACGGCCGAACGTCCAAACATTGGTTTGTACACCACTCCGCAATTAGCTTATGCCGCGGCAAACAGGAATGCCGAATCTAATGATCTAGTGCTAATATTTGGCTCGTTTTATCTTGTCGGTGCTATAATCCCGATTCTCACAGCTTAAGCTTGATCGCTCCATTTTGCCTGAATCTCTTTCCAATACCCAACTCAAAAACCGATTACTTGGTGCGGGCATACTTGTGTTTGCTGCGGTGATTATCATTCCATTGTTTTTGGGGGAACCCAAGCATGCGGTTGACCCCGAGTCGTTACCCGCTAAAAGTACTACATTCGAATCCCGGATACAGCCTTTGCCAGACAATGACCCGTCGCAACAAAATGTGGCAGGCGCTGATGATGCCGGAGATTCTAAAGATGAAGGGGTGGTCCTTAAGAAGTTAGATAAATCGACCACTTCAACTTCTAAATCAGCTAAGAAAGTCGATATACAACCTTTGCGTCTGGATAAACTAATTACCGGAGCAGATACCGCACCTAAAGTTGAAAAGCAGGCAGTAGCGGCGCCCACACCCGCCACCAAAAAAACGGCTGTTACAAAGGCGAGTACCCAAAAAGCAAGTACTGCGAAAGAAAGCGTTGCGAAAAAAGGCACAGGCGATTTGAAATCAGGCTGGGTTGTGCAGGCAGGTATTTTCTCTAAACCGGAAAATGCAGTAGCGATTGCCGGCATACTCAAAAATAACGGCTACGCGCCAAACGTTAGCAATGCTAAAGCGAGTTTTGGGAACGCAAAACGCGTATGGATCGGCCCGTTTGCCAGCAAAGGCGAAGCACAGGCTATATCCAGGCAACTTGAGCAACAAACTGGAAACGGTGGTTATGTGGCGGCCTATCCTTTCAAATCATAAAGCCGGGTACGATCGCTACAAAGTGTCTGAATATTCAAACGTATAAAAATCAGGGTTTAACATGAACATGCCGTGGATAGATATCATCATAATCGCAATATTTGCGATGTCCATTCTGATAGGAGTTTATCGGGGGTTCGTTAAAGAAACCTTGTCTGTGGCATCGTGGGTGCTTGCTGCTTTTGTAGCTTTTCAATTCGGTGAACAGGCCTCGGAATATATTAAACCGTATGTAAATCAGGAACCGCTGGATCTGGCTATTGCCTATGTGGCCGTATTCCTGATTTCGCTTATTCTATTTTCTATCATTAGCCACATTATCAGCCAGGTTTTTGAATCTTCCGGCATGAAAGGCGTGGATCGCTCAATTGGTAGTTTGTTCGGTGCATTACGTGCGGCTGCCATTATTGTCGTGCTCATCCTGGTCGGGCGTTTCATGGCAATGGACAATCAGCAATGGTGGATAGATTCAAAATTTATACCCTACTTTGAACCGCTGGTGGAATGGTTCAAGTCTTATTTGCCAATGGATATCATTAGCAAAATTGAAGCCTGACCTGTTCGGTTTAAGGTTGCATAAGGGCATTTGTTTTTCTTCATAGCGGACGAGTTATTATGTGCGGAATTATAGGTTTACTTGATAACAGCCCCGTTAATCAGTCGATTTACGACGCGCTTACCGTGATCCAGCATCGAGGGCAGGATGCCGCCGGCATTATGACTTCCAGCGGGAACAAGGTATATCTAAGGAAAGACAATGGACTGGTTCGAGATGTGTTTAGAACGCGCCATATGCTTCAGCTGAAAGGGAACATGGGTATAGGGCATGTGCGTTATCCGACCGCTGGCAGTGATTCACGCTCAGAAGCACAGCCTTTTTACGTTAATTCGCCGTTTGGTATTGCCATTGCGCACAATGGTAATACGGTGAACGCAGATCAATTACGATCAGAGTTGTTCAAACAGGATCTGCGCCACCTGAATACGCAGTCTGATTCTGAAATCATTTTGAATATTTTTGCGCATGAGTTGCGCGAGGCGCTGGAACATCGAAGCCTGACGGCGACACCGGAGAGCGTATTCGCTGCTGTGGCGGGTGTATTTAAACGCTGCAGCGGGGGTTATTCCATCGTATCGATGATTGTAGGCAATGGCATACTCGCCTTTCGCGATCCTCATGGGGTTCGCCCGCTAACCTACGGTATTCGTGACACAAAGCGTGGAGATAATAACTCCAGGGCGCACATGTTCTCATCTGAAAGCATTGCTTTTGATGTGCTTGATTTTGAGCGGGTGGGGGATTTAATGCCCGGAGAAGCCGTGTATATAGAAACCGATGGTACAGTGCATCGGAAAATTTGCGCTGAAAAAACAGAAGCCCATCCCTGTATTTTTGAATACGTGTATCTGGCCCGCCCTGATTCAATTATCGATGGAATCGAGGTGTATACAACGCGGTTACGCATGGGTGACAAACTGGGCGAGAAATTATTGCGTAAGTGGCCGGATCACGATATAGACGTGGTTATCCCGGTACCGGATACGTCGCGACCGGCTGCTCAACAGCTGGCCAAAAAACTCGGTGTTGAATATCGGGAAGGGTTTATCAAAAACCGTTATATCGGGCGAACATTTATCATGCCCGGTCAGAGTGAACGCCAGAAGTCAGTGCGCCAGAAACTCAATGCCATGCCCAGCGAGTTTGAAGGTAAAAACGTATTGCTGGTTGATGATTCTATCGTACGCGGGACAACCTCCAGTAAAATTATTGAGCTTGCTCGCGAAGCCGGGGCAAGGCGCGTCTACTTCGCGTCGGCTGCACCACCGGTTCGATATCCTAATGTATACGGTATTGATATGCCTACCTCAAAAGAGTTTGTCGCGCACGGTAAAAGCATCGATGAGATTGGTGAAGAAATTGGCGCCGACTGGATTCTTTATCAGGATATCGAGCAGCTGATCGAGGCGGTACAAGTCGGGCAGGATAAAATCAGAGAATTTGATACATCCTGTTTTACCGGCGAATACCTGACGGGTGATGTCACACCGGAATACCTGAAATTGATCGAATCTCAGCGCAGCGACAACGCGAAAAAAGGCAAAAAGGGTAACGACCTGGATTTATCAGAACTGGGTGATGTTGAGGAAAAACGCGCTTAAAACTGATCGGCTTACGTTTTAAGCCTGGCACAGTGTTTTGAAACTTCCTATTTCTTCAGGTAGAATTTTCCCTGGTTGGCATAAATCACGCTGCGCTCGGTTTTCCATTCGCCTAAAACATAACGGCGACAGGTTTTTCCATCGACATCCAGTTGATGTACGTAGGGGCGATGAGTATGACCGTGGATCATGAGGTCTAGATTGTTTTCTTTGAATACCCGAATAATTTCCTGTTGGTTCACATCCATTATCTCTTCAGATTGACCGCTTTTTCGCTGTTCACTTTCAGAGCGCAGTTTCATCGCTTCCTGAATACGATCTTCAATGGGTGTTTTTAGCACGGATTGCTGCCACTGGGGGTTAAGAAAATGCGCTCGTGCTTTCATATATTCTATATCATCAATACAGAATTGATCACCGTGAGCGATCATGACGCGTTGCCCGTATAGTTCAAGTACGGTTTTATCTTTCAGGATTTTTACGCCAGTTCGCTCAGCAAATGCATCACCAACCAGAAAATCCCGGTTTCCTGCAATGAAATATATTTCCGTCCCGCTGTCGCTGGTTTGTTTTAAAGCCTGTTCGACCCGGGTAAAGCCAAGTGCTTCGGCGCCATCATCACCTACCCAGTAGTCAAATAAATCGCCCAGGATATACAGAGTGCTTAGTTGCGTAGCAGAAACCTCCATAAAATCACAAAACCGTGATATGGAGGAGGGGCGCGCTGCGCTTAGGTGTAAATCTGAGATAAAGGCAATGGTCATGTGCTTAAAGTGGCTTGCGGTTTGATATACTCCGCGGTCGTTGATGCAGGACACCCCGGAGAGAGTCTGCATACGTTTCTGGCGTTAACCGGGGTACATTGTGTATATCGAATTTTAACTTAATCTGACACCATGCTGCATATCTACAATAGCCTGTCCCGAAAAAAAGAAGAGTTTATCCCTATAAAAGCAGGGAAGATCGGTTTATATGTCTGTGGAATGACGGTGTATGACCTGTGTCACCTCGGCCATGCGCGTGTGCTGGTGGTTTTTGATATGGCTGTGCGTTACATGCGTGCTCTGGGTTATAAGGTTAATTATGTGCGTAATATTACGGATATTGACGATAAAATTATCGAACGCGCAATCTCGAATAAAGAAGACTATCAGGTGCTAACCACCCGCTTTATTGATGCGATGCATGAGGATTCTGAGGTTCTGAACGTGCTTCCCCCGGATCTTGAGCCGCGCGCAACCAGCCACATCGACGACATCATCAACATGATTCAGCAACTGGAAGACAAAGGTTATGCCTACCAGGGAGAATTGGGCGATGTATATTATCGAGTGCGAAAATTTGATAACTATGGTCGTTTGTCCGGCAAAGATATTGACGAACTGCGCGTGGGTGCACGCGTTGAGAAAGATAATGATAAAGAAGACCCGGTAGACTTTGTATTGTGGAAACGCGCCAAGCCTGACGAACCTCATTGGGCCTCACCCTGGGGAGAAGGGCGCCCTGGTTGGCATATTGAGTGCTCAGCGATGTCAACCCAATGCATTGCCGATCATTTCGATATTCATGCAGGTGGTATGGATTTGCAATTTCCGCATCATGAAAATGAAATTGCGCAAACGGAAGCCGCTACGGGCTGCACCTTTGCAAATTTCTGGATGCACAATGGATATGTGCAGATCGACAAGGAGAAAATGTCAAAATCTTTGGGTAATTTTTTCACCATTCGAGAAATCCTGGCGCAGGATACGCAGCCAGCGCGTATGGGTGAAGTAATACGATTCATGATGTTGGCCAGCCACTATCGCAGCCCGTTAAATTATTCTGGCGAAGCGCTGGAAAATGCCCGGCTTGCGCTGGATCGACTTTATAAAGTAGCAGATCGGCTTGAAACAGCTTATTTAGATGCGGCGGCGCCCGAAGAAGATAACAACTGGATGAAGCGCTTTAAGCAAGCGATGTCCGATGATTTTAATACGCCTGAGGCGCTGGCAGTTCTGTTTGATGTTACCAGAACAATTAATAAACAGCTCGATTGCGCTGCAGATTGTGCGCCGGAAATTGCCGCCTTTAAGGTTATGTGCGGCACCCTGGGTATTGTTTATCAGGATCCGGCTTCCTTCCTGGGCACATCCATTTCTGATCAGAGCGAAATTGTCGCGGGCGATTTAACTGCTGCGGAAGTACAGAATTTGCTGGAAGAAAGAAGTGCTGCTAAAAATGATAAAAACTGGGCACGGGCCGACGAAATTCGCGATCAGCTGGTGGCGCTTGGTGTGAGAATTGAAGATAAACCGGGCGGGGAGTTTAGCTGGTCGGTCAAGCGTTAGAGATATTCCGATACAAACACTTCTTAAACACAGAAGCCACAGAGCGCACAGAGAAATATAAATCCTTGTCCTCAGTGTAACGCTGTGTCAAAAAAGTAGTTGAACGGCCCAGGGTTTGTTCTGTCATCGCCTGGCGGAATGTAGTACTCATAAAAAAGCCGATACGATTTAGTACCGGCTTTTTCGTTTTACCTGTTAAGGGAAGTTACTACTGTCCGGTTAAAGCGTCATTCCCGCGAAGGCGGGAATCCATAAGCCTGTTTCTGACGGTATTATGGATCCCCGCATACGCGAGGATGACGATAAAACGGGATTTAGGTTTTAAGTCT